>NZ_CP040695.2:948781-1265042 GCF_005954645.2 Nocardioides sp. S-1144
TGCCCCGGACCACCTCGGCGTGCGCCAGGGTGCGGGTGAGGAACAGGTCGTAGGCCGACCCCTCCTTGACCCCGACCCGGACGCCCGGGCGGTCGACGTCGTCGGCCGAGGTGAGGGGTGAGCCGTCGGGGACCGCGTAGACCCCCTCGATGACCGCGTACGGCGCGGTGAACGCGACCGTCTCCTCGCGGGCGGGGTCGACGGCGAGGAAGCAGATGTCGGCCCGGCCCGTGGTCATCGCCGTGAACGAGTCGCGCGCGGCGTCGAAGCAGACCAGCTCGACCGGGACGCCGAGCAGAGAGCCGAGCTCGCGGGCGATGTCGACGGTGACGCCGCCCGGAGCATCTGGGGTGCCCTGGGCGAGCACCGGGTTGCCGAGGTTGATCGACGCACGCAGGGTGCCGGTCGGAGCGAGCTCGTCGGTGATGTCCACGAGCCGCATGGTGCCAGCCCTGTGGCTCGTGGCTCAGATCCAGCCCATCCGCCGCGCGATCGCGACCGCGTCGTGCCGGTTGGCGGCGTCGAGCTTGGTCATCGCGTTGGACAGGTAGTTGCGCACCGTGCCGGGGGAGAGGGAGGCCCGCTGGGCGATCTCGTCGATCGGGGCGCCGGTCGCGGCGAGCTCGAGGACGTCGGACTCGCGCGGGGTGAGCGGGCTGTCGCCGGCGGTGATGGCCTCGGCCGCGAGCTGGGGGTCGACGTGGCGGCCCCCGGCGTGCACCGTGCGGACGACGGCCGCGAGCGTGGCCGCCGACGTCGTCTTCGGCAGGAACCCGCGGACGCCGGCCGCGAGCGCCCGCTTGAGGTGACCGGGACGGCCGTGGCTGGTGACGATGATGCAGCGGCAGCCGGGCAGCCGCGTGGCCAGCTGCTCGGCCACCGCCGTGCCGTCGAGCCCGGGCATCTGCAGGTCGAGCACGGCGACGTCGACCCCGTGCTTGACGGCCATCGCGACCGCCTCGTCGCCGGTGGCGGCCTCGGCGACCACGTCGACGTCGTCCTCGAGGTTGAGCATCTGCACCAGCGCGGTGCGGATGAGGTGCTCGTCGTCGGCCAGGAGGACCCGGATGACGCCGGTGGTTTCGGTGCTGGTCACGCGGGGCTCCTGGTGGTGGTGGCGCTCAGCGGCCCGGACCCGGGCAGGTGGGCCACGACGGTCCAGGAGCCGGGCGAGGCGGTCGTGGTGAGGGAGGCGCCGAGCGGGCTGAGTCGTTCCCGCAGGCCGTCGAGGCCGGCGCCGCCGCCGGACGCCGGGGGGCCGGCTCGGACGCCGTCGTTCGAGACCCGCAGCTCGTCGCCCGCGAGCTCGATGCGCACGCGGGTGGCCGCCGAGTGGCGCAGCACGTTGGTGACGCTCTCGCGGACCACCCACCCGGCCGCCTCGTGCCAGGCCCGGGGGACGACGTCCACGGCGAGCTCGACGTCGATCCCGGCCGAGCGGAGCAGCGACCGGGCGCCCTCGAGCTCGGTCGCCAGGTCGGTGGGGCGGTAGCCGCGGGCCAGCTCGCGGGCCTCGGCGAGCGCCTCGTGCGCGACGGCACGCACCTCCAGCATCTTCTCCGCCGACCGCTCGTCGCCGCGGGCGGCGAGGGTCGCGGCGAGCTCGGCCTGGACGGCGATCGTCGACAGGCGCCTCCCGAGCACGTCGTGGACGTCGCGGGAGAACCGCAGGCGCTCCTCGGCGACCGCCAGCCGGGCGACGGCGTTCCGGGCGGCGTCGAGCTCGCTCACGACGTCGAGCACCCAGAGCGAGGCGCGGACCGCGAACACGAGGAAGGCCGCGAGGACAGCCCCTGACACCACCCCCGAGGCCTCGCCCCGCAGCCCGCCGAGGACGGCGCCGCCGGCCACCACCGCGGCCGAGACCCGGTGGTCGGGGATGCCGCCGAGGGCGGCGGCGACGTTGCCGATCACCATCGCGGTCACCGTGGCCTGCACGGTGTCGACCGACGACGTGCCGGGCACGAGCAGGTACCCCACGCTGCCCAGCAGCAGCACCGCCACCCACGGCCAGGGCAGCGGACCGCGGGCGGGGTGGTTGTCGACCACCGCGCGCAGCACGACCGTCGCGGCGACGAGCACGACGACCCCGCCCGCGACGATGGCGCCCCGCTCGCCCGCGTCGGCGGCGGCGGTCGCCGCGGCGAGCAGGAGCGAGAAGGCGAAGCCGGCGAGCATCACGTACAGCGAGGCGCGGGTGTAGAGGTCGACGCGCTCGACCCGGCTCAGGGCCGACCAGCGGCGGGGTCTGCGCAGGGTCATGGCCACGGCCCCACCCTAGGGACGGGCGGGGCCGTGGTGAGGGTGGGACGCGTCAGGAGCGGGGCTCCCAGCGCATCGAGCGGGAGGCGAGCGAGAGGGCGACGCCGGTCCAGGCGACCATCACGGCGAGGGGGCCGACGCTCTGCCCCCACGTCTCCGAGAGCGACAGGGTCGACTCGGTCGCGCCGGTGCCGTCGAGCCCGAACCAGCCGACCCGCACGAGCTCGCCGATGGCGGCGCCCGGGGTGTAGGAGACGACGTCGCGCACCGCCTCGGGCAGGCTGGTGAGCGAGGCCATGACCGGTCCGGCGATGGCCAGGATGATCACCGGCATGCTGGTCAGCTGCGCCGCCTCGGCGCTGCGGGTCCAGGCCGCCGTCCAGTAGGCCAGGCCCGCGAACATGACCGCCGAGACCACGGCACCGACGGCGAACACGGCCGGGTTCAGGGGGAGCGGCTGGCCCAGCGCGGCGGCGGCCGGGACGGTGACGGCGCTGACCGCGAGGGCGCACAGGACGCCGGGCAGCGCGACGCCGACGAGCAGCTCGGAGTCGCGGACCTCACCGGTGCGCATCCGCTTGAGCACCAGCTCGTCGCGGCGGTTCACGAACTGCGACAGCACGTTGTAGAACACCGGGAACAGCCCGGCGGTGAGCACGACGCCGCCGATGCCGGAGGCGCCGAGGGCGATGTCGCCCCGCTCCCCGGGCAGCAGCAGGGCCAACCCGGCGAGCGGCAGCACCGTGCCGTAGACCAGCGCGAGCCGGTTGCGCGCCAGGAGGACGAGGTTCCACCGGGTCAGGTGGGCCAGCCGGCGCAGGGAGAAGCGGTCGGCGGGGGTGGGGGCGGTGGTCGTGGCGGTGGTGGCGCTCATCGGAGGCTCCCTTCCAGGGGGACGGCGGGGGTGGCGTGCTCGGCGGGGCGGTCGGCGGGCCGGCCGGGCGTGCCGGCGTCCGGGTCGCGACCGTCGGCGATCGCGAGGAAGACGGTCTCGAGGCTGGGGCTGCGGGCGTCGAGCCCGGCGAGCCGGACGCCGTACTGGTCGGCCCAGTCGAGGAGGTCGCCGAGCGAGGCCTGCAGGTCGCTGGTCTCCAGCGTCGTGCGGCTGTGCTCGTGGTGCACGCGGGTGACGCCGGAGAGCGGGTCCGGGAGCGTGTCGAGGCGGTCGAAGGAGATCATCGAGGGGTGCCCGGCGGCGATCTCGGTGGGTGTGCCGGACCGGACGATCTCGCCGCGGTGCATGATCTCGAGGCGGTCCGCGAGGGTCTCGGCCTCCTCGAGGTAGTGGGTGGTGACGAGGACCGTGGAGCCCGCGTCGCGGAGGCCGGCGACGAGGGTCCAGACCTGGCGGCGGCTCTCGGGGTCCAGGCCGGTGGTCGGCTCGTCGAGGATGACCAGCTCGGGGTCGCCCATCAGCGTGGCGGCGAGGTCGACGCGGCGGCTCTCCCCGCCCGAGAGCGACAGCATCCGGGTGTCGGCGCGCCCGCCGAGCGAGAGCAGGTCGAGCATGTCGTCGACCGGGCGCGGCGCGGTGAGCGTCCCGCTCCACAGCCGCAGCGTCTCGCGCACGGTCAGGTCGCCGGAGAAGCCGCTGCGCTGCAGCAGCACCCCGGTCCGACGCCGGACGGCGGCGCGGTCGGCGATCGGGTCGAGCCCGAGCACGCGGATCTCGCCCGCGGTGGCGGTGGCCAGCCCCTCGATCACCTCCAGCGTGGAGGTCTTGCCGGCGCCGTTGGTGCCGAGGAGGGCGGTGATGGAGCCGGCGGCGACGTCGAGGTCGATGCCGCGGACGGCCTCGAACGCGGTGGCGCCGTGTCCGAAGGTGCGTCGCAGGCCGCGGACCCGGATCGCAGGCTGCCCCGGGGATCGGGTGGTGGTGTTCGTGTCCATGTCCCCAGCCTCGCCGCGTCCGGGCCGGTTCCTCAGTCGCGTTCCTCACCGGTCGTCGATGACAAATGTCATCGCGGGCCATGATGGTGCCGTGACCCACGGCATCTCCTTCCCCGCCCGACCCGACGGCCGCCGCAGCACCACCGAGGTGGGCCGCGAGGTCGTGGCCGCCGCGCTGCGTGCCGTCGACCCGGCCGGCGCGCTCGGCGTCGAGCAGGAGACCGCGTGGCGCAGCGGGTACGTCGTGCACTTCCGGCGCCTGGTCGAGGCCGGTCTGGCGACGCCCGAGGCGTGGGTGCGGATCGCCCGCGACGGGCTGGACGCCGTCCACCAGCGGATGGTGGTCGCCGACGACGGCGACGGGCGCGACACCGCGGCGGCCGACCGACCGCTCGCCTCGCTGCTCGACGCGGCGCCCACCCGGGTGCTGCACACCGAGGAGGTCCGCGGGGAGGGCGCCGCGGCCACCGAGCTCGTCGTGCCCTACCGCGGCCGTGAGCTGCGCGGCGACGCGCTGCGCGACCAGCTGGCCGACTGGGTGGTGCGCGGCGTGATGGAGCCCTCGGCCGCCGAGGCCGTCGCCGAGGTCGCGGCGCACCCCGGGTGGCTGCGGGCCGAGGGCCACACGGTCGTCGTCCTCGGTGCGGGGGCGGAGATGGGTCCCCTCGCCCCGCTGCTGCGCTGGGGCGCCACCGTCGCCGCGGTCGACCTGCCCCGCGAGGCCGTCTGGGAGCGGGTGCGGGCGACCGCGACCCGGGCGGCCGGGCGGCTGCTGGTGCCGGTCGACGACGCCGGCGTCACCGGGGCCGACCTGCTGGCCGAGGTGCCGGAGGTCGCGACCTGGGTCGAGGGACTCGACGGCCGGCTCGTCGTGGGCAACTACCTCTACGCCGACGGGGCCACCCACGTGCGGGTGACGGTGGCCGCCGACGTCCTGGGGGCCCGGCTGGTGCGGAACCGCCCCGACACCGCGCTGGCCTTCCTCGCCACCCCGACCGACGTGTTCGCCGTCCCGCGCGCGGCCGTCGAGGCCTCGACCGACGCCTACGTCGAGCGCGGCCGCACCGCCAAGGTGGTCGGCCGTCCGCTGCGCTGGGTCTCGCGCGGCCGGCTCCTGCACCGCGCCTACCCACCGGCCGCCGACCCCGGCATCGGCGACAGCCTGGTGCCGGTCCAGGGCCCCAACTACGCCCTCGCCAAGCGGATCCAGCGCTGGCGGGCCACGACCGCGCTCGCCGACGGGGGACTGGTGTCGTTCCACGTCGCGCCGTCGACCCGCACCCGCTCGGTCCTCAAGAACCGCGCGCTCGCCGCCGCCTTCGCGGGCGCGCACCGCTTCGGCGTCGAGGTCTTCGAGCCGGCCACCGCCAACACGCTGATGGCGGCCCTGCTCGTGCGCGACCTCGCCCGGCCGCCGGCACCGCGGGCCCACCCGTGGCAGGACGAGGCCGCGGCCGCCGTGCACGGCGGGCTGTGGCGCGCGGCCTACGAGCCCCGCAGCGCGCTCGGACTCGCGGCCGTCCTCGGCTACGGCAGCGCCCGCGGCTGAGCACCGGCGCGCGGCCCGCGACGGCACGATCGGGGTGACGGTGGCGCGACCCGCCGCGCGGGTGACGCCGTCCGGGGCGGCTCTCCGTCATCATCCGGTCATGGCGTTCGGACGGCTGCTGGTCATCGTGTCCCTCCTCCTGCTCGGCGCGACGCTCCCGGCGGCCGCCGCCGAGCCGGCGTCGCTGGTGCTGACCGCCACCGCGGGGCCCGCGGACGCGGACGCCCCGCTGGCGGTGACGCTCACCGGGGACGACGGCGCCCCGCTGGCCGGTGCGGCCGTCGTCCTCGAACGACGGCGGGACGGCGCGTGGGCGGCGGTGGCGACGGTCGTCACCGACACCTCCGGGCGGGGCACCGCCGTCGTCCGGCGGGCCCGCGACGCCGGCGACAACGTCTTCCGAGCCCGGTACGACGGCGACGGGGTGCACGACCCGGCCCGCACCGCGCCGGTCCCCAGCCGCCTGGTGCGCCAGCCGAGCGTCGTCACCGTCGGCGGCCGCGACCGCGTCGTCGACGAGCGTGCCGTCACCCTGCGCGTGCGGTGGCGCACGACCGCCGGTACGGGGGTGCCGGGACCCGTGCGGCTCCAGCGCCGGCTGGCCGGTGAGCGCTGGGAGACCCTCCGCACGCTGCGCACCGACGGGCGCGGCCGCGCCACGCTCCGGGTCTGGCCCCGGGTCGACAGCCGGTGGCGGGTCGTCGCCCCCGCGCTCGACTGGGTGCGCGGCGACCGCAGCCCGGTGCACGGCGTCGACAACCTGCCGCCCGGCGTCCCGGTGCGGCTGCCGGCGGCGGCGCCCGAGCCGCGCGTCGACCTGCCCCGGCAGCCGCGGGCGACCTCGCCGGGTGCGGACCCCGTCGTCACCGCGATCCCCGACGGCGTCTGGGACGACATGACCGGCCGCAGCTGGCACGAGGGCTGCCCCGTCGGCCGCTCCGGCCTGCGGCTGCTCCGCATCAACTACTGGGGCTACGACGGCTACCGCTACCGGGGCGAGCTGGTCGCCGCCGCCGGCGCGGTCGACAACATGGCCCGCGCCCTCGCCGCGATGTACGCCGGCCGCTACCCGATCCGGTCGATGGTCCGCGTCGACCGGTTCGGCTGGTCCGAGCGCGTCCAGGGTGCCGACGACCACCGCTCGATGGCGGCCGGCAACACCTCCGCGTTCAACTGCCGCTGGGTGGTCAACCGCCCCGGCGTGCGCTCGCCGCACTCCTACGGGCGCTCCCTCGACGTGAACACCTGGGAGAACCCCTACCGCTCCGCCACCGGACTGGTGCCGAACAGCTGGTGGCAGGCGCACCGCCACCCGCGTGTCGCGTGGCGCTCGCGCGACCACGGCGTGGTCCGGATCATGCTGCGGCACGGGTTCCGCTGGACCTACGGCACCGGCGACAGCCAGCACTTCGACGTGCCGTCCGGCTCCGGTCGGGTCGTCGGGCCGGCGCCGCGCGCCTGCGGCGGTCACGCCTGCCACTGAGCCAACCACCGGGCCCGCCGCCGGCCACGACGTCACCCGCCCGCCCGAAGGTGTTGGTGCGCTCGTCACCGATGAGTGGTTCAGTCGACCCATGACATCTCGGAGATCTCGGACCATCCCCGTCGGCCGCGTCCTCGCGCCCGCCCTCGCCGCCCTCACCATGACGCTCGTGGCCCCGCTCGCGCCGGCCACCGCCGACCGCACGACGGTCGAGCAGGAGCGCTCCGCCGCGCCGTCGAGCGTGCGCGTCCAGCAGCTCGACGTCCCCCTCGTCTTCGGCCACCGCGGCGCCTCGGGCTACCGGCCCGAGCACACGCTGGCCTCCTACGAGCTCGCCATCCGGCTCGGGGCCGACTACATCGAGCCCGACCTCGTCTCCACCAAGGACGGCGTCCTGGTCACCCGCCACGAGAACGAGATCGGCACGACGACCGACGTCGCCGACCACCCGGAGTTCGCGTCGCGGCGCACCACCAAGACCATCGACGGCGTCGCGGTCACCGGCTGGTTCACCGAGGACTTCACGCTGCGCGAGCTCAAGACGCTGCGGGCCAAGGAGCGGCTGCCGCTGGTGCGGACCGGCAACACCCGCTACGACGGCCGGTTCCAGGTGCCGACCTTCACCGAGGTGCTCGCCCTGGTGGCGAGGTGGGAGAAGCGGCTCGGTCACAAGATCGGCGTCGCCCCGGAGACCAAGCACCCGACCTACTTCGACTCCATCGGGCTGTCGCTCGAGGAGCCGCTGCTGCGGAGCCTCAAGCAGGCCGGCAAGAACAAGGCGCGGAGCAAGGTCGTCATCCAGTCCTTCGAGGTCGGCAACCTGCGCGAGCTCGACCACGCCACCGACGTCCCGCTGGTGCAGCTGGCCGACGCGCGGGGCGGGCCCTACGACCTCGCCGACGAGGGCACCACCTACGCCGAGCTGACCAGCCGCGGCGGGCTCCGCAAGGTCGCGCGCTACGCCGACTGGGTCGGCCCGGAGAAGAGCCTGGTGCTGCCCCGCGACCCCGCCGGCGCCACGGGCGCACCGAGCGCCCTGGTCGGCAACGCCCACCGCGTCGGCCTCCGGGTCGTCGTCTTCACGGTGCGCGACGAGAACCAGTTCCTGCCCACGAACTTCCGGGTCGGCACCGACCCGAACGCCAAGGGCGACGTGTTCGGTGAGATCACCGCGCTGCTCGACGCCGGCGTCGACGGGATCTTCGCCGACTTCCCCGACTCCGGGGTCTTCGCCCGCGACGAGTGGGTCGGCTGACGGGCTAACCTCGACGGCGTGCCCGCCTGCGTCTTCTGCGCCATCGTCGCGGGGGAGGCGCAGGCGTCCGTCGTCCTCGACGAGCCGGACTTCCTGGCCTTCCTCGACGTCCGCCCGCTGTTCCACGGCCACGTGCTCCTGGTGCCGCGCGAGCACGTCGAGACGCTGCCCGACCTGCCGGCCGGGCTCCGCGACGGGTTCCTGGAGGCCGCCCAGCGGATCGCGGTCGCGGTCAAGGACGCGCTGGGTGCCCAGGGCAGCTTCGTGGCGATGAACAACACCGTCAGCCAGTCGGTGCCGCACCTGCACCTGCACGTCGTCCCGCGCACCAAGGGCGACGGGCTGCGCGGCTTCTTCTGGCCGCGCACCACCTACGCCGACGGGGAGGCCGACCGCGTCGCCGCCTCGCTGCGGGGGGCGCTCGATTCCTGAGGGCTGGGCTGGCCGGTGACCGGGTCGGGTCGCAGGCAACCGAACGGCGTCCCAGCGCGTCTACCAGGACATGAAGCTGGACGGCCTCGGCAGGACGGTGCTCGGCACCGTCGGGATCCTCGCGATGACGCTGGTCGCGTTCGCGCTGCAGACCCCGCTCGGGGGTCGCTGAGGGTTCCTCTACGGTGGGGAGGTCCGCCAACTAGTTTGGCCACCAACCACAGAGGAGTCACCGGGATGGGTCGCTACGACGGACGGGTCGCCGTCATCACCGGGTCGGCGCGCGGCATCGGGTTCGCCATCGCCACCCGCCTGGCCGAGGAGGGCGCGTCGGTCGCCGTCGTCGACCTCGACGAGGCCGCGGCCACCGAGGCCGCCGGCCGGCTGCCCCTGACCGAGGGCGCCAGGGCCGTCGGCATCGGGGCCGACGTCAGCCGGAGCGCGGACGTCGACGCCGCGATCGCCCGCGCCGTCGAGGAGCTCGGCGGCATCCACGTGCTGGTCAACAACGCCGGCATCACCCGCGACAACCTGCTGTTCAAGATGACCGAGGACGACTGGGACCTGGTCATGGGGGTGCACCTCAAGGGCGCCTTCCTGATGACCAAGGCCGCCCAGGCGCACTTCGTGGCCCAGAAGTACGGCAAGATCCTCAACCTCTCGAGCGTCTCCGCCCTCGGCAACCGCGGCCAGGCGAACTACTCGGCCGCCAAGATGGGCGTGCAGGGCTTCACCCGCACCCTCGGCATCGAGCTCGGCCCCTACGGCGTCAACGCCAACGCGATCGCGCCCGGCTTCATCGCCACCGAGATGACCGACGCCACCGCCGCCCGCCTCAAGATGGACGTCGAGGAGTTCCGCCGCCTCAGCGGCGAGGCCAACCCGGTCCGGCGGGTCGGGTTCCCCGAGGACATCGCCGCGACGGCCGCGTTCCTGTGCAGCGACGAGGCCTCCTACATCACCGGCCAGACGCTGTACGTCGACGGCGGCGCCACGCTCGTCTGACGCACCACCCCGCCCGCCCCGCCGCCCGTCCGGGCGCTCGTCCGGCCGGACGTCGTCCGACACGCCCGCCCGCCTCCCGGGCGGCGTGTGGGTCGGCGCGCACACTTGACCCCGATAGTCGACCGATCGACTAGACCAACGAACCCCCTCGAAGGGACGTCTCCCGTGCGTCGCACCCGCACCGCTCTCGCCACCGCCACCACGCTGTCCCTCTGCCTCGCGCTGAGCGCCTGCGGCGGCGAGGAGGACGCGCCGGAGAAGGCGGCGTCCACGCCGTCCCCGACCGCGGAGGTCTCCGGCGACCCCGACACCTGGCCGATGACCGGGCTGCCGGTCGCCGAGGGCAGCGAGTCGATCCAGAAGCACCCCGTGCTGGTCCTGAAGATGGACAACACCCCCGCGAGCGCGCCCCAGGAGGGCCTCGGGTCGGCCGACCTCGTCGTCGAGGAGCTCGTCGAGGGCGGCGTGACCCGCCTGGCGGCGTTCTACTACTCGAAGATCCCCGGCGACGTCGGCCCGGTGCGCTCGATGCGCGCCTCCGACATCGGAATCGTCGCGCCGGTCGACGGCGCCATGGTCACCAGCGGCGCGGCGGGCGTGACGATCTCGCGGATCAAGAAGGCCGGCATCGAGTTCTTCGCCGAGGGCGCCGGCGGCTTCTACCGCGAGGAGTCCCGCAGCGCGCCGTACAACCTGTTCACCAACCTCGAGGACGTGGCCGAGGAGGCCGCGACCAAGCCCGCGCGCCCGGTCGACTACCTGCCCTTCGGTCCGGCCGAGGACCTCCCGGCGGGGCAGGAGGCCACCTCGATCGCGGCGTCGTTCTCCGCGGGGCACACCACCGAGTGGACCTTCCGCAAGGGCACCTACGTCAACGAGAACACCTTCGCCGCCGACGGCGACGAGTTCCCGGCCGACACCGTGCTCGTGCTCAAGGTGAAGGTCGGCGACGCCGGCTACCTCGACCCGGCCGGCAACCCGGTCCCGGAGACCAAGCTCGAGGGCAAGGGCGAGGCGCTGCTCTTCCACGACGGTCGCCTGGTCCGCGGCACCTGGTCCAAGGACGCCCTCGACGCGCCGCTCGAGCTGGCCACGAAGGCCGGACCGCTCACCGTGCCCGTCGGCCACACCTGGGTCGAGCTCGTGCCCGACGACGGCGGCGACGTCACCTTCGAGTAGTCGAGCCGGCGGCCGAGCCGGCGGTCGAGCCGGGCAGGGCGACGCCCGCCTCCGAGAGGGCCTGGAAGCCGGCGATGATGAAGGTCATGGCGACCTCGACGCGGTCGGCGGCCGCGACGCCGTCCTCGGCGCCGGCGACCGACTCACCCGCCGAGGCCATGGCGCCGAAGAAGATCCGCGCGAACGTCTGCACCATCTCCTCGTCGAGCTCCCAGTCGGCGGCGACCTGCACGGACCGCACGATGTCGACGACGTTGGCGTAGGTCGAGCGCTCCTCCTGCTCGCGGAAGCGCTCGTAGCCGAGCACGGCCGGGCCGTCCTGCACGACGATGCGCCGGTACCGCGGCTCCTGGACGACCTCGAGGAAGGCACGCAGGCCCGTGCGCGCCTTGTCCCACGGGTCGGTCCGGCCCTCCAGCGCCCGGCTGATCGTGTGGGCGGCGTCGGCCTCGACGCGCACGAAGACCGCCTCGAACAGGGCCTGCTTGCCGGAGAAGTGGTGGTAGAGCGCGCCCTTGGTCACCTCGGCGCCGGCGACGATGCTGTCGAGGGAGGCGCTGGCGTAGCCCTGCTCGGTGAAGAGGCGCTCGGCCACGTCGACCAGGCTGCGCTTGGTCGAGGCCGAGTACGCCGCCCGGCGGTTGCCCGCGACCTCGGGCTCGAGCGGGGCGCTCCTCGGCTTCGGCACCCCGCCAGCCTAGGGCCCGCCACGTCGTCGCCCGGAACGATCCGGGCGGCCCCCGCGCAGCGACCCGTCATGATGGTGGGGTGAGCGACGTGCGGGCGGGGATGCTGCTGGTGGCCACGCCTGCGCTGGCCGACCCGAACTTCGCCGAGACCGTGGTGCTGCTGCTCGACGTGAACGACGACGGCTCGGTCGGCGTCGTCCTCAACCGGCCGACCGCCCTCGCCGTCGCCGACGTGCTCGGCCCCTGGGGCGAGGTCGTGGCCGAGCCCGAGGTGCTGTTCCAGGGCGGCCCGGTGGAGACCGACGGTGCGCTGGCGGTGGCGCTGCGGCGCGGCGACGACACCGGCGTCCTGGGGCTGCGCGAGGTCGTCGACCGGCTCGCCCTGCTCGACCTCGACACGCCCGTGGAGCTGGTCGACGACGAGCTCGACGGGCTGCGGATCTTCGCCGGCTACTCCGGCTGGGGCGCCGGCCAGCTCGAGCAGGAGATCGAGGAGGGCAGCTGGTACGTCGTGCCGGGACTGGCCCCCGACGTCTTCCGCAGCGACACCACGACGCTGTGGCGCGACGTCCTGCGGCGCCAGCCGGGCGATCTCGCGATGCACTCGACCCGGCCGGCCGACCCCGGGCTCAACTGATCCCCAGCGGTTCTTCGGCGGGGCCCGACGGGTACTACCCTGGAGCCGTGACCTCCTCCCCGTTCGGCTTCGGAACCTCGACCGCCACCAAGGAGCGCGAGGACGAGCGCACGGTCCCGACCGACGAGGGCGACCACGAGCGGTTCTCGCACTACGTCGACAAGGACAAGCTCACCGAGGCGATGGTGATGGGCACCCCGGTGGTCGCGCTGTGCGGCAAGGTCTGGGTCCCCAGCCGGGCCCCGGAGAAGTTCCCGGTCTGCCCGGAGTGCAAGGAGACCTGGGAGAGCCTCAAGGGCGGCGGCGACTCGGGCTCCGGCGAGTGACGGGCGCTCCCCGACCTCACGACGACGCCCACCTCACCACCGCACTCACCCCGGCCTGGCCGGAGCGCGCGGCCTGGGGCACGGCGCCGTCCCTGCGCGCCTGGCAGACCGCCGCGATGAAGGACTACCTCGAGCGGTCGCCGCGCGACTTCCTCGCGGTGGCGACCCCGGGGGCCGGCAAGACGACGTTCGCGCTCTCGGTCGCCGCCGAGCTGATCGGGCGCCGGGTCATCGACCGGGTCACCGTCGTCGCGCCGACCGAGCACCTCAAGCTGCAGTGGGCCGAGGCGGCCGCCAAGGCCGGCATCCCGATCGACCCGACGTACTCCGCGGGCAAGGGCAAGATCTCCAGCGACTTCCTCGGGATCGCGGTCACCTACGCCGGCGTCGCGGTGAACCCGCTCGCGCTGCGGATCCGCACCGAGCGGTTCCGGACCCTGGTCATCCTCGACGAGGTGCACCACGCCGGCGACGCGCTGTCGTGGGGCGAGGGCGTCCGCGAGGCCTTCGAGCCCGCCGCCAAGCGGCTCGCGCTGACCGGGACGCCGTTCCGCTCCGACGTGAACCCGATCCCGTTCGTGACCTACGCGCCCGGCGACGACGGCATCCCGCGCTCGGTCTCCGACTACACCTACGGCTACGGCCACGCGCTGGCCGACCACGTCGTGCGTCCGGTGCTCTTCCTGGCCTACTCCGGCGAGATGTCGTGGCGCACCCGCGCCGGCGACGAGGTCGCCGCCCGGCTCGGCGAGCCGCTCACCAAGGACATGACCAACCAGGCGCTGCGCACCGCGCTCGACCCCGCGGGCTCGTGGATCCCCTCGGTGCTGGCCGCGGCCGACAAGCGGCTCACCGAGGTGCGCCGCCACGTGCCGGACGCCGGCGGGCTGGTCATCGCCACCGACCAGGACTCGGCGCGTGCCTACGCCAAGACGCTGCGGGCGATCACCGGCGAGGCCCCGACCGTGGTGCTGTCCGACGAGAAGGCGGCCTCGAAGAAGATCACCGCGTTCACCTCCAGCGACGCGCGGTGGATGGTCGCGGTGCGGATGGTCTCGGAGGGCGTCGACGTCCCGCGGCTCGCCGTCGGGGTCTTCGCCACCACCATCGCCACCCCACTGTTCTTCGCCCAGGCGATCGGCCGGTTCGTCCGGGCCCGCAACCGGGGCGAGACGGCGTCGATCTTCCTGCCCTCGGTGCCGGTGCTCCTGGGCCACGCTGCCGAGATGGAGGTCGAGCGCGACCACGTGCTCGGTCGCCGGATCACCGACGAGGACGACATCTTCGCCGCCGAGAACGACCTGCTCGCGCAGGCCGAGGCCGGCGAGGGCGCCTCCGACGAGCTCGACGGAGCGTCGTTCGAGGCGCTCGGCTCCGAGGCGACGTTCGACCACGTGCTCTTCGACGGCGACCAGTACGGCTCGGAGGAGGAGATGGACTTCCTCGGCATCCCGGGCCTGCTCGAGCCGCAGCAGATGCGCGAGCTGCTGCAGCAGCGCCAGGCCGACGGCGCCCGGGCGCAGAAGGCGCGCGAGGCCCTGGCCCAGGCGCGCCGCGGCGCCGCGGGCGAGCCCGACACCGTCGCCGAGGTGAGCACCCACGAGCAGCTCGCCGTCCTGCGCCGCGAGCTGAACGGGCTCGTCGGCGCGTGGCACCACCGCACCGGCCAGGCGCACGGCATCACCCACGCCGCACTGCGCAAGGAGTGCGGCGGCCCGGCCGCCGCCGTCGCCAACGCCGAGCAGCTGCGGGCCCGGATCGACCGGGTGCGCGAGTGGGCGGTCAAGAAGTCCGGCTGAGCCCCCTCAGGCGTCGACGGGGCGCGCGCCCGGGCCCGGTCTCGGTGCCGCCGCGCGGGGGTCGTCGAGCCGGTGCCCGGCCTCGCAGGTGAGCGTGGCGTGGACGGCGGCGCCGCAGTCGCGGTGGGAGATCTCGACCGGCGGCCCCTCTTTGTCGGCGTAGTAGCGCGCCCCCCAGTCGGCGAGGGCGGCCAGGACGGGGTAGAGGTCGAGCCCCTTCTGGGTCAGCCGGTACTCGTGACGCTCGCGACCGTGCTCGGGGCGGTAGGGCACTCGGCGCAGCACGTCGTGCTCGACGAGGAGCGCGAGCCGGTTGCTGAGCACCTGGCGCGGCACCCCCGAGTGCCGCTGGACGTCGTCGAAGCGGCGGACGCCGTTGAACACCTCGCGCAGCACGACCACCGTGGACTTCTCGCCGAGCACCGCCATCGCCCGGGCGACCTGGCAGTTCGCGGTCGACCACGCCAGGGCCGGGGGAGCGGCGTGGGAGGCGTCGGGGTCCATCGCGCCAGTCTAGGTCTTCTTGACAGACTCAGCCAGCCTGCTCCAGGCTCGGTCCATGACCGAGACCCAGGGTGTGCCGGACCTCGCGGCGATGGACGGCTACCAGCAGCTCCAGGCGATCTTCGACTCCGAGCTGCCGCCCCCGCCGATCAGCGCGACGGTGGGGATGGACGGCTTCGAGCTCGAGCGGGGCGCGGTCGCGGTCCACCTCGACGTCGACCCGGCGCGGCACTACAACCCGATCGGCACGGTGCACGGCGGCGTGCTGTCGACCCTGCTCGACACCGCCGCGGGCTGCTCGGTGCACTCCACGCTCGCGGTGGGGGAGGCCTACACCTCCCTCGACCTGACCGTGAAGTTCCTGCGTCCGGTCACCGGCGCCTCCGGCCGACTGCGCTGCACCGGGCGGGTGATCCAGCGCGGACGCCGGACCGCGCTCGCCGAGGCGCAGCTCTTCGACGGCGCCGGCAAGCTGGTCGCGCACGCGACGTCGTCCTGCATGATCTTCGCCTGACGGCTGGTCCGACGGCTGGTCCGTGGGCTGGTCCGTCGGCCGGCCCGTTCCGTGGCCCGTGCCCCGGTCAGGCCTGGCACACCGCACACCAGTAGACCGTGCGCGCCGCCATCTCCTCGCGGTGCACGGGCGTGCCGCACCGCCGGCACGGCAGCCCCGCGCGGCCGTAGACGTAGTGCGCGTCGGCGCGGCGCGGGCGCCCGTGCGGTCGGGCACGGTCGTCGGGCTCGGTGGTGACGATGCGCCCGGCGCGGACGCCGGCGCCCATCAGCACCACCAGGTCGTCCCACATCGCGGCCCACTCGACGACGTCGAGGTCGCGGCCCGGGCGGTGCGGGTCGACCCCGTGGCGGTACAGCACCTCGGCGCGGTAGACGTTGCCGATCCCGGCCACCACCGACTGGTCCATCAGCAGCGCCCCGACGGCGCGCCGGGACCGCGTGATCCGGGCGAGCGCGGGCGAGGGGTCGGCGTCGGGTCGGAGGGGGTCGGGTCCGAGGCGGGCCAGCAGCAGGTCGCGCTCGGCGTCGGCCATCAGCTCGCAGGCGGTCGGCCCGCGCAGGTCGGCCCACGCGGGCCCCGGCCCGCCGGCGACGAGCCGCAGCCGCAGGGCGCCGCGGGGGTCGGGCGGGTCACCGTGCCCGTCGCGCCAGCGGCCGAAGAGCCCGAGGTGCACGTGCAGCCACGGCTCGGCGTCGAGGAGCGGGTCGCCGGCGACGGTGTCGCGGCTGGCGTAGCGGTGGAAGAGGTGCTTGCCCCACGCGTCGGTCTCCAACAGCCGCCGGCCGTCCAGCCGCGCGGCGCCGCCCGCGAAGCGGCCCTGCGGGCTGGACGCCGACACCGTGCGGCCGGCGAGGAGCGTGGCGTGGCGGCGGGCCAGGCGGTGGATCGAGTGGCCTTCGGGCACGGGTCGCGACGCTAGTGCGCACCGTGGTCGCGGGTGCTCACCCTCGTGGCGTGCGGGCGCGCGGCGTCCTCACACCCGGTCGAGGACGTCGGGGGCCAGGGTCAGGGTGCCGACCCCCAGCCCGGCCAGGTTCGCGGCCAGCAGGAGCAGGCACCACACGAGCGCCGGCACCCGCGTGAGCCGGGCGAGCTGGTCGGGGTCGGAGGTGCGGCTGCGGCGGCGTCCGGCCGTGATCAGCTCGAGGACCGGCCGCGGCGCGGCGAGGAGCAGGAGCCAGGCGACCAGGTACGCGGCCACCGACTGGGTCTGTGGTCCGGCGTACCAGGTCAGCAGGCCGACGCCGACACCCGCGACGACCAGGACGGCCACGCCGTAGGCGTTGCGGACCCAGACGAGCAGGGCCAGCAGGAGCAGCAGCAGGAGCCACAGCATCGCCACGCCCCGCCCCGCGGCCAGCAGCAGCGCCGCGCCGACCCCGACCGCCGCGGGGGCCAGGTAGCCCGCCGCCACGGTGGCGACCATCCCGGGCCCGCTCGGGCGGCCGCGGGAGACGGTGACGCCGGAGGTGTCGGCGTGCAGCCGGATGCCCTGGAGCCGGCGGCCGACGAGGACGGCGACGACCGCGTGACCGGCCTCGTGGACCACCGTGACGCCGAGCCGCACGTGCGGCCAGGTCGCCGGCAGCAGCACCAGGGCCAGCGCCACGACGCCGGTCAGCAGCACCAGGCCGGGCTCGGGCACCGGTTGCACGGCCGAGGCACGGTCCCAGATCTCCATGCCGGCCAGTGTGGCGGGCCTCCGGTCAGGCCTCGGTGAGCAGGGGCAGGACGCGGTAGGGCACCTGCGTCGCGAGCGCCATCACCGTCGAGGCGCGCTGCACGCCCTCGACCGCGACCACCCGGTCGATGACCCGCTGGAGGTCGGAGTTCGACCGGGAGACCACGCGGCACCAGAGGTCGCCGACGCCGGTGATCGTGTAGGCCTCCAGGACCTCGGGGATCGAGGCCAGGTGGCCGGCGGCCGCCTCGTGGCCGGCCGACTGGCTGATCTCGAGGGTGAGGAAGGCCGTCACCGGGAAGCCGAGCGCCTCCGGCGAGAGGTCCGGGCCCCAGCCGGTGACGACGCCCGAGGCGACGAGCCGGTCCAGGCGGGCCTGCACGGTCCCGCGGGCCACGCCGAGGCGGCGCGACGCCTCGAGGACGCCGACCCGCGGCTCGGCGGCGAACAGGTTGATCAGGGTGCGGTCGAGATCGTCCACGGGCGGGCCTCCGACTGGTCAGGTTGTCCAACGTGCTGGCGCACTGTTGCACAGATTGTCGAGACCGGTGACGCTGACGGGCATGACGCTGACCCCGGACGAGCTCAAGGCAGACCTCACCCTCGACCAGCTCAAGGAGCTCGTCGGCCTCGTCGAGTACGACGCCAGCCGCGACCCCTTCCCCGTGACCGCGATGGACGCCGTCTGCTTCGTCGTCGGCAACGCCACCCAGACCGCGACCTTCTACCAGCTCGCGCTCGGGATGGAGCTCGAGGCCTACCGCGGCCCCGAGACCGGCGTGCGCGACTCGAAGTCCTACGTGCTGCGCAGCGGCAGCGCCCGGTTCGTCTTCACCGGCGGCGTGCTGCCCGACAGCCCGCTGCACGACCACCACCGCAAGCACGGCGACGGCGTCGTCGACCTCGCCCTGGAGGTGCCCGACGTCGACAAGTGCATCGACCACGCGCGCGCCGTCGGGGCGAACGTCCTCGTCGAGCCGCACGACGTCACCGACGAGCACGGCACGGTGCGGATCGCCGCCATCGCGACGTACGGCGAGACCCGGCACACCCTCATCGACCGCAGCCGCTACTCCGGTCCCTACCTGCCCGGCTACGAGACGCGCACCACGACCGTGACGCGCCAGCAGGGGCACCCCAGGCGGCTCTTCCAGGCCGTCGACCACTGCGTCGGCAACGTGGAGCTCGGCCGGATGGACGAGTGGGTCACCTTCTACAACAAGGTCATGGGCTTCACGAACATGGCCGAGTTCATCGGCGACGACATCGCCACCGACTACTCCGCCCTGATGAGCAAGGTCGTCGCGAGCGGCAACCACCGGGTGAAGTTCCCCCTCAACGAGCCCGCGGTGGCGAAGAAGAAGTCGCAGATCGACGAGTACCTCGAGTTCTACGACGGCGCCGGCTGCCAGCACATCGCCCTGGCGACCAACGACATCCTGCGCAGCGTCGACATCCTGCGCGCCAACGGCATCGAGTTCCTCGACACCCCCGACTCCTACTACGACGACCCCGAGCTCCGCGCCCGGATCGGCGAGGTGCGGGTCCCGATCGAGGAGCTGAAGAAGCGCAAGATCCTCGTCGACCGCGACGAGGACGGCTACCTGCTCCAGATCTTCACCAAGCCGATGGGCGACCGGCCGACGGTCTTCTACGAGTTCATCGAGCGGCACGGCTCGCTCGGGTTCGGCAAGGGCAACTTCAAGGCGCTCTTCGAGGCCATCGAGCGCGAGCAGGACCTGCGCGGCAACCTCTGACCGACCCGCGCGCGTGGGTGTGACGCCGGCCGGTCCGGTGTCACACCCACGTCGTCGTGGGGGACCGGTTTCGTGGGGGATCCGCGGCGTCGGGCGTCCCGGTCGTCGGGGATCCCGGTCGTGTGGGATCCCGGTCGTGGGGAACCCCCGACGTCCGGACCCCCGACCCTGGTCGGTTCCTCCTAGGGTGCCGGGATGAGCCACGCACTCGAGCCCGAGACGATCTCGTCCCTCTGGTGGCCCTCCGAGCCACGGCTCTCGCCGGACGGCCGGCGGGTCGTGTGGACGGCGGCGCCCCTCGGTCGCGCGGGCGAGCACGCCGAGCGCAGCCTCTGGGTCGCCGAGGTCGGCGGTGACGGCGCCGGCCGGCGCTGGACCCGGGGGTTCGAGGACTCCGGCCCGCAGTGGTCACCCGACGGCACGCGGATCGCGTTCCTTTCCGACCGGGCCGAGCGGGGCACGGCCGGCCTGCACGTGCTCGACGCCACCGGGGGCGAGTCCCGGCCGGTCGCGGTCCGCAAGCGCGACGTCGCGGGGTTCGCGTGGTCCCCGGACGGTGCCCGCCTCGCGTTCCTCGCGCCCGACGAGCCCACCCCGGACGACGAGCGCCGCGCCGAGGAGCGCGACGACGCCGACGAGCACGGCGTGGGGTGGCGCCACCACCGGCTCTGGGTGGTGCCGGCCGACGGTGGCGAGCCGGTCCGGCTCTGGGCGCCGGAACGGCACCTGGGCGACCTGGCCTGGTCGCCGGACGGCCGGCGGATCGCACTCCTCGCGCAGCGCACCCCACTGACCGAGCACCAGCTCGGCACCGACGTGTGGGTCTTCGTCGTCGGGGCGGGCGACGGCGTCCGGCTCGCCGCGGCCCACTCCGGCAGCAGCGTCGGCTGGGCCGGCGACGACACCGTCGTGTGGGCCGGCGACCACGAGCCGGAGCCGCAGTGCAGCGGCACGGCCTGGGCGGTGGCCGCGAGCGGCGGCGCGCTCCGGGTCGTCGGCACGCGGCTCGACGAGGAGCGCTGCACGATCGGCGTCCACCACGCGCCCGACGGGACCCGCACCCTGGCGACGGTCGCCGACGGCCTCGACACCCGGCTCAAGTGGCTGGACGCCGCGAGCGGGGTGCGCCGGGTCGCCGTCACCCTCGGCGGCGAGGTGAGCGGGGCCGCGGTCGTCTCGACGCCCGACGGGCCGGTCGTCGCGGTCGCGGTGCTCGACGGGGGGCTCGCCGGGCGCGTCCTCGCCGGTCGGCCCGACGCCCTGCGCACCGTCTCCGACCACCACGTCCACCCTGGCGCCGACGGGGCCGCCGTCGTGCTCGGCGACGTCGAGACCCTGGTGTGCACCGCGGCCGACGGCACCCGGCTCGACGCCGTCGTGATCCGCCCACCCGGTGGTGGCCGCGGACCGTGGCCGACCGCCGTCCTGGTGCACGGTGGGCCGTACGGCCGGTCGGGGCGCTGGGCGCACGCCCACCCGCTGGACTGGGGCCAGCTCCTCGCCACCCGGGGCTACGCGGTGGTGATGCCCAACTACCGCGGCAGCCTCGGCCGCGGCATCGCCTTCGCGACGGCGGCCCGCGGCACGATGGGCAGCATCGAGTGGGACGACGTCCTGACGACGGTCGATGCGGCGGTCGCGGCCGGGATCGCCGACCCCGACCGGCTCGGCATCGGCGGGTGGAGCCAGGGCGGCTTCCTCACCGCCTGGGCGGTCACCGCCACCGACCGGTTCAAGGTCGGGGTCATGGGCGCGGGCGTGAGCGACTGGGGCTGGATGGCCGCGACCAGCGACCTGCCCGACTTCGAGGCGGTGCTGGCCGGGAGCCGGCCGTGGGACGGGCCCGGACCGCACCACGCGGCCCTCGGCTCGCCGCTCTCCCACGCCGCCCGCCGCACGACGCCGCTGCTGATCCTGCACGGCAAGGAGGACCTGCGGGTGCCCTACAGCCAGGCGGTCGCCCTCCACCGCGCCCTGGTCGACCAGCCGGCGCCGGTGGCCCTGGTCGGCTACCCCCGCGAACCGCACGGCATCCGGGAGCGGGCCCACCAGGTGGACCTGCAGCGGCGCGTCGTCGCGTGGTTCGACCGGCACGTGAGGGGGCTCACTTCTTAGGCAAGCCTTGCCTGCGTTAGAGTCGTCGCCCGTGACCACCGGACCGGCCCTGCGCGGCGACGACCTCGTCCTCGGCTACCAGCGCCACGTGGTCGTCCACGGGGTCTCGGTCGAGCTGGCCCCCGGCCAGGTCACCGTCCTGCTCGGGCCCAACGGCAGTGGCAAGTCGACCCTGCTGCGCGCGTTGGCGCGGCTGCACGGCGTCACCTCCGGGAGCGTCTCCCTCGACGGGGAGGACGCCGCCCCCCTCAACGCCAAGGCGTTCGCCCGCCGGGTCACCCTGCTCTCGCAGTCGCGCCCGCAGCCGTCGGGGCTCGACGTCCGCGACGTCGTCGCCTTCGGCCGGCACCCGCACCGCGGTCGACTCGCGCCGCTCGGTGCGGCCGACCGGGCCGCGATCGACCGGGCCCTCGAGATCACCGGCACCGCCGTGATGGCCGGCCGTCCGGTCGACGCCCTGTCGGGCGGGGAGCTGCAGCGGGTCTGGCTGGCGTCCTGCCTGGCGCAGGAGACCGGCGTCCTGCTTCTCGACGAGCCGACCAACCACCTCGACCTGCGCTACCAGGTCGAGATCCTCGACCTCGTCCGCGACCTCGCCGACGAGCACGGGACGGCGCTCGGCGTCGTCCTCCACGACCTCGACCAGGCGGCCTCCGTGGCCGACCGGGTCGTGCTGCTGCAGGACGGCCGCGTCCGTTCCTCCGGCACCCCCGAGGAGGTGCTCGACGCCGACGTCCTCTCCGACGTCTACGGGCTGCCTCTCAGGACGCGTCGCGACCCCGACACCGGGCTCGTGCGCGTCGAACCACTCACTCGAAGGAAGCGACACCGATGACCCTGGCGATGCCCCGCCCGAAGCCCCGCCCCCGCGGCCCCCTCCTCGGAGCCACCGTGGCCCTCGTCCTGGCCGGCACCCTCGCCGCCTGCGGCACCACCGAGGAGCCGGGGGAGGACGCCGCCGAGCCGGCCGCCGTCGAGACCGAGGAGTGCAGCGACGACGTCGCCACCTCCACCGGCCCGGTCAGCCTCACCGACTCCTTCGACCGGACCGTCGAGCTCGACCAGCCGGCCGCGCGCGTCGCGGTCCTCGAGTGGCAGCAGATCGAGGACGTCCTCTCGCTGTGCCTGACGCCGGTCGCCGTGGCCGACGCCGAGGGCTACGGCACCTGGGACACCGCCGAGGCGCTCCCGGACGGCGTCGAGGACGTCGGCGTCCGCGGCGAGCCGAACCTGGACGCCCTGTTCCGCACCGACCCCGACCTGGTGATCATCGAGGCCTACGCCCCGGACGACGCGATCATCAAGCAGCTCGAGAAGTACGACGTCCCGGTGCTGGCCACCAAGGGCGCCGACGGTGCCGACCCGATCGCCCAGATGAAGGCCACCTTCAACCTGATCGCCGAGGCCACCGGCCGCGAGGAGCGCGCCGAGGACGTCCTCGACGAGTTCGACGCCCACCTCGAGGAGGCCAAGGCGACCGTGGCCGACGCCGACGTGTCCGTGACCGACTTCGTCTACTTCGACGGCTACGTCGACGGCGGCAACGTGACCCTGCGTCCCTTCGGCCAGGGCTCCTACGTCGGTGAGCTGGGCGAGGAGCTCGGTCTGACCAACGCCTGGACCGGCGAGGTCGACCCCGCCTACGGGCTCGGCCAGACCGACATCGAGGGGATGACCGCCGCCGGCGACGCGTCGCTGTTCTACACCGGCACCGTCGACCCCGCGGGCGACGTGTTCGCCGAGCTCGAGAAGAACCCGGTCTGGGCGACCCTCCCCGCCGTCGAGGACGGCCGGGTCAGCGCGTTCCCCGAGGGCATCTGGACCTTCGGTGGCCCGCGGTCGGGCATGCAGGTCGTCGACGCCTACGTCGACCTGGTCACCGACTGACCCGGATCCCCGACGACCGGGATCCCGGACGACCGGGATCCCGGACGACCCGGATCCCCGACGACACCGATCCCCGACGAAACGGACCACGATGGTCGACACCGCCGCCCCGACGAGCACGACGGGCACCCCGGTCGCGCCCGCACCGCTCGACACCCGCCGGGTGGTCGGGGCGACCGCGGTCCTGGTCGCGCTGACCGCGACCCTGGTCGTGCTCGCGGGGTGGCACCTGACCCAGGGCACGTCCCGGGTCGGCGTCGGTGACCTGCTCGACCTGCTGCCGGGTCGCGAGGGCCAGGACGCCGCGCGCGACGTGCTCGTCGGCTCCCGGCTGCCCCGGCTGGCGGCCGGGCTGGCCGTCGGCTTCGCGCTCGGCGTCGCCGGGGCGCTGTTCCAGTCGGTGGCGCGCAACGCGCTGGCCTCGCCCGACACCCTCGCCGTCACCGCGGGCGCGTTCCTCGCCGTCACCCTGGTCACGGCGTTCGGCCTGAGCCTCCCGCTGTGGGCCTCGGGCGCGACGGCGTTCGTGGGCGGGCTCGCGGCGGCCGCGCTCGTGATGGGGCTCGCCGGCGGGCTCGGGACGTCGACCACCCGGCTCGTGCTGGCCGGCTCCGCGGTGGCGCTCGCGCTGAGCGCGGCGACCGCCATGCTGCTGATCCTCTTCGACGAGGAGACGACCGGGCTGTTCGCGTGGGGGAGCGGGTCGCTGAACCAGCTCGGCCTGCGTGCCTTCCAGCAGGCCGGGCCGCTCATCGCGCTGGCCACCGTGGGCGCCGTCCTGCTCTCGCGCCGGCTCGACCTGCTCGGGCTCGGCGACGAGGCCGCCTCCGTGCTCGGCGTGCCGGTGCGCAGCACCCGCTTCGCCGGGGTCGTCGTCGCCGTCCTGCTGACCGCCTCCGCCGTGACCCTCGCGGGACCGATCGGCTTCGTCGGCCTGGCCGCCCCCGCCATCGTCCGGCTCCTCGGCGTCCTGGTGCCCGGGCTGCTCCGGCACGTCGTGCTGCTGCCGGCGGCGGGGCTGATGGGTGCCGTCGTCGTCGTCGGCGCTGACGCGACGGTCCGCGCGGTCATCGGTCCGGAGGAGGCGCTCGCGGTCCCGACCGGTGTCGCCACGACGCTGCTCGGCGCCCTCGTCCTGGTCCTCCTCGCGCGTCGGCTGCGCGACTCCGGCCCCACCCGGCAGCCGGCCGGCACCGGGATGGGCAGCCGCAGCCGCCGCCGCTTCCTGGTCACCGTGACGGTGGTCGGCGTCGCCACCGTCGGCGTCGTCCTCCTCGGCCTGCTGGCCGGCTACACCTGGCTCAAGGTCGGCGACCTGTCGCTGTGGTTCGGCGGCGACGCGCCCGCGTTCGTCAGCTTCGCCCTCGACGAGCGGGCTCCCCGCGTCGCGGCCGCCGTCCTCGCCGGGGGCGGGCTCGCGCTCGCCGGCACCCTGGTCCAGGCGACCTGCCGCAACCCGCTCGCCGAGCCGGGCATCCTCGGCATCACCGGCGGCGCCGGCGTCGGCGCCGTCCTGGTGGTGACCTCCGACCACAACAGCACCACCGCCATGCTCCTCGCCGCGACGGCCGGTGCCCTGGTCACCTTCGGGCTCGTCTACGCCCTCGCCTGGCGCAACGGGCTCGACTCCGACCGGCTCGTCCTGGTCGGCATCGGCGTCTCCGCGGGCGCCACCGCGCTGACCACCTACCTGCTCGTGCGCTCCAACCCCTTCGACACCCCGCGGGTGTTCACCTGGCTGAGCGGGACGACGTACGGTCGCAGCTGGTCGCAGGTCGTGCCGGTGCTCGTCGTGCTGGTGGTCGTGCTGCCGCTGGCCTGGCTGCTGCGGCGCGAGCTCGACCTGCTCGCCCTCGACGAGGACACCCCGCGCCTGGCCGGGCTGCCGCTGGAGCGCACCCGCCTGGTCGTCCTCGGCGTCTCGGCCCTGCTCTCGGCGGCCTGCGTCTCGGCCGTCGGGGTGGTCGGGTTCGTGGGTCTGGTCGCGCCGCACGCCGCCCGGGCGCTGGTCGGTGGCCGGCACGCGCGGGTCCTGCCGGTCGCGGTGATGCTGGGTGCGGTCCTGCTGGGGCTGGCCGACGCGCTCGGGCGCACCGTCATCGCCCCCGCCCAGGTGCCGGCCGGGCTGGTGGTCGCCCTGCTCGGTGCGCCGTACTTCGTCTACCTGCTGGCCCGCTCGCGCGCCTGACCCGGGCCGCCACCCATCCGATCCGGCGGCGGCGGCGAACCACTCCGGACCGGGGTCGGGCCAGCATGGGGCCGGTCCGGCCCCGGTCACCGCCGTGCGGTGTGAGGATGCAGCCATGCCGACCTACGTCGCCTTCCTGCGGGCCATCAACCTGGGCGCGACCCGGAAGTTCCCGAAGGAGGCCATCGTCGCCGCCACCGGGGCGGCCGGCTTCGACGACGTCGCGACCCACATCAACACCGGCAACGTGCGGCTCTCGACCCGGATGCGGTCGCGGACCCGGGTCGAGGACGCCCTCGAGCGGGCCTACGCCGCCGACCGCGGCTTCGAGGTGCCGACGATCGCCTACCGGACCGACGAGCTGCGCGCCGTCGTGGCCGACGCCGACGGCTTCGGCCACGACGCCCAGCACTACGTGTGGCTGCTCAAGCAGGAGCCGAGCGCCGCGCTCCGGGAGCAGCTCGAGGCCCTGTCCACCGCCGACGAGCGGGTCGGGGTGTCCGAGCGCGCGGTGCACCTGATGGTCGCGTCCGGCTTCCTCGACGCCCGGCTGCTTCGGCCGATCGAGAAGGCGGTCGGCGTCGCGACCAACCGCAACGTCACGGTGCTGCGGGCTCTGGTGCAGAAGTGGTGCTGACCCGCGGCAGCCGGCGCACGGCGGGGGAGAGCAGCACCAGCAGGCAGGTGAGGACGTACATCGCGCCGCTGACCATCAGCACGTTGCCGGACCCGAACGCGATCGCGAGCGGGCCGACGGCGATCTGGCCGACCGGCATCGCGACGAACGAGCCGAGCATGTCGTAGGAGTAGACCCGCGAGAGCATCTCGTCGGGCACGTTCTCCTGCATCGCGAGGTTCCACCCCATGCTGAAGACCTCGGTGCCGGCCCCGGCCACGAAGGCGACGACGACCAGCAGGAGCAGCGAGGGGTGCGCCCCGAAGACGAAGATCGGGACGCCGAGCAGCGAGACGCCGAGCGTCCCCCACAGCAGCGGTCGCTGCAGCGGGACCCGCAGCATCACCAGCGTCATCGCCAGCAGGCCGACGGCCTCGGCCGAGAGCACCAGGCCCCAGCCCTCCTCGCCGATCGTGTCCTTCGCGTGCAGCGGTCCGAGGGTGGACCACGGCCCGGCGTGGATCGCGTTGAGGACGCCGAAGGCCAGCACCACGACCCACAGCCACTGCGTGGAGCGCACGTAGGTCCAGCCCTCGCGCAGCTCGCTCCAGGTGCTGGCGCCGGTCTCCCTCGGCTCGCGGGCCGGCAGGTCGACGAAGCCGAGCAGGACCGCACTGACCAGCCACGTGACGGCGTCGATCGCCAGCCCCCAGCCGGCCCCCACCCCGACCACGAGCAGCGCGCTCACGGTGGGTCCCACGATGACCAGGCCGGAGCGGACCAGCGACATCAGCGCGTTGGCGCGCTGCAGCTCCTCGCGCGGCACCAGTGACGGCAGGATGCCGGCCATCGCGGGCATCCCGGCGGCGGAGACCACGCCGTGCACGGCGCTCAGCGCGATCAGCATCCACAGCTCGGCGGCGCCGGTGATGACGAGGAACGCGATCGCGCCCTGGCTGGCGGCCGAGGTCAGGTTGGAGACCTGGAGCACCAGCGTGCGCGGCAGCCGGTCGGCGAGCACCCCGCCCCACAGCAGCAGCACGACCATCGGCACCGTGTGCGCCGCCAGCACCAGGCCGAGCGCGGCCGGGTCGTCGTCGGTGACCTCGAGGACGGCGAAGGCCAGCGCCACCGAGGCCATCGAGCTGCCCAGGGTGTTGGCGAACCGCGAGGCGAAGTAGAACCGGAAGTTGCGGCCCCGCAGCGGCGCCATCGAGTCGGCCCAGGTCACGAGGACACCTCGTCGGGTCCCTCGTCGGTCCCCTCGTCGGGGATCCCGGTCATCTCGAAGGCGACCGCGGTGAGGCTGACGTGGAGCGTGCCGGTGGTGCGCGGGGGACGGTTGGCCTCGTGCAGGAGCATCGAGGCCTCCTGGACCAGGGCCAGCGCCCGGGCCCACGTGGCCTCGTCGACCCAGCCCTCCAGGTCGCTCATCTGCTGGGGCCGCTGCGGACGGCGCTGCAGCACCCGCCGCTCGATCTCCTGGCCCACGGCGCGGACGTAGAGGACGCGGTCCTCGGGCCGGGGGTCACCGGGTCGCGGGTGCTCGCCGCGTCGCTCGTGCGGGTAGCGGTAGCGCTTGGCCACCCCGCCGCGGATCCTCTCCTCACCGGCGACGACGAGCTCGTCGGCGTCGACCAGCTGGCGCAGGTGGTACGACGCGTTCGCGTGGGTGAGGTCGAGCTCGCGCGCCACCTCGGCCGCGCTCATCGGGGTGCCGGTCAGCAGCGACAGGATCCGCAGCCGCACCGGGTGGGCCACCGCCCGCAGCGCGCTCACGTCGGCCCGGCCGTCGTCCTCGCCCATCCGACCCCCCACCAGTTGTTGGACGGTCAGTGTCACCGGTCGGCCCGACGACTGTCAAGCGACTCTTGGGGGGTCGGTCGCGTCAGCGGGGAACGGACACCGGCGGCGCGCGCACGTGGCGACCCGGTTCACCCCGGCCCGGACGGGGGAGGCTCCCGACGTGTCGCACCCACCCCGCACGCCCGGCGTCCCAGCGCTCCCGCGGTCCCGTCCCCAGGCGGGGTCCACCAAGGTCGTCGTCGCGGTGGTCGCCGGCGTCGTGCTGGTCTGCGCCGGCCTGGTCACCGTCGTGGTCAGGGTCGCCGTCGACATCGGCGCGACCGTCGACGAGGGCCTCCAGCCGGACCGGCCCGCGACCACCCTCGAGGTCGAGGAGGGCGACGCGTTCGCCTTCGAGGACTTCCGGTTCGACGCGGGGTGGGCCCTCTCGGGCCGGGCGGTCACCGCCGACACCCCGGGCCGGAGGGCGGTCCGGGGTCTCCGGGTCACCCACACCGGGGGCCCCAGCGGCTCCGGTGTCGTCACCACGCCCCACATCTCGATCACCCTCGAGGACGACGGCGAGGTCGTCGCGGAGGTCGGGTGCACCGTGCCCGAGCACCTGGCCCCGGGCGACAGCGCCGCCCCGACCTGCCTGGTCACCAGCGGTCGCCTGCCGCAGGACCACGACCGCCTGACGGTGCACGAGGAGTTCGTCCGCGACGGCGCCTGACCAGGGTCCGTCGCGCCGGGCCCGGCCTACTCGCCGCGGAAGACCGGCCGCCGCCGCTCGGAGAACGCCCGCATCCCCTCGGCGACGTCGGCGGTGCGCATGAGCAGGGTCTGGCCGCTGCGCTCGCGGTCCAGGGCCGCGTCGAGGTGGGCGAGGGTGGCGGCGTTGATCGCGCGCTTCGTCGCGGCCTGCGCGAGGGGGGCGCCCGCGGCCAGGCGGCGCACCAGCGTGGCGACCACGTCGTCGTACTCCGCCGCCGGCGCCACGTGGGTGACCAGGCCGGCGTCGTGCGCCTCCTGCGCGGAGAGCGGCTCGGCCAGCAGGCCCATCCGCATCGCGCGGGCCCGTCCGACCGCGGCGGCCACCGTGGCCGAGGCGCCGCCGTCGACCATGAAGCCGATCCGCGCGAACGGCAGCAGGAACGCGGCGCTGTCGCGCGCGACGATCACGTCGCAGGCCAGCGCCAGGGAGCAGGACACCCCGGCGGCGATCCCGTTGACCGCCGCGAGCACCGGGGTGTCGCTGGCCACGATGCCGCGCACCATCCGGGCCGCGACGTCCATCGCGTCGGAGCCGAACCGCTCGTGCGCCTCGTCGCCGCCGATGTCGGCGCCGGTCGAGAACGCCTCGCCCGCCCCGGTCAGCACGACGACCCGGACGTCGTCGCGCGCGTTCACGCCCTCGAGCGCCTCGGCGAGCGCGAGCGACATCTCGCCGGTCAGGGCGTTGAGGACGTCGGGGCGGTTCAGCGTCAGGCGCAGGACGGAGTCGGTCAGGTCGACGTCGAGGTCGGGCATGGCGGCGAGTGTGCCACCATGAACGCGTGTCCGCCGCTAGTCCTGTCGAGGTCGACCCGGGGCTCGAGACCACTCCGGAACACGACGACATCACCGTCCTGGCCACCCCCTGGGTGACCATCGTGTGGAACGACCCGGTCAACCTCATGTCCTACGTCACCTACGTGTTCCAGAAGCACTTCGGCTACGCCAGGAAGAAGGCGGAGAAGCTGATGATGGAGGTCCACGAGGACGGCCGGTCGGTGGTCAGCACGGGCACCCGCGAGGAGATGGAGCGCGACGTCCAGGCCATGCACGAGTACGGCCTGTGGGCCACGCTCTCCAAGGCCGAGTGAGCCGGCGATGAGCACGGGATTCACCCGGCACCGGCGCAGCGGCCGGGTCATCGCGGCCTTCACCGGCTTCGAGGCCGACCTGCTGCGCTCCCTGACCGGTCAGCTCGTCGAGCTGCTGCGCAACGAGTCCGCGGTCGTCGACGACGAGCGCGACCCGTTCGAGGCGCTCATGGACTTCTCCGGGCCGACCGCCGAGCCCGAGGACCCGGTCCTGCTGCGGCTCTTCCCGACGGCCTACGCCGACGACGACGAGGCCGCCTCGGAGTTCCGCCGCTTCACCGAGGGCGGCCTGCGCGACGGCAAGGCCCGCGCGGCGTCCCTGGTCATCGACACCCTCGAGGAGGCCGGCCTGCCGCCGCTGCTCGAGGAGGACGGGCTGATGATCGACGTCGAGCTCGACCCCCCGGCCGCGGAGACGTGGCTGCGCTCCTTCACCGACGTCCGGCTCGCCCTCGCGACCCGGCTCGGCATCGAGGACGGCGACGAGCAGTACTGGTACGACCTCCCCGAGGAGGACCCCCGCTCGCAGGCGCACGACATCTACGAGTGGGTCGGCTACCTGCAGGAGACCCTCGTGCAGGCCCTCACCGACCGATCGGGACCCCGCTGAGGGGTACGGACGTCGTGAGACGATCCGCCGCGTGACGACGCTCCGTCCGGCCGCCCTGGCCGCGCTCGCCCTGGTCCTGCCCGTGCTCGTCGCGTGCGGTGCGGACGACGCCGTGGAGCCGACGGCGCCGGTCGGCGCGAGCGACCGGACCGAGACCCCGGACGGGCCCGACGGCGACCCGGGCGAGGCCGGTGGTTCGTCGCCGGACGCCCTCGAGGGCGAGCCGTGCCGCGCCGAGGTCACCGTCACCGGCGCCGTCGAGGCGTCGTGGGGGTCGGAGGGCACGGTGGCCCCCGCCGAGTCGATCGCCCCGGTGACCTACGAGTCGGCCGACGGCGACGACGTCGTGACCGTGTACGGCGCCGGCAAGGGTTTCAAGCTGCCGAGCCTGATCTTCCGCACCGGGGCGACGGTCTACGGCACGGAGGCCGACGCCACCGGAATCGAGGTGGACCGCGACGGCGGGGGTGCCGACGTCGACGCGGACCTGGTGGGGTTCAGCGGTGGGGCCGGCGACTCCGGGGTGCACGTCACCGCCACGTTCAGCTGCTGACCACGGCCCGACCGGGGTCAGGGCTTGACGGCCAGCACCGGGCAGTCGGCGTCGAGGATGACCCGCTGCGCCACGCTGCCCATGATCAGCTTGCCGACCGGCGTCCGCTTGCGGATCCCCACGACGACCAGCCGGGCGCCGCTCTCGCGCGCGGCGGCGAGGACGGCGTCCGCGACGTCGGCGACGACGTCGTGGCGGATCTCCACCTCGAGGCCCTGCGCCTCGAGGCCGGCGGTGAGGGTGCGGATCTCCTCGTCCGGGGCGAACCGGGAGTCGACGAGCTTCTGGCCGGTCGAGGCGTTGACCACGACGAGCAGCTCCTTCTGGGCGAGGGCCTCGCGGGCGCCGTGCTCGACGGCCGCGTGGCCGAACTGGTCGGCGCTGTAGGCCACGACGACGGTCATCGGGGCACCTCCTGCTTGTCGGTGTCGGACGGGTCGGACGAGTCGGACGCTACCGCCGGCTCGGGGTCGGTCGGTGCGGCGGTGGCCGGCGGCTTGCGCAGCCCGGCCAGCACCATCAGCAGCAGCAGCACCGCCATCAGGGCGTAGACGACGATCGCCACCGGCTCGCTCCACAGGGTGCTCACGTCGCCCTGGGAGATGGTCAGGGCGGTGGTGACCTGCTCCTCGAGCTCCGGGCCGAGGATGACCCCGATGATGAGCGGCAGCACGGGCAGCGCGAAGCGGCGCATCGTGAGGCCGAGCAGCCCGAAGACGAGCAGCAGCCCGAGGTCGAAGGCCTCGAAGTTCACGCTGTAGGCGCCGAGCGAGGCGAAGAACAGGATGCCCGCGTACAGGTAGGGGCGCGGGATCTGGAGCAGCTTGGCCCAGATCGGCGCCATCGGCAGGTTGATGACGAGCAGCAGCGCGTTCGCCACGAACAGGCTCGCGATCAGGGTCCACACCAGCTCGGGCTCGGCGTCGAAGAGCTGCGGGCCGGGCTGCAGGCCGTAGCCCCGCAGCGCCAGGAGCATCACTGCGGCGGTCGCCGTGGTCGGCAGCCCGATCGCGAGCAGGGCGGTCAGGGTGCCGGCGGCCGAGGCGTTGTTGGCGGCCTCCGGGCCGGCGACGCCCTCGATCGCCCCCTTGCCGAACTCCTCCGGGTGCTTCGAGAGCTTCCGCTCGGTGATGTAGGACAGGAACGTCGGCGTTTCCGCGCCGCCGGCCGGGACCGCGCCGAGCGGGTAGCCCAGCGCGGTGCCGCGCAGCCAGGGCTTCCAGGACCGTCCCCAGTCGGCCTTGCTCATCCAGGGCTGGCCGACCGGGATGACCTCGAGCGGCTTGCGCCGCAGGTGGGCCGCGACCCACAGCGCCTCGCCGATCGCGAAGATCGCGACCGCGACGACCACGACGTCGATGCCGTCGGCGAGCAGCGGCTGGTCGAAGGTCAGGCGGGCCTGGCCGGTGGCGGTGCCGACGATCGCGATGGTCAGGCCGAGGAAGAGCGAGATGAAGCCGCGCAGCTTCGAGGCGCCGAGCACGGCGGTGACCATGAACAGGGCCAGCAGCATGATCGCGAAGTACGACGGGGCGCCGAGCTTGACCACGACGTCGGCGACGGTGGGGGCCAGGAGGGCGAGCAGCGCGGTGCCGATCGTCCCGGCCACGAAGGAGCCGATCGCCGCGGTCGCGAGGGCCTGCGCCGCCCGCCCCCGCTTGGCCATCTTGTTGCCCTCGATCGCGGTGACGACCGAGGAGGACTCACCGGGTGTGTTCAGCAGGATCGAGGTCGTCGAGCCGCCGTACATGCCGCCGTAGTAGATGCCGGCGAACATGATGATCGCGCTGTCGACACCGACGCTGTAGGTCACCGGCAGGAGCATGGCCACGGTCATCGCGGGCCCGATGCCGGGCAGGACGCCGACCGACGTGCCGAGCAGCACCCCGATCACGGCGAAGAGCAGGTTGGTCGGCGTCAGCGCAGACTGGAAGCCCTCGAGCAGCAGCTCCATCAGAGGACCCCGTCCAGGATGCCGGCCGGGATCGGGATGCCGAGACCGGAGTAGAAGCCGTACCAGGTGCCGACCGACAGGGCGGCGCCGATCGCGACGTCGCGCACGTGGGTGCGGCTGCCGAGCACGCCGGCACCGCCGGCGAAGAGCAGCGCCCCGGTGATCGCCCAGCCGAGCCAGTCGATGAGCAGGATGTTGAGCACGAAGACGCCGACGAGCAGGGCCACGGTGCGCCAGTCGGCGCCCCCCGTGAGGTCGACGTCCTCGCCGTCCTCGGCCTGCGGGACGTCGCCGCGCGCGGTGGCCACGGCGAGCAGCACCCCGAGCAGGGTGAGCACGGCGCCGACGACGTACGGGACGGCGTAGGGCTGCACGGGCTGGTCGGCGAAGCCGTCGTCGAGCGTGACGGCGTCGACGAGCACGCAGGCCCCGACGACGACGAGGAACGCCGCGAGGCCGTACTGCGCCTTGTCGACGGGACGGGTCGTGGTCCCGGCCGTGGGCGGTGCGGTGGTGGTCATGCGATTCCCAGCTCCTTCAGGGTGTCCTCGACGCGGGCGTCCTGCTCCTCCAGGAACGTGGCGAACTCGTCGCCGGTCGCGAAGTTGTCCGACCAGCCGTTGCGGGCCAGCGCGTCCTGCCACTCGTCGGTGGCGTGCAGCTCGGTGAAGAGGTCGGTGAGGTACTCGCGCTGCTCCTCGGAGATGTCCGGGGGCGCCAGCACGCCGCGCCAGTTGGTGAAGACCATGTCGATGCCCTCCTCGGTGAGGGTCGGGGCGTCCACGGTGTCGAGGCGCTCGGCGCCGGAGACCGCCAGCACCCGCAGCGAGCCGTCGGCGATCTGGCCCTCGAACTCGCCGAGGCCGGAGGTGCCGACGTCGATCTTCTCGCCGAGCAGCGCGGTGGTGAGCGGGCCGCCGCCGTCGTAGGGGACGTAGGTCACCTCGCGCGGGTCGATCCCGAGCTCGGCGGCGAGCTGGTGGGGGAAGAGGTGGTCGGGCCCGCCCGGCGAGGAACCGCCGCCGACGACGACGCTGCCGGGGTCGGCCCGCCACGCCTCGACCAGGTCGCCGACGTCCTGGAACGGCGAGTCGGCCGGCACCAGGATGCCCTCCTGCTCCTCGACTACGCGCGCGATCGGCGTCATGTCGGAGACCCGGGCGTCGGACTTGTTGGTGTAGACCGCGCCGACGACGCCCAGGCCCATCGTCATCACCAGGTCGTCGGCCCCGGCGGAGTTGGCCAGGCGCTGCATCGCGACGGTGCCGCTGGCGCCGAGGACGTTGGTGATCTCGAAGCGGCCGGTGAGGTCGTTGTCCTCGAGCGCCTTCGCGGCGGCCCGGCCGGTGAGGTCGTAGCCACCGCCGGGGCTGTTCGGGATCATCATCTGCAGCCGGCGGTTCGAGGGGTCGTCGGAGCCGCGGGTGACCCCGCAGCCGGCGAGGGCGGTCACGGCGCAGAGCGCGGCGACGACGGCGACGAGCGGCCGCGCCCGGCGCGGGCGGACCCGGCGCGGGGGCGGGTGGTGGTGTGATGTGGGCGACACGTGGACGAGCATGGAGCCGCGGTGTGGCGCTCGTCACCCTTGCGGTGGCAAAGGAGGTTGTGGTCGTTGTGGTCACGCGCCGGAGGGGCCTCGGCCCGCGCGGTGGCCCGGGGAGTCGTGGACCCACGCTCGCCGGGCAGTTCCTCGCGCTCCAGCTCGTCGTGGTGGCGGTGCTGCTCACCGCCGTCGGCGTGTTCGGGGTCCGGCAGTCCGACGCCCAGTTCCAGGCCGAGCGCGGCCCGGCGATGCGCTCGATGGCCGAGGACGTCGCCGGGCTCGACCCGGTCCGCTCGGCGCTGGACGCCGCCTCGGGCAGCGCCCCGGACGGCGCCCCGGACGGCACCCCGGGCGGCACCCCGGTCGACGCCGACGAGCTGGCCCGCCGGCTCGCGCCGTCGGCGGTGCGGGGGCGGGCCTTCTCCGGTGCCACCGACGTGCTGGTCGTGGGGCTCGACGGCACCGTGGTGGGCGCCGCCGACCCCTCCCGCGTCGGCGAGCGGGCCGCGCTCGGCGCCAGTGACGCCCTCCAGGGACGCGGCTGGCTCGGCGAGGTGGAGGTCGACGGTCGCCGCACCGTCGCCGCGCACGCGCCGATCTACGCCGAGGACGCCCGGTTCCTCGGCATCGTCGTGGCCGAGCAGACCTACCCCGCGCTCGGCGACCGGCTCACCGGCGCGACGTCCGACCTCGCGCTCTACCTCGGGCTCGGGGCGCTGCTCGGCGTCGGCGGCTCGTACGCCGTCTCGGTGCTGCTGCGCCGGCGCACCCGCGGTCTCGGGGCCCGCGAGATCGACACGCTGGCCGACCACCGCGAGGCGCTGCTCCACAGCATCCGCGAGGGCGTGGTCGCGGTCGGCACCGACGACCGGGTCACGATGATCAACGACGCCGCGCGGCTCACCCTCGGGGTCACCGGTGAGGCCGTCGGCCGCGGGGTCGACGAGCTCGGTCTCGACCCCCACGTCGTCGCGCTCCTCGCCGGGCGGGACGCCGTCGACGTCCAGGACGCCGTCGCGCTGGTCGGCGACCGGGTCGTGGTGTTCAACCGGCGCCGGGCGTCGTCGCAGGGGCGGGGGATCGGGAGCGTGACGACGCTGCGCGACCGCACCGAGCTGCTCTCGCTGCAGAGCCAGCTCAGCTCGAACCTGTCGATCACCGACACCCTGCGGGCCCAGACCCACGAGTTCGACAACCGGCTCCACACCATCTCGGGGCTGGTCCAGCTCGGTGAGTACGACGAGGTGCGCACCCTCGTCGGCACGCTCACCCGCCGCCGCTCCGAGGTCGGCGCCTTCGTGTCCTCGCGCATCGACGACCCCGCGGTCGCCGCGCTCCTCCTGGCCAAGGACGCCGTCGCCGACGAGCGCGGCGTCGAGCTGGTGCTCGACCCCGGCTCCCGGCTGCCCACGCTGCCGGCCGACGTCTCCGCCGACCTGACCACCGTGGTCGGCAACCTCGTCGACAACGCCGTCGACGCCTGCTCGGGCCGCGAGGCGCCGACGGTCGAGCTGTGGCTGACGGTGGTCGACGGCGTCGTCCACGTGCGGGTCCGCGACAACGGCCCCGGCGTGCCCGCCGAGCTGCGCGAGGCCATCTTCGTGCGTGGGTTCAGCACCAAGCCCGACGTCCTCGGGGGCCGGGGGATCGGGCTGCCGCTCGTGCAGCTGATCTGCGCCCGCCGCGGCGGGCGGGTCGAGGCCGACCGGGCCGCGGAGGAGGGCGGGGCGGAGTTCCTGGTCGTGCTGCCCCTCGCGGTACGGCAGGGTGAGGTCTCGTGATCCGGGTGCTGGTGGTCGATGACGACTTCATGGTCGCGCGCATCCACACCCGCTTCGTGGAGCAGACCGACGGCTTCGAGGTCGTCGGCACCGCCCACACCGGCGCCGACGCGCTGCGCCTGGTCGAGGAGCTCACCCCCGACCTGCTGCTCCTCGACGTGCACCTGCCCGACCAGAGCGGGCTCGACGTGCTCTCCCGGCTCCGCGCCGCCGGGCACCGGGTCGCGGTGGTGATGGTGACCGCCGAGCGGGGCGCCGACGCCGTCCGCGCGGCCCTGCACGGCGGCGCGATGCAGTACCTCGTGAAGCCCTTCGAGCAGGCCGACCTCGCCGACCGGCTGCACCACGTGGCCGCCGCGCTCGGGGTCCTCGGTGCGCTCGGCGGCCTCGACGAGGGCCAGGCCGACCAGGCGGTGATCGACCAGGCGTTCGGCGCGGTGGCGGGGCGCGGTGCCCCGGCCGCGGCGCTGCCGAAGGGGCTGAGCCGCGAGACCGCCGAGCTGGTGCTGAGCGCGATGCGCGAGCGGACGGAGATCTCGGCCTCCGAGGCCGGCGAGCTCGTCGGGCTGTCGCGCGTCACCGCCCGTCGCTACCTCGAGCACTTCGTCGACACCGCGGCGGCCGAGGTGCGGCTGCAGTACGGCACCGCGGGGCGTCCCGCGCGCCGGTACCGCGCGCGCTGAGCCGGTCGCCCCGCTCTAGGCTGGTGCGGTGCTGACCATCGACCAGGCGACCTACGACGCCATCGTGGCCCACGCCCGGCGTGACCACCCCGTGGAGGCCTGCGGCATCGTCGCCGGCCCCGAGGGCAGCGACCGGCCCGAGCGGCTGGTCGAGATGGTCAACGCCGCCGGCAGCCCGACGTTCTACGAGTTCGACTCCACCGAGCTGCTCGCGCTGTACAAGCAGATGTGGGCCGCCGACGAGGAGCCCGTCGTCGTCTACCACTCCCACACCGCCACCGAGGCCTACCCGAGCGTCACCGACATCGGCCTGGCCAGCGAGCCCGCGGCCCACTACGTGCTGGTCAGCACGCGCGAGCACGGGAATAACGACGGCCCCGCGGAGTTCAGGTCGTACAGCATCATCGACGGCGTCGTGACCGAGGAAGAGGTCACCGTCGTCCCCGCGCTTCCCCCGATCGACGCACCGTCCGCCAGCAGCTGAGGAGCACCACCCACATGGCCATCGAGGTCCGGATCCCGACCATCCTGCGCACCTACACCGGAGGCGAGAAGGCCGTCGACGGCACGGGCGCCACGCTCACCGCGCTCATCGACGACCTCGAGGCCAACCACCCCGGCATCAAGGACCGCCTGGTCGAGACCAAGAACGACAAGGTCGAGCTGCGCCGGTTCGTCAACATCTACGTCAACGACGAGGACGTCCGCTTCATCGGGAGCCTCGAGGCCACGCTGAACGACGGCGACCAGGTCGTCGTGCTCCCCGCCGTCGCCGGAGGGTGACAGACTCACCCGCATGACCGGCCGCCGCACCTTCGTCCTCGTCGACGGCGAGAACATCGACGCCACCCTCGGCAACTCGGTGCTCGGACGTCGTCCGCTGCCCGAGGAGCGGCCCCGCTGGGAGCGGGTGAAGTCGTTCGTCGAGGGGCAGTGGGGCCAGCCGGTCACCGGGCTGTTCTTCCTCAACGCCAGCAACGGCAGCCTGCCGTCGAGCTTCGTGCAGGCGCTGCTGGCCATGGAGTACCGGCCGGTGCCGCTGTCGGGTCGCTCCGACGAGAAGGTCGTCGACATCGGCATCCTCCGCACCCTGGAGGCGCTGCTCGAGCGCGAGGACGCCGACGTCGTCCTCGGCAGCCACGACGCCGACTTCGCCGAGCACCTGACCCGGCTCCTCGGGGGCGACCGGAAGGTCGGCGTCCTCGGGTTCCGCGAGTTCACCAGCACCCAGCTGGCCGTCGACGGCGTCACGCACTTCGACCTCGAGTACGACGTCCGCGCCTTCAACGCCGAGCTCCCGCGGGTCCGCATCATCCCGCTCGAGGAGTTCGACCCGACCTACTTCCTGCGTTGATGGCGCGCCCCGTCCCGAGCCCGCGACGCGGCGTCCGCGCCGTCCCCGGCGCGCTCGCCCGCGGCCGCGAGCGGGTCACCGGCGTCTTCCAGCACCGCTACCCGACGGTCGCGGTCACCGGCATGACCGGCGTCGGCAAGACCGAGCTCGTCGACCACCTGTGTGGCCGGGCCGACCCCGAGGGCACCTCCGAGTCCGGCTCGGCGGTGATGGAGCGCCGGGTTCGCCGTGACCGCCGGCTGCGCGGCTTCCGGTTCCGGGTCGTGCCGGGCGAGAACGCCGCCACCCGGCTCGGCGCCCTCGACGAGGTCTTCCACGACGAGCCCGTCGACGGCGTCCTGCACGTGGTCGCCAACGGCCTCGCCACCGGACGTCGTCCGGCCGGCACCACCGGCCCCGCGCTCGTCGACCGCGAGGAGCAGCTGGCCCGCGAGCTCGAGGACTGGACGGTCACCGCGCACCGGATCGCCTCGATGGCCGTGCGCCGCCCGCACCCGACCTGGTTGGTCATCGTCGTCACGAAGGTCGACCTCTACGCCGACGACGTCGACGCCGTCGTGCGGTCCTACTCGCCGCTCAGCGGGACTCCGTTCGGCGACCGGCTCGACGAGCTGCGCGCGCTGGCCGGCGCGGCGAAGCTGTCGATCGACGTCCTCCCGGCGTGCAGCCACCTCGACGGCGACGCCGTCTCCTCCGAGCGCCGCGACGCCTACCTGGCCGCGCTCGAGGCCCGGATGGCGCAGCTGTCCGGCCACGTCTGAGACGGATCCCGCCCGTCGGGGTCCGTGACGTCGGGGGTCCGTCATGTCCGGGATCGGTCACGTCCGGGATCGGTCACGTCGGGGGTCGGTCACGTCGGGGATCGGTCACGTCCGGGATCGGTCACGTCCGGGATCCCGGTCGTGCGCGTGCTCAGACCCTGGTCCCCACGCTGAGCAGGTACTCCATCTCGAACCGGGCCGCGCCCGGCGCGCCCAGGTCCCAGCGGTCGCAGAACTCGTCCAGGGCGGCGTCCAGGTCGGCGGCGACCCCGTTCCTGTCGGCGTTGGCGCGAGCCGCGATGGTCGGCCCGTAGTGGGCCTTGAAGTGCCCGCCGAAGTCGCGGGCCCGCGGGAAGGCGGTCACCTCGAGGGTCGAGCGCCGGCTCGTGCCGGGCTGGACCCGGCCGCCGAGGAGGCCGGCCAGGTGCTCCTCGCTGCCCCACAGCGGCGGCGGCGAGACGCCGGGGGGCGGCGGCGGCAGGAACGCCTTCATCATCGCGAACAGGGCCCCGATCATGCCCTCCGGCGTCCAGCTCAGGACGCCGATCGTCCCGCCCGGCCGGCACACGCGCACCAGCTCGTCGGCGGCCGCCTGGTGGTGGGGCGCGAACATGACGCCGATCGACGACATCACCACGTCGAACTCGCCGTCGGCGAACGGCAGGTCCTCGGCGTCCGCCGGGACCCAGGTCAGGTCGAGCCCCGCGGCCTCGGGGCGCCGCGCGCCGACGTCGAGGAGCTCGGGGGTCAGGTCGCTGGCGGTCACGGCGGCGCCCCGCTGGGCGGCCGGGATGGAGCTGTTGCCGGTGCCGGCGCCGACGTCGAGCACGCGCTGCCCGGCCGTGACGCCGCAGGCCTCGACGAGGCGCGGTCCGAGCGGGAGCAGGAACGTCTCGACCATGTGCGGGTAGTCGCCCGAGGCCCACATGGCGCGGTGTCGCGCCTTGAGCTCGGGGTCGGTGACCTGGATCGTCATGGGTCCTCCAAGGATCGTCTGGTTGGTCCGACGAGCCTGGCGCGGGACGTGGGATCCCCGCATCGGGCGAAATCCCCATCACGCGACGTCCCGGGAGCCGCGGACGGACCTAGGATCAGGTCATGGACGCCCGTGGCGTCGCTCTCGCGGAGGGGTTGCGCGCCGTGCAGGAGGCTCGCTGGGCCGAGGCCCGCGAGCGGCTGGAGGCCGCCCTCGCCGACGGGCCGCCGGTGGCGGCGGGTCTCGACGGACTCGCCCAGGCGCTGTGGTTCCTCGGCGACGGACCCGGGGCGATCGCTGCGCGGGCGCGCGCCTTCGACGCCCATCTCGACGACGGCGACCCGGGCGGCGCCGCGACGTCCGCGGTCTGGATCTCCCACCAGCACTCGGTCCGGGGACGGCGCTCGGCCGCCAGCGGTTGGCTCGCGCGGGCCGAGACGGTGCTGGACGGCGTCCCCGAGTGCCCCGGTTCCGGGTGGGTCGCCGTCGAGCGCGCCCGGCGCGCGCCCGTCGGGGTGGAGCAGGCCCGGTGCGCGCGGGAGGCCGTGGCGATCGCGCGTCGCACGCGCGACACCGACCTCGAGGTCTTCGCCACCAGCCTGCTCGGGCGGGCCGAGGTGGCGGCCGGCCACCCGGTCCGTGGCATGGCGCTGCTGGAGGAGGCGATGGTCGCCGCGACGTCGGGCCGCGTCCGCAACACCCACACCCTGGGGGAGGCCTACTGCAACCTCGTGATGGCCTGCGCCGACGCGGGCGACTGGGAGAGGGCCACCGAGTGGTGCGAGCACGTCGACGCCTTCGCCCGCACCGTCGGTGCCGCCCCGCTCGTGGGTGCCTGCCGCGCCGTCCACGCCGACGTCCTCCTCACCACCGGGCACTGGTCCGAGGCCGAGGCGGCCCTCGAGTCCGCGCTCGACGTCCACGCCCACGCCATCCCCGAGCTCGGGGACCCGGCGGCCGCGCTGCTCGCCGAGCTGCGGGTCCGGCAGGGTCGTCTCACCGAGGCCGCCGCGCTGCTCGCCGACCGCGCCGAGACGCCGTCCTCCCTGCGGGCCCTCGCGCTGCTGCGCCTGGCCCAGGACCGGGCGGGCGAGGCCGTCGCCCTGCTCGAGCGCGGTCTGCGCGGCAGCGCCGGCGACACCCTGCGCACCAGCCGCCTGCTGGCCACCCTCGTCGACGCCGAGCTCGCCTCCGGGGCGCTGGCCGCGGCGGCCGACGCCGCCCACCGCCTCGGTGAGGCGGCCACCGACGGGCTCCGGCTGACCGCGGCCCTCTCCGGGCTCGCCTCGGCCCGCGTCGCCCACGCCGCCGGTCGCCCGGACGACGCCGCGGAGCCGTCCCGGCGGGCCCTGGCGGAGTTCCTCGTCCTGGCCATGCCCCTCGACGCCGCCTCGGCGCGCCTCGAGCTGGCCCGGGCCCTGGCGCCCTCCGCCCGCGAAACCGCGGCCGACGAGGCGCGGGTGGCGAGGTCGGTGTTCGACGGGCTCGGGGCGACCGCGTCCCGCGCCGCCGCGGAGCGGCTGCTGGCCTCGCTCGCGGCGGTCCGCGCCCCGCGCGGGCTCGGCGCGCTCACCGACCGCGAGCGGGAGGTGCTCGACCTCGTCGCCCGCGGGCTGACCAACGCCAGGATCGCCCAGGCCCTCGTGATCACGGAGAAGACCGCCGGGCACCACGTCAGCAACATCCTGGCCAAGCTCGGCGTCCGCAACCGCACCGAGGCGGCCGCCCGCCTCGTGGCGTCCCGGTCTTAGCCGGTCCGCGTCGTCGGGGATCCCCGACGTGCGGGATCCCCGTCGTGCGGGATCCCCGTCGTGCGGGATCCGCGACGTCCGGGGTCGACGGCGACGGGGATCGGGGACAACCGATCGGTGGATGTCATGCTGGACGGGTGCGGTACGACAACCTCCTGGCCTCCGTTGGCAACACCCCGCTCGTCGGGCTGCCCCGGCTCTCACCGAGCCCCGACGTCCGGCTCTGGGCCAAGCTCGAGGACCGCAACCCGACCGGCTCGGTCAAGGACCGCCCGGCCCTGATGATGATCGAGGAGGCGGAGAAGCAGGGTCTGCTCCGTCCCGGCTGCACGATCCTCGAGCCGACCTCCGGCAACACCGGCATCTCGCTGGCGATGGCGGCCAAGCTCAAGGGCTACCGGATCGTCTGCGTGATGCCCGAGAACACCTCGGCCGAGCGTCGTCAGCTGCTGCTGATGTGGGGTGCCGAGATCATCTCCAGCCCGGCCGCCGGCGGCTCCAACGAAGCCGTCCGCGTCGCCAAGCAGGTCGCCGCCGAGCACCCCGACTGGGTGATGCTCTACCAGTACGGCAACGCCGCCAACGCGCTCGCCCACGAGCGCGGCACCGGCCCCGAGGTGCTCGCCGACCTGCCGTCGGTCACCCACTTCGTCGCCGGCCTCGGCACCACCGGGACGCTCATGGGCGTCTCCCGGTTCTTCCGCCGGGCCAAGCCCGAGGTGCGCATCGTGGCCGCCGAGCCGCGCTACGGCGAGCTCGTCTACGGGCTGCGCAACCTCGACGAGGGATTCGTCCCCGAGCTCTACGACGCCGACCTGATCGACGCCCGGTTCTCGGTCGGCCCCCGCGACGCCGTCCGCCGCGTGCGCGAGCTGCTCGAGCTGGAGGGCATCTTCGCGGGCATCTCCACCGGGGCGATCCTGCACGCCGCGCTGGGCCAGGCGGCCAAGGCCGTCAAGGCCGGCGAGAGCGCCGACATCGCCTTCGTCGTCTGCGACGGCGGCTGGAAGTACCTCTCGACCGGGGCCTACGAGGGCACGGTCGAGGAGGCCGAGGAGCGGCTCGAGGGCCAGCTCTGGGCCTGACCTCCGGGCCCGACGCCTGGGCCTGACCGGTCCGTCGCCCCTACCGTGGACGCCGTGCGCCCGCTCCTCCTCGTCCTGACCGCCGTCGCCTCGCTGGTCGTCCCGGTCACCGTCGCGGTCCCGACCGGGGCCGCCGGCGCGGCCGGACCGGCCGCCGTCGTCAGCACCAGCCCGCCCACGGTCACCGGCGACCCGGTCTTCGGCCAGCCCCTGCGGGCCGACCCCGGCACGTGGGACCCGGCCGACGTCACGCCGGCCTACCGCTGGCTGCGCGACGGCCAGCCCGTCCGGGGCGCGCGCGAGCGGACCTACCGGCCGCGGCTCGCCGACCTCGGACACCGGCTGAGCGTGCGGGTGGTCGCGACGAGCGCCGACGGCAGCCGGGGGACCGCGGAGTCCGCGCGCACCACCCGGGTCCGCCGGGCCGAGCTGGTGAACCGGCGCCCGCCCTCGGTGTCGGGGGACGCCCGCTTCGGCCGCACGCTCACGGCCCGCCCCGGACGCTGGTCGACGACGCCGACCCGGCTCACCCACGAGTGGCTGCGCGGCCGGACGCCGATCGCCGGCGCGACCGGTGAGCGGCACGAGGTCGCCCCCGACGACGTCGGGCGCAGGCTGCGGGTCCGGGTGACGGCGTCCGCGCCGGGCTACCGGCCGAGCACGGCCGTCTCGGACGCCGTGCTGGGGCAGCACCGCCTCGACGTCCGACGCACGGTGACCTACACCGTGCGGACCCGCGGCCGGATCACCGCGAGCCTCGCGGAGTTCCGGCGCCAGGCGCAGGAGACCTTCACCGACCCGCGCGGCTGGCGCGGGCGGGGCGTGCGGTTCCGGCCGGTGGCCGACGGCGGCTCCTTCACCCTCGTGCTGGCCGAGGCGAGCACGGTGCCGTCGTTCTCGAGCGCGTGCAGCGTCGAGTGGAGCTGCCGGGTCGGGCGCTACGTGATCATCAACCAGACCCGCTGGCGGACCGCGTCGCCGGCGTGGAACCGGTCCCGGCTGTCGCGCCGCGACTACCGGCACATGGTCGTCAACCACGAGACCGGGCACTGGCTCGGCCGGGGACACGCGTCGTGCCCGCGGCCGGGCGCGCTGGCGCCGGTGATGATGCAGCAGTCGAAGGGCACCGGTGGCTGCCGCTTCAACCCGTGGCCCACGGAGTCCGAGCTGCGCTGAGGCGCCCCGGACCGCTCCGGCCCGCTCCGCCGCGCTCGAGTCCGCTCGGGCCCGCTCCGGCTGGTTCGCGCGCCGTCCCCGACGCCGTAGGGTGACCGCGTGCGCGAGATCGTGGTCTTCAGCGGCAGCGCGCACCGTGCGCTCGCCTCCGGCATCTGCGAGCGGCTGGGGGTGCCGCTCTCCCCGGTCGAGCTGACCCGGTTCAGCAACGACTGCCTGCAGGCCCAGCTCCAGGCCAACTGCCGTCAGCGCGACGTCTACCTCGTGCAGCCGCTGGTGCCGCCGACGCAGGAGCACCTGATGGAGCTGCTGCTGATGGTGGACGCCGCCCGCGGGGCCTCGGCCGACAAGATCACCGCCGTCATCCCGTACTACGCCTACGCGCGCTCGGACAAGAAGGACGCCTCGCGGCTCTCGATCGGCGGCCGCCTGGTCGCCGACATGCTCGCGACCGCGGGCGTCGACCGGGTCATCACCATGACCCTGCACGCGCCGCAGGTGCACGCTTTCTTCTCGGTGCCGGTCGACCACCTGACCGCCCTGGGGGTCCTGGCCGACCACTTCCTCGGGCAGGACCTCACCAACGCCGTCGTCGTCTCACCCGACTTCGGCAACGCCAAGACCGCCACCCAGTTCGCCCGGCTCCTCGGCCTGCCCGTGGCCGCCGGCAGCAAGAAGCGCCTGGCCGACGACCGGGTCGTCATCGACGCGATCGTCGGCGACGTCGCGGGCCGGCGGGCGATCGTGCTCGACGACGAGATCGCCACCGGCGGGTCGATCCTGGAGCTGCTCGACCGCCTGGGCGACCAGGGCTGCGTCGAGGCCGCGGTGGCCTGCACGCACGGGCTCTTCGTCGGCAAGGCCGTCGAGCGGCTGCGCGGGCACCCGATGATCAGCGAGGTCGTCACCACCGACACCGTGCCGCCGCCGGCGGTCGCCGCGGACTGGCCTGAGCTGCGCGTGCTGTCGGTCGCCGGGCTCCTCGCCGAGGCCGTGGCGCGGGTGCACGCGGGGGAGTCGGTCGCCAGCCTGTTCGACGACGTCGACCCCACCCTCGGCACGCCGCAGCCGCGACTGTTCGACTGAGCGGCAGATCACGGCGGCACCGCCTGCGGCCGTGGGCCCGGACGCCGTACCGTTACGTCTTGTGCCCGCCCCGACCGCGCCCCGGTGGCCCAGCAGCCCCGCGCTGCGCGAGGCCCCGATCGGCATCTTCGACTCCGGCTTCGGCGGCCTGACGGTCGCGCGGTCGGTCATCGACCAGCTGCCGCACGAGTCGATCCTCTACGTCGGGGACACCGCACGTCAGCCCTACGGCCCCAAGCCGATCAGCGAGGTGCGCGAGTACGCCCTGGAGTGCCTCGACCACCTGGTGCACCAGGGCGTGAAGGCGCTCGTCATCGCCTGCAACTCCGCGAGCGCGGCGATGCTGCGCGACGCGCGCGAGCGCTACGACGTGCCCGTCGTCGAGGTGATCTACCCCGCGACCCGACGCGCGGTCGCCGCGACGCGCTCCGGCCGGATCGGCGTCATCTGCACCGCGGCGACCGCGGAGTCGATGGCCTACGACGACGCCTTCGCGGCCGCGCCGCAGGTCGAGCTCAGCACCCGCTCCTGCCCGCGCTTCGTCGACTTCGTCGAGGCCGGGGTGACGGCCGGCGACGAGCTGATCGCCGCCGCCCACGAGTACCTCGACCCGCTGAGCGCCGCCGGCGTCGACACCCTCATCCTCGGCTGCACCCACTACCCGCTGCTGACCGGTGTGATCTCCTACGTGATGGGCGACGACGTGACCCTCGTCAGCAGCGCCGAGGAGTGTGCGAAGGACGTGTACCGGATGCTGGCCGACACCGACCTGATGCGCGAGACCGGCGAGCCCTCCTACCGGTTCGTCACCACCGGCTCGCCGGAGGAGTTCGAGAGCATCGGACGCCGGTTCCTCGGACCCGAGATGGTCGGGGCCAGCCAGTTCGCCGGCGGGCTCGCCCGGTGAGGCTCACCGTGGTCGGCTGCTCCGGCTCCTACCCGGGACCGGAGTCGACGGCGAGCTGCTACCTCGTCGAGGTCGAGGGTCCCGACGGGGACGACGGCCAGGGATCGCGCACGTGGCGGATCCTGCTCGACCTGGGCAACGGGTCGCTCGGGGCGCTGCAGCGCTACGCCGACGCGCTCGCCATCGACGCGGTGCTGGTCAGCCACCTGCACGCCGACCACTGTCTCGACCTCTGCGGCTACTACGTGATGCGCAAGTACCACCCCGACGGCGCCCCGCCGCGGATCCCCGTCTACGGCCCGAGCGGCATCGCCGCGCGGATGGCGCAGGCCTACGACCTGCCGACCGACCCCGGGATGAGCGAGGAGTTCGACTTCGTCGAGTACGACGGGGCCTTCTCGGTCGGGCCGTTCTCCGTCGAGCCGGTCCCGGTCGAGCACCCGGTCGAGGCGTACGGGATCCGGATCACCGCGAACGGGACCACGCTCGGCTACAGCGGTGACACCGCGCTGTGCGACGGCGTCGACCGGGTTGCCGCCGACACCGCCCTCTTCCTGTGCGAGGCGTCGTTCCGTGCCGGCGACGACAACCCGCCGGGGGTCCACCTCACCGGGGCCGACGCCGGGTCGGTCGCCGCGCGCGCCGGCGCGCAGCGGCTCCTGCTCACCCACATCCCGCCCTGGTTCGACCGCGACGCGATGCTGGTCGAGGCCCGCTCGACCTACGCCGGCCCGGTCGAGCTGGCGTCGGTGGGCGGGGTCCACGAGCTGTAGGACGCCGCGGGCAGGTCGGGGACGGTCGCGGTCCGCGCCGGTGCGTCGCACCGCCGATCGCCGGTGAGCATCGGGCAGAGTGGCGGCCATGATCAGCGTCGAGGGACTGACCCGCGCCTACGGGAGCTTCGTCGCCGTCGACGACGTCACCTTCGCCTGCCGGCCGGGCCGGGTCACCGGCTTCCTCGGCCCCAACGGTGCCGGCAAGACCACCACGATGCGGGTCCTCGTCGGACTGACCCCGCCCTCGCGCGGCCGGGCGACGATCGGCGGCCTGGAGTACCGCGACATCCAGAACCCCGGACGCCACGTCGGGGTCCTGCTCGACGCCGGCGCGCAGCACGGCGGACGCACCGGTCGCGAGATCCTCACCCTCGGCGCGCTCGCCATGGGCCTTCCCACCTCCCGGGTCGACGACATGCTGCGCCTGGTCGCGCTCACCCCCGACGAGGCGTCGAGGCGGCTGCGGCACTACTCGCTGGGCATGAAGCAGCGTCTCGGCATCGCCCACGCGCTCCTGGGTGACCCCCAGGTCCTGATCCTCGACGAGCCGGCCAACGGCCTCGACCCGGCCGGCATCCGCTGGATGCGCGGCCTGCTGAAGGGCTACGCCGACCGCGGCGGCACCGTGCTGCTCTCGAGCCACCTGCTGCACGAGGTGGAGCAGATCGCCGACGAGATGATCCTCATCGGCCGCGGCCGGATCGTGGCCCGCGGCGACAAGAAGACCCTCCTCGAGTCGAACCGCGGCACCCGCACCGCGACGACGACCGTCGTGTCCCTCGACAACGCCCGGCTCGCCGAGGTCCTGGCCGAGCGGGGGCTCGCCGTCACCCCCGGCCCGGCCGCCCTGACCGTCGCGGCCGAGGCGGTCGACGTCGGTCGTGCCGCGGCCGAGCACCAGATCGTGCTGACCGACCTCCGGTCGGTGGAGAGCGGGCTCGAGGACCTGTTCCTCGAGCTCACCTCCGCCACCCAGCGCGACGGCCGGCCGCCCGGGGCGCCGGGGCCGCCGTTCCCCGGCCGGCCCCCGCAGGGCTACCCGGCCCCGCCGGGCTACCCGCCCCCGCCAGGTCCGCCGTCCGGCCACGCGCCGCAACAGCCAGGAGCTCCCCGATGACCGACCTCGGCCGGCCCCCCGGTAGGCCGCACCAGCCGCCGCACCAGTCGCCGAAGCCCCCGACCGGGTCGGCGAGCGTGCCGTTCACCCGGTGGGTCCACCTCGAGCTCCGCAAGTCGGTCGACACGCTCGCCGGGTTCTGGCTGCTGGTGGTCATCGCGGTCCTCCTCATCATGATCGAGGGGTTCTTCCTGCTCGTGGGACTGACCTCCGACGACGCCGGGCTCTCCTTCACGATCTTCACCCGGCCGATGGCCTACGTGCTGCAACCGATGGTCGCGACCCTCACCATCATGCTGGTCACCAGCGAGTGGGGGCAGCGCACGGCGATGGTCACCTTCGCGCTCGAGCCGCGGCGCTCCCGCGTGCTGCTCGCGAAGCTCGTCGCCGCCTTCACGCTGACCCTTGCCCTGATCGTGGTCCTCCTCGTGGTCGCGACCGTCTGCGCGGCGATGCTCGGGGCCGTCGACGGCAGCAGCTTCGAGTGGGACCTGGGTCCCGGTGACGTCGTCGGCCTGGTCCTGTTCGAGGCGATCGCGGTCCTGGTCGGCTTCGGGCTCGCGACGTCGATCCTCAACACCCCCGGCGCGATCGGGGCCTTCCCGGTGATCGCGTACGCGATCCCGTCCGGCCTCGGCCTCGTCGGGCTCTTCTGGGAGGACTTCCGGAGCGTCGGCCGCTTCCTGAACCTGCAGAGCTCGACCAACCCGGTGCTCACCTGGTCGGTCGACTCCGGGGAGGACTGGGCCCGGCTGGTCGTCGTGCTGCTCGTCTGGGCGGCGGTCCCGCTCGTGCTCGGTCAGCTCCGGGTCAAGCACGCCGAGGTGAAGTGACACCCGGCCCGACGACCGGGACCCCGGACGACGCGTCCGGGATCCCGGTCAGTCGACCAGCCCCGCGTCGTGGACGCAGATCGCGATCTGGACCCGGTTGGTGACCCCCAGCTTGTCGAAGACCCGCGACACGTGGGCCTTCACCGTCGGGACCGACAGGTAGAGCGACGCCGCGATCTCGGCGTTCGCCAGTCCGCGGCCGATCGCCATGGCGACGTCCCGCTCGCGCTCGGTGAGGGCGGCCAGGCGGCGCTCGGCCGCCTGGCTGCGGTCGTCGCCACCGTCGTGGCGGACCCGGTCGATGAGGGTCCGGGTGACCGAGGGCGACAGCATCGGGTCCCCGTCGGCCACCTTGTGGATCGCCGCGACGATGTCGCCGGGCGGGGTGTCCTTGAGCAGGAACCCGTCCGCGCCGACCGCGAGCGCCTCCAGCACGTGGTCGTCGGCGTCGAACGTCGTCAGCACGATCACCCGCGGCGGGGCGGGACGCTCCAGCAGGATCCGGGTGGCCTCGATCCCGTTCAGCCTCGGCATCCGGATGTCCATGAGCACGACGTCGGGGAGCAGCTCGGCGGCCCGCTGCAGCCCGTCCTGGCCGTCGACGGCCTCGCCGACCACCTCCAGGTCGTCCTGGCCGCCGAGCATCAGCCGGAGCGCGGACCGGACCAGCGGGTCGTCGTCGACCACGAGAACCTTGGTGCTCATGCCGCCCACGGTATCCACCCCCGCAGGACGAACTCGCCGTGCTCGGTGCCGTGCACCACGTGCCCGCCGCGCAGGCTGGCCCGCTCGGCGAGCCCGATCAGCCCGAGCCCCGACCCGGGCGTGGCCGAGGGTCCGAACCCGAGCGGGTTGCGCAGGCTCACGCCGATCCCGTCGTCGGGGGTGCCCGAGACCGCGATGCTCAGCGACGCGCTCGGGGCGTGCTTGCGGGCGTTGGTGATGCCCTCCTGCACGATGCGGTAGAGCGTCCGCCCGGCGACGTCCGGGACGGCGACGTCGGCGCCCAGGGCGTCGGTGAAGTCGATCCGCATCCCGGAGCGACGCGCCTCCGCGACGAGGTCGTCGAGGTCGGCGTAGGTCGGCTGGGGGGTGTGCAGCGGGCCGCCGTCGCCGTCGCGCAGGACGCCGAGGACGCCGCGCAGGTCGGTGAGCGCCTGGTGCGCCGTCTCCCGGATCACCCCGACGCCGTCGCGCAGCTCGTCGGCGCTGAGGTCCTCGCGGTAGCTGAGCGCGCCGGCCCGCATCGAGATCTGCGAGATCCGGTGGGCCAGCACGTCGTGCATCTCGCGGGCGATCCGGCCGCGCTCCTCGAGCCGCGACTGGTTGGCCATCAGCTCCTGCTCGGCCTCGGCGCGCTCGGCGCGGGCGCGCAGCGTCCACAGCAGCTCGCGTCGCGAGCCGATGTACATGCCCCACCCCAGGACCGCCGACAGGAAGGCGATGTTGGAGAGCAGGGTGACCCACCAGGCCTCGGTCTGGGTCGGCGGGTTGACCTCGGTGAAGGCGTAGGCCGAGACGACCGACAGGACGCCGATGCCCACGACCTGCACCCACCGCCGGCGGGTCGCCAGGGAGACCGCGGCCAGCGTGGCCGGCCCCGCGGCCAGCGAGGAGACCGTGCCGAGCAGCGCCGTCGCGAAGGCGACCGGGACGGGCCAGCGGCGCCGGAAGAAGACCAGCACCAGGGCGGGGACGCCGCACAGGATGTCGATCACGAACCGGGTGTCGGTCTGCAGGTCGGCGATGCTGATCCACACGACGCCGCTGATCAGCAGCGAGACGGCGATCCGCCAGGCGTGGCTCCACCACCCCAGCGGCGGTTGGTACTCCTCCGGCCGCGGCCGCCGCACGTCTGGCACCGGCCCAGCCTAGGGACCCAGGGCCCGGCCGGCATCGTCCCGCGGGAGTCGGGAGCCCCTACTTTGGTCGCGGGGGTCGATCCGCGCGTCCGATGTGCCGCGCCGCCACCCCGGGGAGGATGACGCCATGATCGAAGTAAGCGGACTCACCCGCACCTACGGCGGGTTCACCGCCGTCGACGACGTCAGCTTCAGCTGTGCCCCCGGCCGGGTCACCGGCTTCCTGGGGCCGAACGGTGCCGGCAAGACCACCACGATGCGGATCATGGTCGGCCTGACGCCGCCCAGCAGCGGCCGCGTCACCATCGGCGGGCACCTCTACCGCGACATCCCGAACCCCGGGCGCCACGTGGGGGTCCTGCTCGACGCCGGCGCCCAGCACGCCGGCCGCTCGGGTCGCGAGATCCTCACGATCGGCGCCCGGACGATGGGCCTGCCCGACAGCCGGGTCGACGAGATGCTCGCCATGGTCTCCCTCAGCGACGAGGAGGCCGGGCGCCGGCTGCGCAACTACTCGCTCGGCATGAAGCAGCGCCTCGGCATCGCCCACGCCCTGCTGGGCGACCCCGAGGTGCTGATCCTCGACGAGCCGGCCAACGGTCTCGACCCCGCCGGCATCCGGTGGATGCGCGACCTGCTCAAGGGCTACGCCCACCGCGGCGGCACCGTGCTGCTGTCGAGCCACCTGCTCAACGAGGTCGAGCTCGTCGCCGACGAGCTGATCCTCATCGGCCGCGGCAAGATCGTCGCGCAGGGCGACAAGAAGAGCCTCGGAGCGCTCGACGCCCAGGTGAGCTCGCTGGTCACCGCGCTCGACCCCGCCGCGCTGGTCCGCGGCCTCGAGGCCGAGGGCTACCGCGTCGCGCCCGAGGGCGAGGGCTTCCGCGTCAACGCCAGCACCGCCGACGTCGGCCGTGCCGCACTCGAGCACCTGATCGTGCTCACCGACCTCCGGGACGGCGCCGCCGGGCTCGAGGACCTCTTCCTCGAGCTCACCGCCGACACCCAGCGCGAGGTCGCCCCGGGCGCCCCCGCCGCCCCCGCCGCCCCCGCCGCCCCGGAAGGAGCCCACCGATGACCACCAACGCCCCCGAGCGCCGCACGATCGACATCTCGCGCACCGAGGCCATCCCGTTCAGCCGCCTGGTGAAGGTCGAGTGGCGCAAGATGCTCGACACCCGGGGCGGGTTCTGGCTGCTCGCGATCACCGGGGTGCTGCTGGTCTTCGCCGTGGCGATCGTGCTGCTCGTCATCGGCCTCGACGACGGGGTGCGGGTCGGTGCCTTCGACTGGTCCACCATCCTCACCATCCCGCTCTCGCTGCTCCTCCCGGTCTTCGCGATCCAGAGCGTCACGAGCGAGTGGAGCCAGCGCACGGGCCTGGTCACCTTCTCCCTCGAGCCGCACCGGATCCGGGTCCTGCTGGCGAAGGTGTCCGCGGTGATCCTGCTGGTGCTGAGCACGATCGTCGTGGCCATCGCGCTCGGCGCGGTCGCGAACGTGGTCGGCGCCCAGATCGGCGGCTACGACGCCCGCTGGAACCTCGAGGTCTCCACCCTGGCCGCGACCGTCTTCGTGCAGCTCGTCTACTTCCTGATGGCCTTCGGCATCGGCATGGTCCTGCTCAGCACCCCCGCCGCGATCGCGATCTTCTACGTGGTGGCGCTGCTGCTGCCGTTCATGGTCTACGGCACCCTCTACGCTCTCTTCGACTGGGCGCAGGACTTCATCCCGTGGATCGACCTGCAGTTCGCGACGGCGCCGCTGCTCGACCCGAGCGACTCGGTCTCGACCACCAACGTCGCCCAGATGGTCGTGGCCTGCACGATCTGGGTCGTGGTGCCGCTCGTGCTGGGCTCGCGCCGCGTGCTGAGCTCCGAGCCGAAGTAGCCCCACCCGCACCGTCACCCACGGGATCCCGGTCGTCGCGACCGGGATCCCGTTCGTGTCCGCGAGCCCTCTAGGGTCGAGCCATGACGATCACCCCCCGCGAGGACGGCCGCGCCGACGACCAGCTGCGCCCGATCAAGATCACCCGCAACTGGCTCGACCACGCCGCCGGGTCCGTGCTCGTCGAGTTCGGGAAGACCCGTGTGCTCTGCGTGGCCTCGGCGTCCGAGGGCGTGCCGCGCTGGCGCAAGGGGTCCGGCCTGGGCTGGGTCACCGCCGAGTACGCCATGCTCCCCGGCTCGACCCACACCCGTTCCGACCGTGAGTCGGTCAAGGGCCGCGTCGGCGGACGCACCCACGAGATCAGCCGTCTCGTCGGACGCTCGCTGCGCGCCGTCATCGACTACCAGGCCATGGGCGAGAACACGATCCAGCTCGACTGCGACGTTCTTCAGGCCGACGGCGGGACCCGGACAGCCGCGATCACCGGCGCCTACGTCGCCCTCGCCGACGCCTGCGCGTCGCTCGGCGTGATGGAGACGCTCACCGGCTCGGTGGCGGCGGTCTCGGTCGGGATCATCGACGGCGTCCCGCGACTCGACCTGCCCTACGTCGAGGACGTCCGGGCCGAGACCGACATGAACGTCGTGATGACCGGCGCCGGCAGCTACGTCGAGGTGCAGGGCACCGCCGAGGGTGCCGCCTTCGACCGCCGCGAGCTGGACGCGCTGCTCACCCTGGCCGAGCAGGGATGCGCGGACCTCACGCGCCTGCAGCGGGAGGCGCTCGCCGGTGGCTGAGTCGAACCGGATCCACCTGGCCTCCCGCAACGCGAAGAAGATCGCCGAGATGGAGCGGATTCTTGCCGAGCACGTCCCCGACGTGACGGTGCTCGGGCTCGACGACGTGGTGGCCTACGCCGAGCCGGTCGAGGACGCCCCGACGTTCGCGGGCAACGCGCTGCTCAAGGCCCGCGCGGGTGCCGCGGCGACCGGCCTGCCGACCGTCGCCGACGACAGCGGGCTCTGCGTCGACGCCCTCAACGGGATGCCCGGCGTCCTGTCCGCGCGGTGGTCCGGCCCGCCGAAGGACGACGCCCGCAACAACCGGCTGCTGCTCGACCAGCTCAGCGACGTCCCCGACGAGCGTCGCGGCGCCCACTTCCGGTGCGCGGTCGCCGTCGTGGTCCCTGGCGGACCCGAGGTGGTGGTGGAGGGTCGGATGGACGGCCGCGTCGTCCGCGAGGTGCGGGGGGCCGGTGGGTTCGGCTACGACGTCCTCTTCGTCGCCGACGAGGCGCCCGGTCTCACCACCGCCGAGCTCGACGTCGCGGGCAAGGACGCGATCTCGCACCGGGGCAAGGCGCTGCGCGAGCTCGCGCCGCGGCTCCCCGGGCTGCTCGGCGCCGCCGACCCCGGCTGACGCCGGCCCACGCTAGTGGGGGGTCAGTCGGTCCAGGACCAGCTCGCGAGCAGCTGCTCGAAGTCCGTCTCGGAGACCGCGTCGCCGCTGTGCGGGAAGGTCAGGGCGATCGAGTACTGGGTCCCGCCGTGCAGGGCCAGGTAGGCCACCTGGGTGAACTCGAGACCCTCGCCGTTGGTCCGCTGCGGGATGCGGACGCCGATCGCCCGCTGCCCGTCGATCTCGATGTCGTCGACGTCGTCGATCTCGGCGCCGTCACTGCCGCCGAGGTTGCTCTTCCACAGGCTCTCGAGGTCGTCCGGGTCGGTCGCCGACCCTGCCGGGATGGCCTCGACGAGGACGTTGCTCTGCGCCGCCTCGACCGACGAGCCGAGGACGACCAGCGCGTCGATCCCGTCGCCGCCCTCGAGGCCGGCGGCCTCGGCCGTGGCGTCCTCCCACGCGTCGGGGAGGTGGAAGGCGTACCCGGTGCCGGCGACGACGGCGCCGTCGGCCGGCTCGACGGGGCTCGTGGTCGCGGTGCCGGTCGTCGCGCTCGGGTTCCCGGTCGTCGCGGGGTCGGTCCGGGCCGGCCCCGGGTCGTCGCCGCCGCGGACCACGACGAGGGTCACCACGAGCGCCACCACCAGCACGAGCACGGTCCCGCCCACGGCGAGCAGGGCCGTGGTGGGGCGACGCCGGCGCCGGGGTGCGGCCCGGCGACCGGGTGCCGGGGCGGGGGAGCCCGACGGACGGTGCGCCGTCGGCGGTCCCCCCGGGCTCTGCTGGCTCACGTCGTCAGTATGAGGGGTGCCGCGTGGCGGGCCCGCGGGTGCCGGAGGGGGGACTCGAACCCCCACGCCCTAGGGCACAGGTACCTAAAACCTGCGTGTCTGCCATTCCACCACTCCGGCCGGAGCACCGAGCAGTCTGTCAGGCCAGCCCGAGGTCACGCCGCAGCTTCGCGACGTGACCGGTCGCCTTGACGTTGTACTGCGCGACCTCGATCCTGCCGTCCTCACCCACGACGAAGGTGGAGCGGATCACGCCCTGCACCGTCTTGCCGTACATGGTCTTCTCGCCGAACGCCGACCAGGCCTTCATCGTCTCCCTGTCCGGGTCGGAGAGCAGCCGGATGCCGAGGTCCTCCTTGGCGCGGAACTTCGCGAGCTTCTCGGGCTTGTCGGGGGAGATCCCGACCACCTCGTACCCGGCGCTGCGCAACGAGCCCAGGGACTCGGTGAAGTCGCAGGCCTGCTTGGTGCAGCCCGGGGTCATCGCGGCCGGGTAGAAGTAGACGACGACCTTGGTGCCGAGGAGGTCGCCGAGCGCGACCTGGTCGCCAGCGTCGTCGGTGAGGGTGAACGGCGGTGCGTCGTCGCCGGGCACGAGGCGGTCGGGGTGGCTCAAGGGGGTGGCTCCTGTCCGGGTGGGTGCGGTGACCCGCACCGACGGGGTGGTCCCTGTGGTCCGAGACCGGTGGTTGTTGCAATATGTTTGCAGCAACGCACTGAGGTCGAGAGCAGGTGGATCCAACCTACTCAGCAGCCACCCAGGCGAAGGAGAGCCCCATGCACGTGCCCGACGGATTCCTCGACGCGCCGACGTCGGTCGCGACCGGCGTCGTGGCGGCAGGGGTGGTCGCGGTCTCCCTGCGCAAGGCCCGCGCCGAGCTCGACGACCGCACCGCCCCGCTCGCGGGTCTCGTGGCGGCGTTCATCTTCGCCACCCAGATGCTCAACTTCCCGGTCGCGGGCGGCACCAGCGGGCACCTCATGGGTGGTGCGATCGCCGCCGTCCTGGTCGGTCCCTGGACCGGGTTGCTGGCGACGGCGGTCGTCTTCCTGGTCCAGTGCCTGCTCTTCGCCGACGGCGGCATCACCGCGCTCGGCACGAACGTGCTCCTGATGGGCGTGGTGACCGTGGCCGTCGGGTGGGGCGTGTTCCGCGCCGTCCAGACCGTCCTGCCCAAGACCACCGCCATGGTGCCGATCGCGGCCGGCATCGGCGCGTTCGTGAGCGTCCCGGTCGCGTCGGTGGCCTTCGTCGGTCTCTACGCCGTCGGCGGCACCGCCGACATCCCGCTGGACAACCTGACCACCGCCATGGTCGGCGTGCACCTGCTCATCGGGGTCGGCGAGGGGATCATCACCTTCCTCGCGGTCGGCAGCGTGATCGCGGTCCGGCCCGACCTGGTCCACGGCGCGCGGCGCGTGCTCGCGGCCCGCGAGCTCGAGGTCCGCACGACACGAGCCGCGGCATGAGCGCCACGCCGGGAACCACGTCGCCGCGCCCCAGGGTCTCCACCCGCGCGGTCGTGGCCGGCATCTTCGTCGTCGCAGTGGTGCTGGCCGGTGTCGTCAGCTTCTACGCCGCCAGCACCCCCGACGGTCTGACCAAGGTCTCCCAGGACGAGGGCTTCGCCGACACCGAGACCGAGCACGGCGCCGGCGACGGACCGTTCGCCGGGTACGGCAGCAGCTTCATCGACGACGAGAGACTCAGCGGCGGGGTCGCCGGCGTCGTCGGGGTGGTCGTCGTCCTGGCGCTGGCGGGTGGGTTGACGCTCGTCCTGCGCCGGCGCGACCCCGACTCCGGTGAGGAACCCGGGTCCGGTGACGGGTCCGCGTCCCTCGACGGGCCGGCGTCCGATCACGACGCCGAGTCGACGTCGCCCTGATGGGCGGGCCGCACGGCCACCAGCTCCACTTCCACGGCCACTCCCGGGTGCACCGGGCGCCGGCCCACCTGAAGATCCTGGCGCTCCTGGCCTTCATGCTCGTGGTGGTTGCGACCCCACGCGGCTGGTACCCGTTGTACGGGGGTCACCTCGCGGCGCTGGTCACCGTGGTCCTGCTCAGCCGGGTCCCGCCGGTGTACCTGCTCAAGCGCATGGTGGTCGAGGTCCCGTTCGTGTTCTTCGCGATCCTGCTCCCGTTCGTCGCGACCGGGCCGCGCACCGAGTTCCTCGGCCTCACGGTGAGCGAGTCGGGGCTGCACGCCGGCGCGGCGCTGCTGGCCAAGGCCACCCTCGGGGTGCTGGCGAGCCTCACCCTGGCCGCGACCACGGAGCCCCAGGACCTGCTCGCCGGACTGGCGCGGCTGCGGATGCCGGTCCTCCTGGTCCAGATCATGGGGTTCATGGTCCGCTACCTCGAGGTCGTCACCGACGAGCTGCGCCGGATGCGGATCGCCCGGGAGTCGCGCGGCTTCACCGCGCGCAACCCCCGACACTGGCCGGTCCTCGCCCGGTCGTTCGGTGCCCTGTTCATCCGCAGCTTCGAGCGCGGTGAGCGGGTGCACCTGGCGATGCTCTCGCGCGGCTACACCGGCAAGATGCCCACATGAGTGTCCCCGTGCTCGACGTCCGCGGCCTCGCTTACGCCTACCCCGACGGGCACCAGGCGCTGTTCGGCGTCGACCTGCACGTCCACGCGGGGGAGCGCGTCGCCCTGCTCGGCCCGAACGGTGCCGGCAAGACCACGCTCGTCCTGCACCTGAACGGGATCCTCAAGGCGGGGGCCGGCACGGTCGAGGTGAGCGGGCTCCCGGTCGACAAGGAGCACCTCCAGGAGATCCGACGCCGGGTCGGGATCGTCTTCCAGGACCCCGACGACCAGCTGTTCATGGGCACGGTCCGTGCCGACGTCGGCTTCGGTCCGGCGAACCTCGGGCTCAAGGGGGCGGCGCTGGAGACCCGCGTGATGGCGGCGCTCGAGCAGGTCGGCATGGCGGACTTCGCGTCGAGGCCACCGCACCACCTGTCGTTCGGGCAGCGCCGGCGGGTCGCCGTGGCGACCGTGCTGGCGATGGAACCCGAGATCCTGGTGCTCGACGAGCCGTCGTCGAACCTCGACCCGGCGTCGCGGCGCGAGCTCGCCGACATCCTCAGGTCCCTGGACGTGACGGTCCTGATGGTCACCCACGACCTCCCGTACGCGCTGGAGCTGTGCCCCCGCGCGGTGGTGCTCAGCGACGGTCACGTCGTCGCGGACGGTCGCACCTACGACGTCCTCACCGACGACGAGCTGATGCGCGCGAACCGCCTGGAGCTGCCGTTCGGGTTCGACCCGCGGCGCATTGATAGCCTTCCGGGGTGAGCGACGAACTCTCCGAGCTGGAGCGCGAGATCCAGGAGACGCGCGAGCGTCTCGCCACCACCATCGACCAGCTGCTGTACCGCTCGCACCCGAAGACGATCGTGGGCCGCGAGGTCGCGACCATCAAGGGCCACTACGTCGACGCCGGCACCGGTGAGCCCCGCACCGACAACATCCTTCGGACCGTCGGCGTGGTGGTCGGGACGATCGTGGTCTTCGCCGTGCTCCGCCGCGTCACCCGCTGATCCGATGGATCCGACGACCGCCGACAAGCAGCCCATCAAGATGCTGCACGACCGGGTGCTCTGCGAGCTCGACCCGGAGGTGGGCGAGCGCCGCTCCTCCGGCGGCATCGTCATCCCGGCGACGGCCGCGATGGGCGCCCGGCGCCTGGCGTGGGCCGTCGTGGCCGCCGTCGGTCCCCACGCCCGTGCGGTCGAGGTCGGCGACCGGGTCCTCTTCGACCCCGAGGACAAGGCGGAGGTCGAGGTGCACGGTGACACCTACGTCGTGATGCGCGAGCGCGACGTCCACGCGGTCGCCGCCGGCCGGCTGGCCGACGCCTCCGCCGGCCTGTACCTCTGACGCGTCCGCTCCCCGACCCGCCGGCGAACGTCTCGGGCGACATCGAGATGACCACGAACCGTCCACAGGTCCCGTGGTCGGGGGAGTTCTCCACAGCGGGCTGCTGAGCGGCCGCAGCCGGTCACCGCGCGGTGTTGAGGTGGGCTCATGACCTCGACCTCCTCCGCCCGACCCGTTGCCCGCATCGGGGGCCCCGCCCGCCCGATCCACGACGCGGTGGCCTCCGCGCGCTCCGCGGTGGGTGCCGCCGTCGACGCGACGGCCGAGGTGCTCGACGACGAGGAGTGCCGGGCGCTCCTGGTCGAGCTGACCAAGTTGTCCAGCCAGGTCGCCGAGCTCGAGCTCCGGGTGCTCGCGCGGGCCGACGGGGTGCGCGCCGGGCAGCAGGCCGGCGCCAGCTCGACCGCCACCTGGCTCGCCCTGGAGACCGGCCAGAGCACGAAGGCGACCCACGCCAGGGCGCGCCTCGCGCGGGCGGTCACCACCGGGAGCCCGCAGGTGCGGGGGGCGCTGGCCGCGGGGGAGATCCTGCCGGCGCACGCCCGGGCGATCCTCGAGGAGACCGCCGGGCTGCATCGCGGCCGCGAGGACGTCGTCGGCGCCCTCGTGCGGCGGGCGGCGGGCCTCGACGCCTCCGAGCTGCGGGTGCGCGCCCGCGAGGTCGCCCGGACGGCCGTCGCGGCCCACCGCGACGACAGCCCGCTGGCCCTCGTCGCCCCGGTCGCCGGACCCGGTGCCGTCGACGACCGCTCCGGTGACGGCGCGCCGCCGGGGGCGGCGTCGGAGCCGCCGCTCGCCGGGTCGGCCACCCCGGCGGCGGGTCCGTCAGGTCCAGCGCCGGTCCGGCCCTCCGCCACGGGCCAGAGCGAGGGCGGGACCGGGCACCCCACCGCCCGTGGGCGGCCACGAGCATCCCTCCGGCGCCGCGTGCAGGGGTGGTGGGGCCGTCAGCACGGCGCCCACCGCCGGAGCCGGGGCCCGTCGGCCCCCACCCGGCCCGCGCTCGACACCCTGGTCCGCGCGGCGCACGGTGCCTTCGGCTGGCACGTCCACCTGGCGGAGACCTGTCCGCACGAGGGCGGCGGACGGGCACGATCGGCTCGCTCACCCTCGCGCGTGAGCCGCGCCGCGACGACGCGGTGCTAGACACGTGGCACACCAACAGGAGGTTCCACATGTCGAAGCTCACGCTCGCGGTCGCCTTCGGCGCCGGATACGTCCTCGGCGCCCGTGCCGGCAGGGGCCGCTACGAGCAGATCCGTGCCAAGGCGCAGAAGGTGGCCGAGGACCCCCGGGTCCAGTCGGCCGCCGACTCGGCCAAGGTCAAGGCCGGGGAGGTGGCCGCCACCGTCGCCGACACCGCCAAGGTCAAGGCCGGCGAGGTCGCCTCCACCGTCGCGGAGACCGCGAAGGACAAGGTCGGCCGGCACACGTCCGACCAGGACTCGACGCCCTAGCGCGTCGTCGTCACCAACGACGAAGGCCCGGTCCGCCAGGGACCGGGCCTTCGTCTTGGTGCTGTACGCCATGTAGGACTTGAACCTACAACCCGCTGATTAAGAGTCAGCTGCTCTACCAATTGAGCTAATGGCGCATGCGTCGAACGCGAGACGGAACGTTACCAGCGCCGGGCTGCGCGGTGAAATCGGACCCGGTGCCGGACGTCAGATCGACGCCAGCACGGCCTGGGCCGCGTTGTGTCCACCGATCCCCGACACCGCGCCACCCCGGCGTGCGCCGGACCCGCAGAGCAGGACCGCGTCGCGGTCGGCCTGCACGCCCCACTGCTGGGCCGGGGTGTCGAGCCGGGCTCGCGACGGCGCCCACGGCCAGTCGAGGTCGCCGTGGAAGATGTGACCGCCGGGCATGGCGAGGTCGCGCTCGACGTCCTGGGGGATCTTGGCCTCGATGCACGGGTTCCCGGCCGCGTCGCGCGCGACGCAGGCCGACAACGGTTCGACCAGGTGCTGGTCGAGGGAGGCGATCGCCCGCTCCACCGCGAGCGCCTTGGCCCCCTCGGGGTCCCGGTCGAAGAGCGACGCGGGGGTGTGCAGGCCGAAGTAGGTGAGGGTGTGGGTCCCGTCCGGGACCTCGCCGAGGATCGTCGGGTCGGTGAGCGAGTGGCAGTAGACCTCGCCGGGTATCGTCGTCGGGACCCGTCCCGCGGCCGCGTCGGCGTAGGCCGCCTCGAGCTGGCTGTAGTCCTCCCCGAGGTGGAGGGTCCCGGAGAACGCCACGGCGGGGTCCACCCCGGACCGCAGCCGCGGGAGGCGGTCCAGCAGCAGGTTGATCTTGAGCTGGGCGCCCTCGGGCTTGCTGTCGGGCTCCTCGGTCTCGCCGAGCAGGATCCGCAGCACCCACGGGGCCACGTTGGCCAGCACGAACCGCGCCTCGGCGGTGCGGACGACGCCGTCCTCGTGCCAGCTGACCTCCGCCCCGCCGTCGGCGGACCGGTCGGTCTGGATGCCGCTGACGCCCGCGCCGGTCCGGATGGTGGCGCCGGCCTCCACCGCGGCGCGCAGCAGGGCGTCGGTGACCGCGCCCATGCCGCCGACCGGGACCCGCCACTCGCCCGAGCCGTTGCCGATGAGGTGGTACAGGAAGCACCGGTTCTGGATCAGCGACGGGTCGTGGAGCGAGGCGAAGGTGCCGATGAGGGCGTCGGTGGCGACCACGCCGCGGACCGTGTCGTCGGAGAAGCGCCGCTCGACCGCGGCGCCGAGGGGCTCGGTCACCAGGTCGCGCCAGGTGCCCGGGTCCACCTGGGCGCGCAGGTCGCGCTCGTGGGGCAGCGGCTGGAGGAGGGTCGGAGCGATCACGCGGGCGGCGTCGGCGACCTCGGCGTAGAAGGCGCGCCACGCCTCGTACTCCTCCTCGGAGCCGGTCAGGGCGGCGAACGAGCGTCGGGTGGCGTCGCGCTCGACGCGCTCGACGTGGAGCCCGCCGGGGTGGCCGTCGCGGATCGTCGGTGTGTACGAGGCCGTCGTGCGGGACTTCAGCGTGATCTCGAGCCCCAGGTCGGCCATCAGCGCCTCGGGCATCACCGACACCAGGTAGGAGTAGCGCGACAGGCGGGTCGGCCACCCCTGGAAGGCGGGCGCCGAGACGGCCGCGCCGCCGGTGTGGTCGAGTCGTTCGAGCACCAGCACCGAGACGCCGGCACGCGCCAGGTACGCGGCGGCGACGAGACCGTTGTGGCCGCCTCCGACGACCACGACGTCGTAGCGGCTGGCGGTCTGTCCGGCGTGGTCCGTCATCCCGTCACCGTAGCGACCTCGCACGCCAGTCGCGGTGAGCAGGATGGCCTAGGGTCACCGCACATGGCCCGGATCTACCGCGACGCCTACGGCATCCCGCACGTCCGAGGCTCCGACGTGCTCGACGTGGCCCACGGCCAGGGCTGGGCGGTCGCCACCGACCGGGCCTGGCAGCTCGAGTGGCTGCGGCGGCGGGCGACCGGGACGACGGCCGAGGTGCTCGGCGCCGACGCGGCGCCGTGGGACCGGTTCGCGTGGCGCGTCCACCTGGTCGACACCGCACGACGCGCCTTCGACGCGCTGTCCACCGGGTCGCAGGAGTTCGTGGCGGCCTACGTCGACGGCGTCAACGCCGGGCTGCACGACGACGTGCCGGAGCTCGAGGCGCTCGGCGCCACGGCCGAGCGGTGGCCGGTGTGGATGCCGCTGGCGACCTTCCACGCCCAACAGGTGCTGTTCGCCGACATCGGCGCGCACCTGTGGGGTCGGCGCGTCGCCGAGGTGCTGGGTGCGGACGGCGCGCTGCTGGCGCGGGAGGGGCCGCGGCCCGCCGGCAGCAACGCGTGGGCGGTGGGCGGGGCCCGGACGACGTCCGGGATGCCGCTGGTCGGCGGCGACCCGCACCGCACCTTCGAGTCGCCCGGGGTCTACCACCAGGTGCGGCTGTGCTCCGAGGACCCCGGGGACCGCTTCGACGTCGTCGGCTTCAGCTTCGCCGGCACCCCGGGGGTCCAGCACTTCGCCCACGCCGGCGACGTCGCCTGGGCGATCACCAATGCGATGGCGACCTACCAGGACCTCGACGACGTCGACGAGCCCGTCGACGAGCCCGTCGACGGGCCGAGCGTGCTGCCCGGGGTCGGGTTCCGCGGTCCGTCGACCGAGCTGGGCGACCTCGGGTTCGAGGCACTCCTCCCGCTGCTGCGGGCGCGCACCGTCGAGGACGTCGACGCGGCGCTGGACCACTGGGTCGAGCCGGTCAACAACGTCGTCGTCGCCGACCGCGGCGGTGCCGTGCGCTACCGCTGGGCCGGGCGCGTCCCCGTCCGCGACGAGGGCGGGCGGTGGACCGGGTGGCGCACCGATCCGCACCGCCTCGACGTCGACGCCGACGGCCAGGTCGTGACGGCCAACGAGCGGCGTGGACCGGAGAGCGCCGAGATCGGCGAGAGGTTCGCCCCGCCGTACCGCGCCCAGCGCATCGCCGCGCTCCTGGAGGGCCGCTCACGACTGGGCGCCGCCGACTTCGCGGCGATCCACGGCGACACCCTGCTCGGGGGAATCGAGGTGCTGCGCCCGCTGCTCCCCGAGCGGCTGCGTGACTGGGACGGGCGGATGGACGCCGACTCCCGGCGGGCGGGGGACTTCGCGACGTGGCGCTCGGCGTTCGTGCGCCTCATCGCCGCCGAGCCCGTCCTCGACGGCCTGCGCGCCCCCGCACCGGACCCGGTGTTCGCGCCGTACTTCGACGTGACGGTCGCGGTCGGCCTGGCGCTGACGACGCTCGTCGCCGCCGGGACGCCCTTCGGGATCGACCTGGCCCACCACGCCGAGCGCGCCGGTCGCGAGACCGGGACGGCGCCGGCGTGGGGGAGCGGGCACGTGTTCAGTCCGAGCCACCCGTTCGACCCGGTCGCGCACCTCGACGCCCCCGCGGTGCCACGGGTCCCGCTCGGCGGCGACCAGGACTGCGTGCGCTGCGTCGGCTCGTTGCCCGGGATCGACGACGCGGGCTACCGCGGTGCGGTCGCCCGCTACGTGTGGGACCTCGCCGACCGGACGGCCGGCGGCTGGGTCGTGCCGATGGGCGCGTCCGGGTCACCGCGGTCCGAGCACCACCTGGACCAGCTCCCGCTGTGGGCGAAGGGAGCGCTGGCGCCGATCGTCACCGACTGGGACCTCCTCGAGGAGGCGGACGGTCCGGGCCGAGGCGGATCCCCGTCGTGAGGGATCCCTCAGGACAGGTCCTTCTCGAAGAAGAGCTCGGCGTAGGGGTTGTCGTTGTAGCGCCCGATCGACCGGTACCCGCCTCGTTCGTACATCGCGATCGCCTCGGAGAGGGTCCCGTTCGTGTCGAGGCGGATCGTCGTCGCGGCCCGGCCCCGGGCCACGTCCTCGAGGTGCCGCAACAACCGTGACCCGAGTCCGGCTCCGCGCCACGACGGGTCGACCCACATCCGCTTGATCTCGTCGACGACCCTCGTCGCGTCGCCGGGGAGGCGCTGCAGCCCGCCGCAGGCGACCGGGACCCGGTCGCTCGTGGCGACGGTGAAGCAGTCGAGGGGCGAGGGCGTGCCGGGGTCGAAGCCGTCCGGGAACCGCTCGGCGAGCTCGGCGAAGTACCGGCCCATGCTCTCGGTCGCCGCGGGACCCGCCGGGTCGACCTCGCGCAGGACCACGGTGGCCGCGCGCACCAGGAGGTCGGCGGTCGCGAGCGCCTCGGTCAGCCGGCCGCGTTGACGCTCGGTCAGCGGCGCGACCAGACGCAGCGCGAGCTCGTCGGAGCGGGTCTCCAGCCGGGCCAGCAGCGCGCGCCCGTCGTCGGTCAGGGTGGCGTGGCGGCGACGGCGGTCTGCCGGGTCGGGCGCGGTGCCGGCCAGTCCCCGGGCCTCGAGGTCGCGCAGCAGCCGGCTCAGGTAGCCCGAGTCGAGGCCGAGGCGGTCGCGCAGGTCGCGCACCGCGGCGCCGGGGGCGCCGATCTCGAAGAGGAGCCGGGCCCCGCCGAGCGGCAGGCCCAGCCCGAGGAACGACTCCTCCAGGACCCCGATGCGCTGGGTGTAAGTCCGGTTGAACCGTCGCAGGGTCGCCGTCGCCAGGTCGGTGCTCACGTGCCTGACTCTAGTCAGACATCGGTTCGTCGGCGTCGGACCGACAGCCCGAGCAGCCGATGCCCGGACACGGATCGAGCCCCCGGCCGGTGGAGCGGGCCGGGGGCTCGATCGGGTTGGGGTGAGTAACGGGACTTGAACCCGCGACATCCGCCACCACAAGGCGGCGCTCTACCAGCTGAGCTATACCCACCATCGTCCCGACGTGGTCGGGACCGGTTGAAGTGTAGACGTATCAGGCGCCGGGTTCAGAATCGGATGCGTGTGCCGTCGGTCCGAGGCCGGTGAGGGCGCCGCCGTGACGGCGCGCGACCTCCTTGGCCGACGCCGAGTCGGGGCCGGGCGGAGCCACGAAGACGGTGTCGCGGTAGTAGCGCAGCTCCTCGATGCTCTCCTGGATGTCGGCCAGGGCCCGGTGGTTGCCCCGCTTGGTCGGGGCCGCGAAGTAGGCCCGCGGGAACCAGCGGCGCGACAGCTCCTTGATCGAGGAGACGTCGACGATCCGGTAGTGCAGGAACGCGTCGAGCTCGGACATGTCGCGCGCCAGGAACGCCCGGTCGGTGGCGACGGTGTTGCCCGCGAGCGGGGGCCGGCTGTCGTCGGCGCAGTGCTCACGCAGGTAGGCCATCACCTGCTCCTCGGCCTCGGCCAGGCTCACCCCGTGCTCGAGCTCCTCGAGCAGCCCGGAGGAGGTGTGCATCGTCCGGACGAACTCGATCATCTGCTCGAGGGCCTCGGCGGGCGGCTTGATGATGATGTCGACGCCGTCGCCGAGGACGTTCAGGTCGAAGTCGGTGACCAGGGCCGCGACCTCCACCAGCGCGTCGGCGCCGAGGTCGAGGCCGGTCATCTCACAGTCGATCCAGACCAGGCGTTCGTTCACGATCGCCCACCCTACGTGCCCGCCGGCCTTTCTCAGCGGCGGCTCAGTCCCAGCCACTACCGTCGTGCCCTGTGAAGCAGTGGGTCGCCGTTCTCGCCCGCCTCGTGGTGGGCGGTGTCTGGCTCTACGCCGGACTGGCGAAGCTGACCGACCCGCTCGGCAGCGTGAGCGCCGTCCAGGCCTACGAGCTCCTCCCGAGCGGTCTCGAGGAACCCGTCGGGTACGCCCTGCCGGCCGTCGAGGTCGTCGTCGGGCTCGCGCTCGTCCTGGGCCTGATGACGCGCGGGGCGGCGCTGATCTCCGCGGTCCTGTTCGTCGGCTTCGTCATCGGCATCGCCTCGGTGTGGGCGCGCGGCCTGGAGATCGACTGCGGCTGCTTCGGTGGCGGTGGTCACGACCCCGGCGCCTCCTCGAGCTACCCCTGGGAGGTCGCGCGCGACGCCGCCCTCGTGGCGGCCTCGGTGTTCCTGGTGTGGGCGGGCTCGCGACGGTGGTCGCTCGACTCCCTGCTGTTCCGCACGACGACTCGCGACGAGCGCGAGCACGACCTGGAAGGTGTGTAGATGGCTGGCAAGTCCAAGACCGAGGCGAGGGCGGAGCAGCGCGCCGCGCGCCTGGCCGAGATCAAGAAGGCCGAGCAGGCGGCGGCGCGCCGGCGCAACCTGATGGTCGGCGGTGTCGTCGCCCTCGTGCTGGTGCTGATCGCGGTCGTCATCTACTTCTTCAGCCGCTCCAACGACGTCGAGGCCGCGGCCCCCGGGTCCAGCGACTACGGCGTCACCATCGGCCCCGAGGACGCACCCCACACGCTGGTGATCTACGAGGACTTCCTCTGCCCGGCCTGCGGGGCGCTGGAGGCGGCGACCGGTGACCGGTTGGCCGAGCTGGCCGACGAGGGCCAGGTGTTCGTCGACTACCGCCCGTTCACCCTGCTCGACCGCCTCGGCACGTACTCCGCCCGGTCCGCGAGCGCCTTCGGCGTCGTGCTGGAGGAGTCCGGGCCCGAGGTCGCCAAGAAGTTCCACGACCTCCTCTACGCCGAGCAGCCCGAGGAGGGCGCCGAGCCGTACCCGGACGCCGACTGGCTGGTCGACAAGGCCGTCGAGGCCGGCGCCGACGAGGACGCCGTCCGCCCGGGCATCGAGGAGGGCGAGAACGACTTCGCGGAGGAAGCGACCCAGGAGGCCGTCGACGCCGGCGTCCAGGGCACCCCGACGGTGATCCTCGACGGTGAGACGTTCACCGGCGGCTACGACGAGCTGCTCGAGAAGATCGAGAACTAGCAGCGGGGGTGGGGCGACTGGCACGATCCCTCGGGTGAGCCAGTCGCCCCACGCCGCCTTCGTGGCCGGACTCCCCAAGGCCGAGCTGCACGTCCACCACGTCGGGTCCGCCTCGGTGCGGATCGTCTCCGAGCTGGCCGAGCGGCACCCCGGCACGGTGCCGGCCGACCCCGAGGCGCTGCGCGCGTTCTACGAGTTCCGCGACTTCGCCCACTTCATCGAGGTCTACCTCGCGGTCGTCGACCTGATCCGCACCCCCGACGACGTGCGCTACCTGACCTACGAGGTGGCCCGCGAGCTCGCGACCGGCCAGGCCGTGCGGTACGCCGAGCTCACCTGCACCCCGTACACCTCGGTGCTCCGGGGCATCGCGATCGAGGGCTACACCGAGGCCATCGAGGACGCGCGGGTCGCGGCCGAGCGCGACTTCGGGCTGGTGCTGCGCTGGATCTACGACATCCCCGGCGAGTCGGGCCTCCCCGCCGCCGACGCGACCCTCGGCTACGCCCTCGACCACCGGCCCGACGCCCTGGTCGGCTTCGGGCTCGGCGGGCCCGAGATCGGCGTCCCGCGCGCCCAGTTCGCGCCGCACTTCGAGGCCGCCCGCGCCGCCGGTCTCCACTCGGTGCCGCACGCGGGGGAGACCACCGGCCCCGAGACGATCTGGGACTCGCTGCGGCTGCTCGGCGCCGAGCGCATCGGCCACGGGACGTCGGCCGCCGCCGACCCCGACCTGCTCACCCACCTCGCCGACCGGGCGATCCCGCTCGAGGTCTGCCCGTCGTCCAACATCGCCACCCGCGCCGTCGCCACCCTGGCCGACCACCCGCTCAAGACGTTCGTGGACGCCGGCGTCGTGGTCACCGTGAACTCCGACGACCCGCCGATGTTCGGCACCACGCTCAACCGCGAGTACGAGATCGCCGCCGACCTGCTCGGGCTCGACGAGCACGGCCTCGCCGACCTCGCCCGGGCCGGGGTGACGTCGTCCTTCGCTCCCGACGACGTGAAGGCCCGCGTGCTCGCCGAGATCGCCGACCACGACCGGGCCTGACCCGACGGGAGGCCGGATGGACGTCGGCGGGAGCCGACGTGAGGGCCCCGCGGTCTCATACACCGCGGGGCCGGCCCCAGCCTGGCGCGGCGCGTCGGCCGCCCGTCGGAGGCGCGCCGCGGCACGCGGGGCGGCGGACGGATTCGCGGGAGCGGCCCCGTCCTGAGAGGATGGGCCCGCATCGAAGGGGAGTAGTTCCCGCGCCCCCCCCTGGTGGGGAGCGGAGGTACGTCGACATACCGGTGGGTCCGCCCACCCGGCGTACCGCTCGGCCCGGCCCACCCCGGCAGGCCCGAGTGAGCGAGACCTTCGGCACGATCCGTGCCGAAGCGACCCCCCCAGGGCCTCCGGCGTCCACACGAGAGGCACCTGCACCCATGTCGTTCCTCACCCTGCTCCTCGTCGCGCTGGGGGTCTCCGCCGACGCCTTCGCCGTGGCCATCGGCAAGGGCCTGCAGATGCGCCGGCTCCGCGTCACCGACGCGGTCCTGCTCGCGCTGACCTTCGGCGTCTTCCAGGCCGCGATGCCGGCGATCGGCTGGCTCCTCGGCACCGGGTTCGCCGACCGCGTGACGGCGATCGACCACTGGATCGCGTTCGGGCTGCTGGCCGCCATCGGCGCGAAGATGATCTGGGAGGCGTTCCACGCCGACCCCGACCAGGACGCCGACGACGGCCGGATCCCGGTCAGGGAGATGCTGGTGCTCGGCCTGGCCACCAGCATCGACGCCCTCGCGGTCGGCGTCGGGTTCGCGTTCCTCGACGTCTCGATCCTCGGCGCGGCGGTCCTGATCGGCGTGACCACGTTCGTGATCTCGCTGGGCGGCGTCGCCCTGGGCCACCGGGCCGGCACCCGGTTCCGGGGCCCGGCCGAGGTCGTCGGCGGGCTGATCCTCATCGGGATCGGCCTGCGCATCCTGCTCGACCACACCGGCGTCCTCTGACACCGGCGTCCACCGGTGCCCGAGGAACCGGTCCGGGCGCCCCCGGCAGGACTCGAACCTGCGACCGGCGGATTAGAAGGCCGCTGCTCTATCCAGCTGAGCTACGGAGGCGGAGGGCCGCGTCCGAGGACGCCGACCCGCGGGCGAGTCTATGTCCTCGGCCCGGGAGGTCGAGTGGGCGTACTCAGGCGCGGGGCGCGCGCGACCGCGAGGCTGGTGCGATGACCACCTCGCGCCGGACCACCGCCCACTCCCTCCTCCTCGCCGTCGCGACCGCCGCGGCCGCGGCCGCCTGCTGGTGGGCGTCGATGGGGTGGGACCACGAGTACTACACCGACCCGGCCACGGGGTACGCCGCCGGCCCCTACCGCCCCTGGCAGGTCGCGGTGTGCGTGCTCGGGCTGCTGGCGGTGGCCGCGGTGGCGTTCTGGCTGCTGCACCCCGTCGTCGCCGGGCTGGCGATGACGCTGGGCTTCACGGTCTCCTTCGCCTCGAGCGCGCTGCCGAACGACGACACCGGGCTGGCCATGGTCGGCGTCGTCATGGTGCTGTTCGCGATGGCGCTCGCCTCGGTCCTGGTGGGCCTGGTCGCCACGGCCGCGCGCGGCCGCCGGCACCCGGCGGGCGGCTGAGCCGACCCCGGACGGCGCCGCCGGGTTTGGCAGGCGTCACCGCGGGCAGGGGCCGCAGATGTCGTGGATCGAGCGCTCGGTGCTGACCGACCCGGGCCTGCGCGGCGCCGTACCCGACGGCGAGGTGCCGCGCGCCTGGTCGCCGGCCGGTCAGGTCTCGCCGGGAGCCGAGCGGGTCACGCCGCACGGCGTGACCCGGGAGGTCGACGAGTCGCACGGCCTGCTCGACCTCGTCACCGGTTCGTGGCTGCCGCGGTGGGCCCGCGGTGACCGGATCGACCGGCTGTTCGGCGGCGTCGCCCGGTGGGGGCTGCCCGGGTCGCGCGCCGCAGGCCTGCACCTCGCCCTGGCGGACGCCGACGGGATCCTCGTCACCGACGCCCACCTGGTGGTCCTGGTCGGCGGCTCGCCCACGACGGCCGACGACCCGGCACGACCGGGTCGCCAGGTGTCCAGCCGTCCCTACCGGTCGGCGTGGACGTGCCCTCGCGGGGCCGTGGTGGCCGCGCGACGCCGGGCGCGCCTCACCGGGCGCGGGCGGGTGGAGCTCTACTTCGACGACCGGTCGATGTGCGCCGTCATGACGGGTCTGGTCGGTACGTCGGGCGCGCGCCGGCTGCTCGCCGCCCTCGACGTCGGTCCCGAGCCGCCGCGCTGAGCCGCCGCGCTGAGCCCGAGCCGGGCCGCCCCCGTCGAGCCACCGCACCGGGGGAGCGGCAGGCGGGGCCTCAGCGCCGCTGCGCCGCCATCCACGCCTCGACGTCGGCCGCGGTGCGCGGCAGCGAGGCGGAGAGGTTGGTCGCGCCGTCGGCGGTGACGAGCAGGTCGTCCTCGATCCGGATGCCGATGCCGCGCAGCTCCTCGGGCACCAGCAGGTCGTCGTCCTGGAAGTACAGGCCGGGCTCGACGGTGAGGACCATGCCGGGCTCGAGGAGCGCACCCTTGTAGGACTCCGGCGCGGCCTGGCCGCAGTCGTGCACGTCGAGGCCGAGCATGTGGCTGGTGCCGTGCAGCGTCCAGCGGCTGTAGACCTTCGACTCCGGGTCGAGGGCCTGTTCGGCGGGCACCGGCAGCAGCCCCATGGCGTCGAGCCCGTGGGCCAGCACGGTCATCGCGGCCTCGTGGGTGCCGGCGAAGGGCGACCCGGGACGGCAGGCCGCGATGCCGGCGTCCTGGGCCTGGAGCACGAGGTCGTACAGGTCGCGCTGGAGCGCGGTGTAGCGGCCGTCGACCGGCAGCGTGCGGGTGACGTCGGCGGTGTACAGGCTGCGTGCCTCGACGCCCATGTCGAGCAGCACCAGGCTGCCCGGCGTGATCGGGCCGTCGTTGTCGATCCAGTGCAGGGTCGTGGCGTGCGAGCCCCCGCCGACGATCGAGTCGTAGCCGATGTCGTTGCCCATCGCGCGGGCGCGCCGGAAGAAGGTGCCCTCGATCCAGCGCTCCCCGAACTCCAGGACCCGGTCCCACTCGGCGACCGAGTCGGCGAAGCCCAGCGCGGTGATGTCGCACGCCTCCTGCAGCTGGGCGACCTCCCAGTCGTCCTTGACCAGCCGCATCTCCGACATCACCCGGGCGAGCTCGTCGTCGCGGGTGCGGTCGACGGGCACCGAGCGGTCGACCTGGAGCGAGACGCCGCGGTGCACCCGGGTCTTGCCCGAGCCCGAGAGGGCGTCCTGGAGGTGGTCGACGTGGCGCACCGGCAGCCCGAGCGAGGCCGACAGCTCGCTCAGCGAGGGCCGCTTGCCCACCCACAGCTGGCCGTACTGGCGGTCGCGGAAGAACTCGTCGGTGTCGCGGCCCGAGCGCGGACGGGCGTAGAGCACGGCCTCGCCGTCGTCGATGACCAGGACGGCGTCCGAGGTCTGGTTGCCGGTGAAGTAGACGTGGGCGGTGTCGGCCCGGAACCGGTAGTCGGTGTCGTAGGAGCGCACCTTGTAGCCGCCGGCCGGCAGCACCAGCCGCTCGCCCGGGAACAGCGCGGCCAGCCGGGCGCGGCGCGCGGCGGCCTGGTCGGCGCCGGAGCGGCGCGGGACGTCGGCGTCCTGGTCGCCCCATCCCTGCCGCATGAACGCGGAGTAGGCCTCCGGGACCGCGGGGTCGTGAGACTCGGTGTGGAACTGGCCCTGGTCGTCTGCTGTGCTCTGGTCGCTCACGCCGCCGACTCTACGCCCGGCGGGTCCGCCGAACGTGGGTCGACCGGCCCCTGCCGATAGGCTTGCCCCATGCCCGGCCGCCGTCACGAGAGCCTCACGTTCACGCTGGTCGTGAGCGTGACGGTGGTGCTCGGCGCCCTCACGATGCTGGCCCTGCTCGCCCTGTCGGGCGCGCCGTCGATGGTGCTCGTCGCGACCCTGCTCGCCGCGCTTCCCGTCGTCCCCCTCGTGGCCTGCTTCGTGTGGCTCGACCGCTACGAGCCCGAGCCGGTCCGGCTGCTGGTCAACGCGCTGCTGTGGGGTGCCTGCGCCGCCACGGCGATCGCTGTCGTGGTCGGCGGCATCGGCGGGATGTTCGGGCCGGTCACCGACCACGTCTCCCTGGCCGTGGTCGCGCCGGTCACCGAGGAGGCCGGCAAGGGCCTGTTCCTCTTCCTGCTGCTGTGGTGGCGCCGCCACGAGATCGACGGCGTCCTCGACGGCATCGTCTACGCCGGCCTGGTCGGCGTCGGGTTCGCCTTCACCGAGAACGTCCTCTACCTCTCCGCCGCCTACGACGGCACCGACGGGGTCGGCCCCGGCGGGGTCGCCGGCGTGACCACGACCTTCCTGCTCCGCTGCGTCGTCAGCCCGTTCGCCCACCCCCTCTTCACCGCCTTCACCGGCATCGGCATCGGCATCGCGGTGGCCTCGCGCAGCCGCTCGGTCACGACGCTGGCGCCGGTGGGCGGGTTCCTGCTCGCCGTCCTCGCCCACGGCCTCTGGAACGCCTCGACCATCTTCGGCGCCGCCGGCAACGCGCTGGTGTACGCCGTGCTGATGGTCCCCGCCCTCCTCGGCATCGCCGCCCTCGCGCTGTGGGCGCGCCGCTCGGAGGCCACGATCCTCACCGCCGCCCTCCAGGACGCCGCCCGCCGCGGGCTGATCCCGGCCACCGACATCGGGTGGGTCGTCGACCTGCGCGCCCGGCGCGCCGCCCGGCGGCACGCCCTCGCCACCGGTGGGCCGCAGGCCGAGCAGGCCGTGGCCGAGTACCAGCAGGCCCTCGTCGAGCTCGGCTTCCTGCACCACCGGCTGCTGCGCGGCACCGCTCCCCACGACTGGCAGGTGCGCGGCGCCGAGCACGTCGAGCGGATCCGCGCCGTCCGCCCCCACGTCGCGTTCCCCGGACAGGTGGTTCCCACGGCATGACACCTCCCAGCACCGACCCGGCCGCCGGCCGCCCCGGCCGGCACGGCGGGTCCGACGCCCCGGGCGGGCCGGCCGGCACCGACGAGGCCTCGACCCGGCTCCAGGACAAGCGCGACGCCGCGATGGTCACCGCGCTGGTCCGGCTGCGCCAGTCGCTGGTCGCCGCGGCCCTGCCGCTCGACCTGCCCGACGTCGAGGAGGCCCGCGCCAGCCGCGGGGAGATGGTCGACCAGCTCGAGGACTACCTCATCCCGCGGCTGATGACGCTCGAGGCCCCGCTGCTCGCCGTCGTCGGCGGCTCCACCGGCGCCGGCAAGTCGACGCTGGTCAACTCGCTCGTCGGCGAGCGGGTCACCACGTCCGGGGTGCTCCGCCCGACGACCCGCTCACCGGTCCTGGTGCACCACCCCGACGACGCGCACTGGTTCGGCCAGGACCGGCTGCTGCCCGGCCTCGTCCGGGTCGACCACACCACCGACGACCCCGACTCGCTGCAGCTGGTGGCGTCGGCGTCGGTGCCGCAGGGCCTGGCGATCCTCGACGCCCCCGACGTCGACTCCGTCGAGGAGCGCAACCGGCTGCTCGCCGCGGAGCTGATGGCGGCGGCCGACCTCTGGCTCTTCGTCACCTCCGCCGCCCGGTACGCCGACCAGGTGCCGTGGGAGTTCCTGCGCCGCGCCGCGGAGCGCACCACCGCCGTCGCGATCATCCTCGACCGCACCCCCGACGAGGCGGTCCAGACCGTCGCGACCCACCTGGCCCGGATGCTCGCGAGCCGCGGGCTCAAGGACTCGCCGCTGTTCGTGGTCGCCGAGGGCACCGTCGGCGACGACGGGCTGCTTCCGGCCCACCACGTCGCCGACGTCCGGTCGTGGCTGGAGTCGCTCGCCGACGACGTCGACGCCCGCACCGAGGTCGTGCGGCGCACGCTCGGCGGCGCGGTCCGCGCGATCACCCACCGCATCCACGCCGTCGCCGACGCCTGCGCCGCCCAGGGGGGCGTCGCGCTCGCCCTCCAGGACGACGTCGACGCCGTCTACGACGACGCGACCGCCGCGCTCACCGCGGCCCTCGGCGACGGCAGCCTGGTCCGCGGCGACCTGCAGGCCCGCTGGGAGGAGTTCGTCGGCAGCGGCGACCTGCTGCGCTCCCTCGACACGCGGGTCGGCGGCCTGCGCGAGCGCCTGGTCAACACCATCAAGGGCAAGCCGCAGCAGGCCGAGCGGGTCACCGTCGCCGTCGACGCCGCGCTCCAGACCGTCGTGCTCGAGCACGCCGAGTCCGCGGCGACCCGCGCGCACGCGGCGTGGAGCGCCCAGCCGCACGGTGCCGCCCTGCTCGCCGGGGCCCCCGGCGACCTCACCCGCGCCTCGCGCGACCTGCGCCGACGCGCCGAGCGGGCCGTGCGCGAGTGGCAGGACGACGTCAACGACCTGGTCCGCCGCGAGGGCGCCGACCGGCGGACGTCGGCACGGTTCCTCGCCTTCGGCGTCGGCGGGCTCTCGGTCGCGCTGATGGTCGAGGTGCTCACCTCCGACGCCGGCGCCGGTGCTGCCGACGCCGGTGCCGCCTCCGAGGGGACCGCCGGGCCGGCGTCCGCGTCGCGGCGGCTGCTCGACGCCGTCCTCGGCCACGACGACGTGGACACCCTCGTCGAGCGCGCCCGCCGGGGGCTCGACCGGCTCGTCGGTGCGCTGATGCAGACCGAGCGGACGCGCTATCTTTCGCTCGTCGAGGCCGTGGTGCTCGAGCCGGCCGCCGCCGAGAAGCTCCGCGGGGCGGCCCGCCGGGTCGACGACCTGCGCTACCAGGCGTCCCAGGAGGACGCCGTCACCGGAGAGAACCCCCCTGGAATGACGTCGTGACATCGCTGCTCGAAGGCGCCCGCCAGCTCGTGACGCGGGGCACCGACATCGGGGCCCGCATCGAGGGCCTGGAGCAGGCCGCCACCGCCGCCCGCGGCCGCCTCGACGACGACGTCGTCGACGTCGCCTCCACCACCTCCGCGCGCGCCGCCGGCCGGCTGCGCCTCTCGGCGCAGCACACGGTCGTGGCGATCGCCGGGGCCACCGGCTCGGGCAAGTCCTCCACGTTCAACGCCCTCACCGGGCTCGAGCTGTCCTCCACCGGCGTGCGCCGCCCGACGACGTCGTGGGCGACCGCGTGCGTCTGGGGCCGCGCCGGCGCCGCGGAGCTGCTCGAGTGGCTGGGGATCCCGCCGCGGCACCAGACCATGCGCGACTCGATGCTCGACGTCGGCAAGGCCGACCGCGACCTCGAGGGCGTCGTCCTGATGGACCTGCCCGACCACGACTCCACCGAGGTCAGCCACCACCTCGAGGTCGACCGGCTGGTGCTGCTCGCCGACCTGCTGGTGTGGGTGCTCGACCCGCAGAAGTACGCCGACGCCGCGATCCACGACCGCTACCTCGCGCCGCTGCGCGGCCACGCCGGCGTCATGGTCGTGGTGCTCAACCACATCGACACCATCCCCGCCGACCGCCGCCAGTCGATGGTCGACGACGTCCGCCGCCTGCTCGACCTCGACGGCCTCCAGTCGGTGCCGATCTACGCCGTCAGCGCGCGCCACGACATCGGCATCGACGAGCTGCGCGCCGAGATCGCCTCGCGGGTCGCCGCCAAGAAGCTGACCGTCGGTCGGATCGAGGCCGACCTCCGCTCGGCCGCCGAGGCGATGGACGCCGCCACCGGCCCGGCCGCGCCGCGCGAGCTCACCGCCGCGCGGGTCCGCGAGCTCGACGACGCGGTCGCCGAGGCCGCCGGGGTGCCGGTCGTGGTCGACGCCGTCGAGCGCTCCACCCGGCAGCGCGCCCGCCGGGCGACGACGTGGCCGGTGCTCGCGCCGTTCTCGCGCCTGGGCTCCGACCCCGCGGCCAGGCTCGAGCTCGACCTCGGCGACGCCGCCGGCGAGCTCAGCGGCGCCGCCCGGTCGACGCCGCGGGCCACCACCGTGCAGCGGGCGCGCCTCGACGCCGAGGTGCGCGCGCTGGCCGACGACGCCTCCGACGGCCTGGGGGCGCCCTGGGTCGCCGCGGTGCAGGGCGCGGCGACGTCGCGCCTGCCCGAGCTGGGCGACCGGCTCGACCGCGACCTCGGGGCCGCCGACCTGGGCCTCGGGAAACTGCCCGGGTGGGTCACCGCGGTGCGGGTGCTGCAGTGGCTGCTCCTGCTCGCGGCGGTCGCCGGAGCCGTGTGGACCGGTGTCCTGGCCGTGGGGGGCACCCTCACCGACGACGCCAACCTCCTCGCCGGCGTCCCGCTGCCGGTGCTGCTGCTGGTCGGCGGGCTGGTGCTCGGCGTGCTGCTCGCCGTCCTGTGCCGGTTCCGGGCCGCCACGCTCGCCCGGGACCGCGCCGGTGACGCCGACGAGCGGCTCCGCGACGCGGTCCACGCCGCCGTCGACGAGCTCGTCGCGACGCCGGTCGCGACCGAGCTGGCGGCGTACTCGACCGTGCGCACGCACCTCGACGCGGTGCTCGACGACCCGGCGCCGACCGCCTAGCGTCCACGCCCGCCCCGCGCGCGGGGTTCTGCGCGGGTCGGGGCCACCGCGGCCCGACCCGGACGGGCGGCGCCGCCCGTGCGGCACTAGGCTCGTCGATTATGGCGGACTATGTCTTCACGCTGCGCAATGTGCGCAAGGCCCACGGTGACAAGGTCGTTCTCGACAACGTCACGCTCTCCTTCCTCCACGGCGCCAAGATCGGCGTCGTCGGCCCGAACGGCACCGGCAAGTCGTCGCTGCTGCGGATCATGGCCGGTCTCGACCACGCCAACAACGGCGACGCGATCCTCGACCCCGGCGCCACCGTCGGCATGCTCCAGCAGGAGCCCCCGCTGACCGAGGGCAAGACGGTGCTCGAGAACGTCGAGGAGGCCGTCGGCGACGTCCTGGCGAAGAAGAAGCGCTACGACGAGATCTCCGAGCTGATGGGCGACCCCGACGCGGACTTCGACACCCTGCTCGCCGAGATGGGCGAGCTGCAGGAGGAGCTCGACGCCGCCAACGTCTGGGACCTCGACAGCCGGCTCGACCAGGCCATGGACGCCCTGCGCTGCCCGCCGCCCGACGCGATCGTCGACCACCTCTCCGGTGGTGAGCGCCGCCGCGTCGCGCTGTGCAAGCTGCTGCTCCAGCAGCCGACCCTGCTGCTGCTCGACGAGCCCACCAACCACCTCGACGCCGAGTCGGTCCAGTGGCTCGAGGGTCACCTGGCCAGCTACCCGGGCGCCGTCCTGGCGATCACCCACGACCGGTACTTCCTCGACAACGTGGCCGAGTGGATCCTCGAGCTCGACCGCGGCAAGACGCACCCCTACGAGGGCAACTACTCCACCTACCTCGAGACCAAGAAGGACCGGCTCAAGATCGAGGGCCAGAAGGACGTCAAGCGCGCCAAGATGCTGGAGAAGGAGCTGGAGTGGGTCCGCTCCAACGCCAAGGCCCGCCAGACCAAGAGCCGCTCGCGTCTCGCGCGCTACGAGGAGATGGCCGCCGAGGCCGACCGGATGCGCAAGATCGACACCTCCGAGATCAACATCCCGGCCGGTCCGCGCCTGGGTGACGTCGTCCTCGAGGCCGACCACCTCGGCAAGGGCTTCGAGGGCCGCACCCTCATCGACGACCTGTCGTTCTCGCTGCCGCGCGCCGGCATCGTCGGCGTCATCGGGCCCAACGGCGTCGGCAAGACCACGCTGTTCCGGATGATCACCGGCTCCGAGGAGCCCGACAAGGGTTCGCTGAACGTCGGCCAGACCGTGAAGCTCTCCTACGTCGACCAGAGCCGCGGCGGCATCGACCCGAACAAGAACGTCTGGGAGGTCGTCTCCGACGGGCTCGACTTCATCAAGGTCGCCAACTTCGAGATGAACTCCCGCGCCTACGTTGCGTCGTTCGGCTTCAAGGGCCCCGACCAGCAGAAGAAGGCCGGCGTGCTGTCCGGTGGTGAGCGCAACCGCCTCAACCTGGCGCTGACGCTGAAGATGGGCGGCAACCTGCTGCTGCTCGACGAGCCCACCAACGACCTCGACGTCGAGACGCTGTCCTCGCTCGAGGACGCGCTGCTCGACTTCCCCGGCTGCGCCGTGGTCACCTCGCACGACCGGTGGTTCCTCGACCGCGTCGTGACGCACATCCTCGCGTGGGAGGGCGACGCCGAGAACCCCGCCAACTGGTACTGGTTCGAGGGCAACTACGCCTCCTACGAGGAGAACAAGATCGAGCGCCTCGGCATCGAGGCGGCCCGTCCGCACCGGGTCACCCACCGCCGGCTCACCCGCGACTGACCCGGCGACCACCAGGCTGCGACGCCGACCCGTCGCTGATCAGCGACGGGTCGGCGTCCTAGCGGATCTCCATCTCGGGGTGCGCGGCGATGAGGTGGTCGGCGACGGTGTTCATCACCCGTCCGAGCGCGTCGAAGTCGTCGGGGTCGGCGAGGTCGACGATGTGGTCGCGGACGCCGTTGACGTGGGTGGGGGCGACGTTCTCGAGCAGCTCCCGGCCGCGCTCGGTCATCACCGCGACCACGCCGCGCCCGTCGTCGGCGGAGCTGGTGCGGGTGACGAGCCCGGCGGCCTCCATCCGCTTGATGGTGTGGGTGACCCGGCTCCGGCTGTGCGCGAGCGACTGCGCCAGCTGCGCCATCCGCATCTGCCCGTCGCGCTCGGAGAGGCGCACCAGGATCTCGTACTCGACGAGCGAGACACCGTGGTTGCGGCGCAGGTCGTCGTCGAGGCGGTCGAGGAGCAGCGTCGTGCCCAGGACGAGGCCGCGCCACGCGACCTGCTGGTCCTCATCGAGCCAGCGCGGTTCGGGACGGAGGGGGAGACGGGCGGCCACCCGCCGAGTGTAGGCTTCCCTACCCCCTGGCCGGGAGGTCCGCGCGACCGCCACCCGCTCGGGGGGTGCGTGCCGCCGCCGCGGGCCGGCTAGAGCCGCTCGAGGATGAGGGCCATGCCCTGCCCGCCGCCGACGCACATGGTGATCAGGCCGGTGGACTTGTCGTGCCAGTCCAGGCTGTTCAGCATCGTGTTCTGCAGGCGCGCACCGGTCATGCCGAACGGGTGGCCCACCGCGATCGCGCCGCCGTTGACGTTGAGCCGGTCGAGGTCGATGCCGAGGTCCTGGTAGGACGGCACGACCTGGGCGGCGAACGCCTCGTTGATCTCGACGAGGTCGATGTCGCCGATGCTCATGCCGGCGTGCCGGAGGGCGTTGCGGGTCGCCTCGACCGGGCCGAGACCCATGATCTCGGGGGAGAGGCCGGAGACGCCGGTCGAGACGATCCGGGCCAGCGGGGTCAGGCCGAGCTCGGCCGCGCGGGAGTCGGACATCACGACGACGGCGGCGGCGCCGTCGTTGAGCGGGCAGCAGTTGCCGGCGGTGACGACGCCGTCGGGCCGGAAGACCGGCTGCAGCTGGGAGGCGGCCTCGTAGGTGACGCCGGCGCGCGGGCCGTCGTCGGCGGTGACGACCGTGCCGTCGGGCGTGGTGACCGGGGTGATCTCGCGGGCCCAGAAGCCGTCGGCGATGGCCTTCTCGGCGAGGTTCTGCGAGCGGACGCCGAACTCGTCGAGCTCCTGGCGCGACAGCCCGCGCAGCCGGGCGACGTTCTCGGCGGTCTGGCCCATCGCGACGTAGACGTCGGGGAGCTCGCCGTCCTCGCGCGGGTCGTGCCAGTCGACCCCGCCCTCGGCGGTCTGCGCGGTGCGGGCCTGGGCCGCCGCGAACCGGGGGTTCTGCGTGTCGGGCCAGTGGTCGGAGGTGCCCTTGGCGAAGCGGGAGACCATCTCGACGCCGGCGGAGATGAACACGTCGCCCTCGCCGGCCCTGATCGCGTGGAACGCCATCCGGGTCGTCTGGACCGAGGAGGCGCAGTAGCGGGTGATCGTCGCGCCGGGGACGTCGTCCATGCCGTTGAGGACGTTGACGACCCGGCCCATGTTGTTGCCGGACTCGCCGCCCGGCAGGCCGCAGCCGAGGTAGAGGTCGTCGACGGTGTGCGGGTCCAGCGAGGGGATCTTGTCGAGCGCGGCGCGCACGATCGTCGCGGTCAGGTCGTCGGGACGCAGGTCCTTGAGCGACCCCTTGTTGGCCCGGCCGATCGGGGACCGGGTGGCAGAGACGATGACGGCTTCGGGCATGCGGAGCTCCGGTTCTCGGGGGACGACGGGCGATCTCCCTGCACGATAGGACACCGCTGCGCGCGCCCGCGGTCGCGGAGGGGGCAGACTGACGCCGTGCGCCACCTGTACCAGTGCCCGATGCGGTGGGCCGACCTCGACCTGCTGGGCCACGTCAACAACGTCGTGTACGTCGACTACCTCCAGGAGGCGCGCGTCGACCTGATGCGCTCGCTCTTCCCGGCCCCGGCCGGGGTCCAGGACGACCTCGCCGACGGCGTCGTCGTGGTGCGGCACGAGGTGACCTACCTCGCGCCGCTGACCCTCACCCTGCGTCCGGTGAGCATCGAGTGCTGGGTCACCGAGGTGCGCGCCGCGTCGTTCACGATGGCCTACGAGGTCTTCCACGACGACCCCGGCAGCGACGGCGGCCGGCACGTCTACCTCCGGGCGACCACGCTGCTGACGCCGTACGTCTTCGCGACCGAGCGGCCGCGACGCCTGCGCCCCGACGAGCGCGCCACCCTCGAGCCCTACGTCGAGCCGGCCGTCGGGATCCCCGCCGCGCCGCTGCCCTCGGTCGACCGGACGGTGGGGCACCGCTACCCGCTGCACGTCCGGTTCTCCGACGTCGACGTCTACCGCCACGTCAACAACGTGAAGTACTTCGAGTACTTCCAGGAGTCGCGGGTGCGGCTGATGGACGACCTGACCCGCGGCACCGCCGCCGCCGAGTCGGGGCCGGGGTTCGTCGTGGTCCAGACCGACGTCGACTACCGGCGGCCGATCCTGCTGCGCCCGGAGCCGTACGACGTCTGGGCAGAGATCGCCCGGGTCGGCACCCGGTCGATGACGATCGAGTCCGAGATCGTCGACGGGGAGACCCTGCTCGCCCGCTCCCGGGTGACGCTGGTCTTCTACGACGCCGACACCGGTCGCTCCACGGAGCCGACGGCGGCGATGCGGGACGTGCTGGCCGGGGCTACTCGAACGAGTTGACCATGAACTGGGCGGCGTGGGTCACGTAGTCCCAGAACTTCGCGTCCTGCTCGGGCGTCAGGTCGGCGGCGTCGAGGCCGGCGCGGAAGTGGTGCAGCCAGCGCTCCTTGGCGGCCGGGGTGACCGCGAACGGCGCGTGCCGCATCCGCAGCCGCGGGTGGCCGCGGGCCTCGGAGTAGGTGGTCGGGCCGCCCCAGTACTGCACGAGGAAGAGCAGGAACCGCTCCTCGGCCGGGCCGAGGTCCTCCTCGGGGTACATCGGGCGCAGGAGCTCGTCGGTGGCCACGCCCTCGTAGAAGCGGTGCACGACGGTGCGGACCGTCTCGAACCCGCCGATCTCCTCGTAGAACGTCACCCCGCCATTGTCCGGCTCGATGGTGACGTCCTGCGTGGGGGGCATCAGGCGCCGCCCTCGACGTCGTCGGGTCGCCGGCGCGCCGGCTCCTCGCGCTGCCACACCACGCGCTGCGGGAAGGGCTTCTCGATGCCCTCGTAGTCGAAGCGGTTCTTGATGCGCTGGCGCATCTCGCGGGCCACGGCCCACTGCTCGCCGGGCGTGGTCTTGAGCACGACGCGCACCGTGACGCCGTCGACGCCGAGGTCCTGGACGCCCCACACGGAGGGCTCCTCGATGACCTGACCCTTGAAGTCGTCGTCCTCCCAGAGGTCGTGCGCGACCTCGCTGAGCACGCGCCGGACCCGGGCCAGGTCCTCGTGGTAGGCCACGCTGACGTCGAGCACGGTGCGGGCCCAGTTCTGGCTCTGGTTGCCGACGCGCACGATCTGCCCGTTCGGGACGTACCAGACGGTGCCGTTGACGTCGCGCAGCCGCGTCATCCGCAGGGTGACGGCCTCGACGGTGCCGATCGCCTCGCCGAGGTCGACGTCGTCGCCGACGCCGTACTGGTCCTCGATGATCATGAAGACGCCGGAGAGGAAGTCCTTCACCAGCGACTGGGCGCCGAAGCCGAGGGCGAGCCCGACGATGCCGGCGCTGGCGATGATCGGGGCGATGTCGACGCCGATCTCGCTGAGCATCATGGTGCCGAAGACGGCGACCAGGAGCCCGGTGACGATGCTCTTGAGCAGGCTCCCCATCGCCTCGGCGCGCTGGCTGCGCCGCTGGCTGGCCCCGAGGGCGACCCGGTCGGGCAGGACGCCGTGGGCGGCGCGCCGCACGATCCGGTCGATCACCTTGTGGACGAGCCAGCGCAGGGTGACGGCGAGCAGCAGCAGCCCCATCAGGGCCAGCGGCTTGCCGATCAGGACGTCGGAGTAGCGCGCGAGGGTGTCGTTGTTGGTCTGGTCGAAGACGGTGTTGCAGACGCTCTCGCCCTCGGCGCACGGATTGGCCACGAGGGCCGGGCCGAAGGGTCGGGGGAGCGCACCGAGCGCGACGATGTCGGGTACGGGCATGGGTGCATGCATAACAGGTACGCCCGCCTCGTTCGACTTCCTGGACGGCGATAGACTGGGCCCCGTGACTGGGACCGTGACGAACCACACCGGCGACCCCCGCGGTCGGCTCCACCGGGCGCGCCGCCTCCTCACCGTGGCCGGCGCCGCCGGTGTGCTGGTGGCGGGATCCGCGGGTGCCGCCTCCGCCGACGTCCCCGAGGGCTGGGACACGCCGCCGTCGATCGACACCGGCTTCGCCCTGCTGATCCTCCTCGGGGTGCCGGTCGGCCTGTTCCTGCTGATCACCCTGCTGACCTACCTGCCGGCGATGATCCGCGGCGAGCGGCTCGCGCCCGGCGGCCAGGTGCCCGAGGACCAGTGGCTCGGGGGCCCGCGCCGGAGCCCGAACGAGCTCGCCGCGCCCGACACCGCCGAGTCCCGGGCCGGGGGATCCAGTGCCCGCTGGTGAGTACCTGAGCGAGGCCGACCGGTCCTCGCTCGACGTGGTGATGCGCAAGGCCGAGCAGACCTGCCGTGCGGAGTTCTCGATCTTCGTCGGCCGCGCCCAGGGCGAGCCCCGCGCGTTCGCGACGAGCCTGCACAACTCGATGGTCGCGCCGGCGCGCAGCATCCTGATCATGGTCGACCCCGACGCCCGCAGCGTCGAGGTCGTCACCGGGGGCTTCGTGCGCGAGACCCTCACCGACGCGCAGGTCGAGCTGGCCACCGCGACGATGGCCGAGGCCTTCGCCGACGGCGACCTCGTCGGCGGGCTGCGCCACGGCATCCGGCAGCTGGGCGAGCACGCCCGCACCGCCCGCCCGCGCAAGGCCTGACCGCTCCGGTTCCGCACGACCGGGATCCGCGACGTCCGGGATCCGCGTCGTCCGGGATCCGGGACGTAGGGGATCCGGGTCGTCGGGGAGCCGCGACGTGCGCGATCCGCGACGTGGGTGATCGCCTGCGTCCAGGAAGACCCGGCGTCCGGGATCGCCGACGGCGGAGACCCGACACGACGGGGACCCCGGTCGTCCGGGGTCCCCGTCGTCGGCGCGTCGTCAGCGCCCGGTCAGCCGGCGTCCTTGGCCTGCGCGGCCAGGGCGCGGGCGACCTCGGCGCGGCCCTCCCGCACGTAGCGCACCGCGCCCGGGTTGGCGGTCGTGGTGGCGAGGTAGGCGTCGACCTTGTCGAGCAGCTCGGCGGAGGCCAGCGGCTTCGGGAAGAAGTGCTCCAGGGCGACCGAGCCCCGGTGGGCGCCGATCCGCTCCCAGGTGCTGTCGACGAGGTCGAGGTACTTCTCGACGTACGGCGCGAGCACCTCCTCCTGGCCCGAGCGCATGAACGAGAGCACGATGCTGCGCGCGGTCTCGTTCGGGGTGCCGGCTTCGAGCATGCCGAGGCGCCAGGCGGTCTCCTTGGCCTCGGCCGTCGGCATCGCCGCGCGCGCCGCTGCCGCGTGCTCCTGCCCGGAGATCGTGTTGTCGGTGGCCAGCACCTCGTCGATGCGGGCGTCGTCGGCACGACCGCGCGCGGCCAGGGCGGTGACGAGGCTCCACCGCAGGTCGTCGTCGACCGCGAGGCCCTCGACCACCAGCGAGCCGTCGAGCAGCGACTCGAGGGCGTCGAGCGCCTCGTCGGTGTGGGCGGCACCGGCGTAGGAGCGGGCGAAGGTGAGCTGGGAGTCGCTGCCCGGCTCGGCCGCGTCGAGGAGCCCGCGCAGCCCGCGCTCCCACTGCAGGCGCAGCTCGTCGCGGTGGGCCGGCGCGGAGTAGGAGTTCACCGCGAGGGCGGCGTAGGCCGGGATCCGGGTGACGCCCCAGGCGTCGGTCTCGCTGCCGATGTTGGCGAGCACGAGGCTCACGAAGTCGGTGGCCGAGAGCTCGGCGTCGCGGGTCATGTCCCAGGTGGCGCCCCAGACCAGGGCCCGGGCGAGCGAGTCGTCGAGGCGGGAGAGCCCGCCGACGACGGTGGCGAGGGAGCGCTCGTCGAGGCGGATCTTGGCGTAGGCCAGGTCGCCGTCGTTGAGGAGCAGCAGCGCGGGCTGCCGCTGCCCGACGGCCGCCTCGATGTCGGTGGACTCGCCCTCGACGTCGACCTCGATGTAGTCGCGTCGCACCAGGCGGGGCTCGCCCTGCTCGTTGGCGACCTCGTCGTACAGGCCGATGCCGAGGCGGTGCCGGCGCAGCGTCGGCTGGTCGGCCGCGGCGGTCTGGCGGACCGCGAGCCGGGTGTAGGCGCCGTCGGCGTCGAGCTCGAACTCGGGGGTCAGCGTGTTGACGCCGGCGGTCTGGAGCCACTCCTCGGCCCAGCTGCCGAGCTCGCGGCCCGAGGAGCGCTCGAGCGCGACGAGGAGGTCGCCGAACTCGGTGTTGCCGAACGCGTGGTCCTGGAAGTACTGCCGCAGGCCGGCGATGAACGGCTCCAGCCCGACCCACGCGACCAGCTGCTTGAGCACCGAGGCGCCCTTGGCGTAGGTGATCATGTCGAAGTTGACCTCGACCGCCTCGAGGTCGTGGTTGTCGGCGGCGATCGGGTGGGTGCTGGGCAGCTGGTCGGCGCGGTAGCCGGTCTGCTTGCGGGCGTTCGCGAAACCGGTCCACGCGTCGGTGAACTCGGTCGCCTCGGCCTCGCACCAGTAGCAGGCCCACTCGGCGAACGACTCGTTGAGCCAGAGGTCGTCCCACCACTTCATGGTCACGAGGTCGCCGAACCACATGTGGGCCATCTCGTGGGTGATCACCGAGCAGCGGAACTCGTAGAACGAGCGCGGCTGGCGCGAGCGGGGGAGGTACTCGTCGCGCAGGGTCACGCAGCCGGCGTTCTCCATCGCGCCCATGTTGTACTCCGGCACGTAGAGCTGGTCGTACTTCTCGAACGGGTAGGGGTAGCCGAACTGGCGCTCGAAGAACTCGAAGCTCTGCCGGGTGATCTTCACCAGCTCGTCGCGGTCGAGGTGCTCGACCAGGGACTGCCGGCAGTAGTGGCCGAGCGGGATCTCGCCGAACTGGCCCTCGTAGGTGTCGAAGACGGCGTGGTACTCGCCGGCGACGACGGCGGTGATGTAGGTCGACATCCGCTTCGTGGGCGGGAAGGTCCACACCGCCGCGCCGCCGTCGAGCGCCTCGGGCTCGGGCGTGGGGGCGTTGGAGACGACCTTCCAGTGGTCGGGGGCGGTGACGCGGAAGGTGAAGACGCTCTTGAGGTCGGGCTGCTCGAAGGTGGTGAAGACGCGGCGGGCGTCGGGGACCTCGAACTGCGAGTAGAGGTAGACCCGGTCGTCGACGGGGTCGACGAAGCGGTGCAGGCCCTCCCCGCTGGTGGAGTAGGTGCAGTCGGCGCGGACGACGAGCAGGTTGTCTGCCTGCAGGTCGGGCAGCGGGATCCGGCTGTCGGCGTAGGTCGCGGGGTCGAGCGGGGCGCCGTTGAGGGTCAGCTCGTGGACGGTGGCGCCGACCAGGTCGGCGAACGTCGAGGCGCCGGGCTCGCGGCAGGTGAAGGCGATCGTGGTCGTGGAGCCGAAGGTGTCGGTGGTGCTGTCGGGTGCCGTCGTCAGGTCCAGGTCGATGGAGTACGACGTCACGTCGAGGAGTGCGGCGCGGGTAGCGGCCTCGTCCCGTGTCAGGTTGGTTCCAGGCATGCCCCTCATCCTGGCACTGCTCGGTGCCGATGGTGCAGGTGGTCGGCCGGGCGGTTCACGGCCCCGCCCGCGCGCCGACTGGAACGACACGCCTGTGATTCGAAATGCGAGCCAAAGTGGCCCCTGTGAATTATGGGGTTGCTGTTGCGAAACGCACCGGATGTGCTTGACAGTGGTCCCGTGCCTCTCCGTCGCAGTCCGTTGACCCGCCGCCCGACCCGTCCTCCGACCCGTCGTCCGAGCGGTCTCCTGGCCCGTCTGGTGGCGCTGGTCGTCCTCGGGTCGCTCGCGGTGGTCGTGCCGGTGGCGAATCCGTCGCCGGCGTGGGCGTCGTCGAGGTACCACTGCTCCGGCTACAGCGGGTGCGCGAACGCCGGCTACAGCGACGACGGCTACGGCCGGGTCAACAACCAGATGTACTGGCGGATGTACTCCGGCCACAACTGCACCAACTACGTCGCCTACCGGATGATCCGGGCCGGGATGTCGACCGAGCGGCCGTGGGGCGGGACGGGGATGGCCTACAACTGGGGCCTCGCCCGCCGCGACGTCACCGACACCAAGCCCGCCGTCGGCGCGGTGGCCTGGTGGAACCGCGGCGTGTCCGGCGCCGGCTCGAGCGGCCACGTCGCCTACGTCGAGAAGGTCGTCTCGTCGACGGAGATCGTGATCTCCGAGGACTCCTGGAACGGCGACTTCCACTGGCGCACCATCTACAAGGACGGCACCGGCTGGCCGACCGGCTTCGTGCACCTCGCCGACAGGGCCCCGGCCCCGACGCCGGCCGTCACGGTGCGCACGGCCCCCTCGATCAGCGACGCCCCGAAGGTCGGCGTCCCCGTGCGCGGCACCTGGGCGGCGTTCACGCCGAAGGCGACCCACACCGTGCAGTGGCTCCGCAACGGCACGGCGATCCCCGGCGCGACCACCAGCACCTACACGCCGACCGGTGAGGACGCCGGCGCGGTCCTGACCTTCCGCGACACCGGGAGCCGCGCGGGCCACACCGCCGCGGTCGCGACGTCGGCGCCCTCGGCGCCGGTCGCCAGCGGCGCGTTCCTGCGCCGGACCTCACCGGTCGTCACCGGTGACCCGACCGTCGGGGCCACGCTCAGCGTCGTCCCGGGTGCCTGGTCGCCGGCGCCGGCCTCGGTCAGCGTCCGCTGGTCGGCCGACGGCGTCTACCTGTCCGGCCGCAACGGCCCGACCCTCGAGCTGACCCGGGGCCTGGTCGGCAAGACCATCTCGGCCGTCGAGGTCGCCCGGGGGCCGGGCCTGCCGAAGGCGTTCGGCTACTCCAACCGGGTCGGGCCGGTCGTCAGCGGCAACGTCGCGGTCGCCCAGCCCTTCGCGGCCTCCGGCACACCGCGCCACGGCTCGACGCTGAGCTTCGCCGGTGCCTCCTGGACGCCGAGGGACGCCGTCGCCACCTACCAGTGGCTGCGCGACGGCGCGGTGGTACCCGGCGCCGTCGCCCCGACCTACCTGCTCGGCGCAGCGGACGTCGGCCGCACCATCGAGGCGCGGGCCACGGTGGCGAAGCCCAACTTCCGGCCCGTCGTCCAGGCGGCGACGTTCGGCCGGGTGACGACCGGGGCCGCGATCACGCTGCGGGCCGGCGGGCGCAAGCGCGCGGTGATGGTCCGGGTCCGGGTCCGCGCCCCCGGCGCCGTCCCGACCGGCAGCGTCGTGGTCAAGGTCCGCAAGCGGACCACGACCCTGCCGCTGGTCGACGGCGTCGCCACCATCCGCGTCGACCGGCTGCCCGCCGGACGGCGCTGGGTCAAGGTCACCTACGCCGGCGACGGCCTCGTCACGGGCTCGGCCGCCGGCGCGTGGGCGACCGTCAAGCCCTGACCACCGCCCTGGTGGTTGAATCCGGAGCATGAGCACCCCCACCACCGCCGACTTCTGGTTCGACCCCCTGTGCCCCTTCGCGTGGATCACCTCGCGCTGGATCCTGGAGGTCGAGCAGGTCCGTGACATCCAGGTCACCTGGCACGTCATGAGCCTGGGCTACCTCAACCAGGACAAGGACATCTCCGAGGAGTACCGCGAGCTGCTCGCGCCGGCCTGGGGGCCCGTGCGGGTCTGCATCGCGGCCGAGCAGAAGCACGGCCGCGAGGTCCTGCTGCCGCTCTACACCGCGCTCGGCACCCGGATCCACGTGGACGGCCGCACGCTCCACGAGCAGGAGGACGCCGGCCGCTCGATCATCGTGGAGTCGCTCGCCGAGGCCGGGCTCGAGCCCGAGCTGGTCGACGCGATGGACGACTCCGGTCTCGACGCCGCGGTGGCCGCGAGCCACCACGAGGGCATGGACCAGGTCGGCAACGACGTCGGCACCCCGACGATCGCGATCGAGGGGGCCGCGTTCTTCGGCCCGGTCCTCTCGAAGATCCCGCGGGGCGAGGACGCCGGCCTGCTCTGGGACGGCTGCGTCGCCGTCGCCAAGGTGCCCTACTTCTACGAGCTCAAGCGCTCGCGCACCGGGGACCTCGACTTCAGCTGAGCCCCGCGTGCCTCGTCCCGTCGCCGGTGGCGGGACGGGGCGGCGTTGTTGTCTCTGTGACGCATGTGGCGCATGATCTTGGTGATGCCTTCTCTGACCACGCCGCCGGGACGCCGTTCTGCCGCGCTGGGCGCCGTCGTCGCGGCCGCGCTCACCGCACCGACGCTGGCGGTGACGGCCGCACCGCCGGGGTCCGGGGCCTCCGCGGCACCCGCGCCCGTACGCGCCGAGCCGCCCGTGCAACGACTCGACCCCGCCGGCGCCGGGCTGCGTGCCGCCGACGTGCCGCTGCCGGCCGACCGCCGCACCGTCGAGACGGCGACGCCGTTCGCGATGGTGGGGGTGACCTGGACCGACGACGGCGCCGACCGCGCGGTCCGGGTCCGCACGCGCTCCGAGGACGGCTGGTCGTCGTGGCGCGGGCTCGAGCAGATCGGGGACGGACCCGACCGCCGCACCCGCGAGCGGTCCGCGGGGGTGGCCGCCACCGACCTGCAGTGGGTCGGCACCGCGGACGCCGTCCGCGTCGACGTGGCCGGGGCACGCCCGGCCGACCTCACGCTCGTCCTCATCGCACCGGACGGCACGCAGGTCCGCAGCCCGGCGCGGCCGCAGCCCCGTCTGCTGGCCCGCGACACCCGCAACCCGTGGTCGCCCAAGCCGGCGATGCGCGGGCGCGCGCAGTGGGGGGCCGACCCCGCGCTGAGGTCCGGGGCCGCGCGCTACAACAGCACGATCCAGCAGGTGCACGTGCACCACACGGTGAACAGCAACACCTACGCCCGCGACGACGTCCCCGGCCTGCTGCGTGGCATCTACCGCTACCACACCCAGAACCTCGGCTGGTCCGACATCGGCTACAACTTCCTCGTCGACCGGTTCGGGCGCACGTGGGTCGGCCGGGCCGGCGGACCCCGCAAGCCGGTGCTGGGGGCGCACACCCTCGGCTTCAACAGCACCTCGACGGGGGTCGCGGTCATCGGCAACTTCGAGGACGCCCGGCCGCGCCGCAACGTCGTCTCGGCGCTGGTGCGGCTCTCGGCGTGGAAGCTGGACCGCTACGACCGCAAGCCCCGCGGTCGGGTGAGCGTCACCTCCTCCGGGTCGGACCGGTTCCCCGCCGGCGAGCGGCCCCGGCTGCCCACCATCGACGGGCACCGCGACACCAACCAGACCGCGTGCCCCGGCGAGAGGCTCTACGCCGAGCTGCCCACGATCCGCCGACGGGCCGCCGCGCGCATCGCCCGCTGGTGAGGTGCGCGGGCCGTAGCCTGTGGCCGTGCCGATCAGCCTGACGTCCCTGCGCCGCTACCCGGTCAAGTCCTGCCGCGGCGAGGAGCTGCCGACCGCGACCGTGCGGCCCTGGGGGCTCGACGGCGACCGCCGCTGGATGGTGGTCGACCACGCCGGCGCGGCGATCACCGCCCGCGAGGTGAACCGGCTGCTCCTGCTGGACCCGCAGCTCACCGCGACCGGCCTGCGCGTCGAGGCTCGCGACGGTGCTGCCGGCGGTGCCGGCGGTGCCGGCGGTGCTGCCATCGCGCCGCTCGAGGTCGCCACGCCCGACCCGGCGCACCAGGTGCCGGTCTCCCTGTGGTCCTCGCGGCTCACCGCGGCCGCGGCGGGGGCCGAGGCCGACGCCTGGTTCAGCGAGGTCCTCGGCACCGACGCCCGGCTGGTCCACCTCGACGACCCGACGCGCCGCCCCACGACGCCCGACTACGGCGACGAGGGCGACGTCGTCTCGCTCGCCGACGGCTACCCCCTGCTGCTCGCGACCGAGGAGTCGCTGGCCGCGGTCAACGACCAGGTCCTCGCCGCGGCGCCGCACGGGCGGGAGCCCCTGACGATGACCCGGTTCCGGCCGAACGTGGTCGTCTCGGGCGCGGCGGCGTGGAGCGAGGACGACTGGCGGCGGATCCGCATCGGCGACGTGGTCCTCCGCGCCGTGAAGGGGTGCGCGCGCTGCGTGATCACGACGATCGATCCCGACACCGCCGTCCGCGAGAAGGAGCCGGTCGCCGCGATGGCCCGCATCCGGCGCTTCGACAACAAGACCTGGTTCGGCACCAACCTGGTCCCCGACGTCCCGGCCGGGGGCGACGGCGTCGTGGTCCGGGTCGGCGACGAGGTCGAGGTGCTCGACGCGGTCGAGCCGGGCGCGGGTCCGTTGCGGGTGCCCACGCGAAACGCGGTGGCGCGGGCTCACTAGCCTGGGGCCATGACCCACGTCCTGTCCGCCGTCGCCTGGCCCTACGCCAACGGCCCCCGCCACATCGGCCACGTCGCCGGTTTCGGTGTGCCCTCCGACGTCTTCAGCCGGTACTCGCGGATGGCCGGACACGACGTGCTCATGGTCTCCGGCTCCGACGAGCACGGCACCCCGATCCTGATCGCCGCCGACGAGGCCGGGGTCTCGCCGCAGGAGCTCGCCGACCGGAACCACCGGATCATCGCCGAGGACCTGGTCTCGCTCGGCTGCACCTACGACCTCTACACCCGCACGACGACGCGCAACCACCACGCCGTCGTCCAGGAGTTGTTCCTCGGGGTCTACGAGAACGGCTACTTCGTCGAGCAGACGACCTACGGCGCCATCTCGCCGTCGACCGGGCGCACGCTGCCCGACCGCTACATCGAGGGCACCTGCCCGATCTGCGGCGCCGGCGGGGCCCGGGGCGACCAGTGCGACACCTGCGGCAACCAGCTCGACCCCGCCGACCTCATCGACCCGGTCTCGAAGATCAACGGCGAGACGCCGGAGTTCATCGAGACCCAGCACTTCTTCCTCGACCTGCCGGCGCTGGCCGACGCGCTGGGGGAGTGGCTCGACGGCCGGGCGGCGACCGGGCTGTGGCGGCCGAACGTGATCCGCTTCAGCCAGAACATCCTCAAGGAGATCCGGCCGCGGGCGATGACGCGCGACATCGACTGGGGCATCGCTGTCCCGCTCGACGGCTGGCGCGAGAACCCCACCAAGAAGCTCTACGTCTGGTTCGACGCGGTGGTCGGCTACCTGTCGGCCTCGGTCGAGTGGGCGCGCCGCTCGGGTGACCCGGAGGCCTGGCGGAAGTGGTGGAACCCCGCGACGGCCGGGGGCGCCGGGGGCAGCGAGGCGCTGTCCTACTACTTCATGGGCAAGGACAACATCACCTTCCACAGCCAGATCTGGCCCGCCGAGCTGCTGGCCTACTCCGGCAGGGGCTCCAAGGGCGGCGAGCCGCGCGAGTACGGCGAGCTCAACCTGCCCACCGAGGTGGTCTCGTCGGAGTTCCTCACGATGGAGGGACGCAAGTTCTCCTCCTCGAAGAAGGTGGTCATCTACGTCCGCGACCTGCTCAGCCGCTACCAGCCCGACGCCTTCCGGTACTTCGTGGCCGCGGCCGGCCCCGAGAACCAGGACTCCGACTTCACCTGGGCGGAGTTCGTGCGCCGCACCAACGACGAGCTGGTCGCGGGCTGGGGCAACCTGGTCAACCGGACCGCCACGCTGATCGCGAAGAACTTCGGCGAGATCCCGCCGGCCGGCGTCCTCACCGAGGACGACGAGCGGGTGCTCGCCGTGGCCGAGCAGGCCTTCACCGTCGTCGGCGACCTGATCGGCCGGCACCGCCAGAAGCAGGCGATCGCGGAGGCGATGCGCGCCGTCGGCGAGGTCAACAAGTACGTGTCCGACACCGAGCCGTGGAAGCTCAAGGGCGAGGATCAGCGCGAGCGCCTCGGCACCGTGCTGCACGTCGTCGCGCAGTGCGTGGCCGACCTCAACCTGGTGCTGGCGCCGTTCCTGCCGTTCTCGGCGAACGCCGTCGACCGCGTGTTCGGCGGCGCCGGCGACGTCGCCCCGATGCCGCGGATCGAGGAGGTCGACGACCTGGACGGGGGCGCGGGCTACCCGATCATCACCGGCGACTACACCACGGCCCCCGCGTGGCAGCGCCGCGCGGTCGTGGTGGGCACACCGGTCGAGAAGCCGACCCCGGTCTTCACCAAGCTCGACGTCGCGGTCGTGGACGAGGAGCTCGCCCGCCTGGCCGGTGGGTGACGCCCCTCGGTGGGCGGCTCAGCCGCCGAGGTCGAACTCCTGGACGTCGGCGCTCCGGGTCGCGGCGCGCTGGTCGTCGTCGGGACCGGAGCCGCGGAACGCCTCGAGCTCGCGGCGGCCGGCCCACCTCTCGTGCACGTTGATCCGCGCCGGGTCGAGCAGGTCCGCGGAGATCGCGAAGTCGAGGCAGCCGTCGGCGGCCCGGCCAGCCGGACGACCTCCTCGCAGCCACGCAGGTAGGCGGCGCGGTCCGCGGGGGAGACGAGGAGGTGTCCGGCGACGATGATCACGGGGGTACCGACCCCTGGCCGGGGCCGCACTCATCGCAGTAGCGTCACCAGCCATGAGCCTGGCCTTCCTGCTCACCACGCTGGTGATCGTCGCGACGCCCGGCACGGGCGCGCTCTACACCCTCGCTGCCGGCCTCACCCGCGGCGGCCGCGCCGCGGTGCTCGCGGCCTTCGCCTGCACCCTCGGCACGGTGCCGCACCTGGTGGCGGCGATCACCGGCCTGGCGGCGGTGCTGCACGCGAGCGGGCTCGCCTTCGCCACGCTCAAGTACGCCGGCGTCGCCTACCTGCTGTGGATGGCGTGGTCGACCTGGCGCGACACCGGCGCGCTCGCCATCGACGAGGACCGTCGGCCGGTGAGCCGTCGCCGCGTCGTGGCGGAGGGGATCACCCTCAACCTGCTCAACCCCAAGCTGACGATCTTCTTCTTCGCCTTCCTGCCCCAGTTCGTGCCGGCCGGGTCACCGGGCGCGGTGCCGCGGATGCTCCTCCTGAGTGGGATCTTCATGGCCGCGACGTTCGTCGTGTTCGCCGCGTACGGGATCGGCGCCGCCGCCGTCCGCGACCGGGTGCTGGCTCGGCCGCGCCTGGTGAACCGGGTCCGGAAGGTCTTCGCGGCGACGTTCGCCGCGCTCGGCGCCCGGCTGGCCCTCGAGTCGCGCTGACGCGGATCCCGGTCGTCATGACGCGGATCCCGGTCGTCGCCGACGCGGATCCCGGTCGTCGCTGACGCGGATCCCGGTCGTCACGACTGGGACCCGGGTCGCTGGGTAGGTTCCGGTCATGACCGCACCCAGCCACGTCCCCCTCTTCTACGTGAAGCAGAAGTTCGCCATGACCACGAACCGCTACGAGCTCGTCGGGGCCGGCGCGGGCGGGGCCGAGGGCCAGTCGCTCGGCGTCGCGCAGCAGAAGCGGATGGCGTTCAAGGAGGAGGTCACCTTCTACACCGACGAGTCCAGGAGCCAGGCCGTCTTCAGCTTCCGGGCGCGCAAGAAGATCGACCTCAACGCCGGCTACGACGTCTTCGACGCCCAGGGCCAGCAGCTCGGCTTCTTCCGCAAGGACTTCGGCAAGAGCCTGCTCCGCTCGACCTTCCACCTCGAGGGCCCCGGCTACCAGGCCGTCGGCCAGGAGCGCAGCCAGGCCGTGGCACTGGTGCGCCGCTTCGCCGACATCCCGTTCCTGCCCATCCACTTCGACTTCACCACCCCCGACGGCCGCACCGTCCTCTCGGTGCAGCGGCAGAGCACGGTGCGCGACCGCTACACGGTCACGGTCGGCGACCCCGCACTCGACTTCCGCGTCGCCGCCGCCGTCGCGGTCGGGCTCGACGCCCTCATGCAGCGGTGACGCTCTACCCGCAGTCCCGGCACCGCGGTCGAGCGGGCCGCGGCCGAGCCGCCGGTCTCCACCCCGGGCTACGACGTCGAGGCCGCCCGGGTCGCGGCCCGCGAGGCCGCTGCCGCGCAGCCGCGCGAGGAGGTCGAGCGCGTGCTGGACCTCGACGCCGGCGGGGTGCCGTGCCGGCTCTACCTGCCGGCGGGGGCCGCGCCCGGCGTCGTCGTGCACGCGCACGGCGGCGGCTTCGTGTTCAACGACGTCGCGGTGCACGACGCCTCGTGCCGGCGACTCGCGAACCGGACCGGGACCGCCGTGCTCAGCGTCGACTACCGGCTGGCGCCCGAGCACCCGTTCCCGGCCGCGGTCGAGGACCTCGACGCGGTCGTGGCCTGGCTCGACGAGCACGGCGAGGGCCACGGGCTCACCGGGCCGACCTACGGCCACGGCGACAGCGCCGGCGCGAACCTCGTGCTCGTCGCGGCGCTCCGCCACCCGGACCGGTTCCGGGCCCTCGCGCTGGTCTACCCGTTCCTCGACCCGACCGCGGCGGGAGCCTCGCACCATGAGGAGGTCGAGGGGTTCGACCCGCGCGACGTCGCCTGGTACTGGGAGCAGTACACCGGCGGCGACGCCCGGCACCACGCCGACCCCGACCTGGCCCCCTTGCTCTCGGACCGGTTGGGCACGCTGCCGCCCACGTTCGTGATGACCTCCGAGCACGACCCGTTGCGCGACGAGGGCGAGCTGCTCGCGGCCCGGCTCGCCGAGACCGGCGTCGAGGTCCTCGGCGTCCGCTACCTCGGTCAGGTCCACGGGTTCTGGCGCCACCCGGACGCGTTCCCGGCGGCCGAGCCGCTGCTGCGCCAGGCCGCGGCCTTCCTGCGCGACCACTGACCGGTCGCCCGGAGCGGGGTTCTGGAACACTCGGGGCCATGCGCGTCCACCTCGGCAGCGACCACGCCGGCCTCGACCTGAAGGCCCACCTGACGACCTGGCTCACCGACCACGGCTACGAGCCGGTCGACCACGGCCCGTTCGTCTTCGACGCCGTCGACGACTACCCCGTCTTCTGCCTCCGGGCCGCCGAGGGGGTCGTCGCCGACCGCGCCGAGGGCCTCGACAGCCTCGGCGTGGTGATCGGCGGCTCCGGCAACGGCGAGCAGATCGCCGCCAACAAGGTCCTCGGGTGCCGCGCGGCGCTGGCCTGGTCGGAGGAGACCGCCTCGCTCGGGCGCGAGCACAACGACGCCAACGTCGTCGCCGTCGGTGGCCGGATGCACTCGCTCGACGACATGACCCGGTTCGTGCAGGTGTTCCTGGAGACGCCGTTCAGCGGTGACGAGCGGCACGTGCGCCGGATCGGCATGCTCTCCTCCTACGACGAGACCCACGTGCTCCCGCCGCTGCCCGCCTCCGCTCGGCCCGGCGATGCCTGAGGGTCACACCCTCCACCGCCTCGCCGGTGAGCTCACCCGGGCCTTCGGCGGCCGCACGGTCGCCGTCAGCAGTCCCCAGGGCCGCTTCGCCGACGCCGCCGCGCTCCTCGACGGCGAGAGGCTCGTCGACGCCCAGGCCTGGGGCAAGCACCTGTTCGTCGAGTTCGCCGGCGAGCGCTTCGTCCACATCCACCTCGGGCTGATCGGCGGCATGGACGTCCGCACCGACGTCGACCCCGACGTCGGGGTGCCCCCGCCGGTCGGACAGGTCCGGCTCCGGATCGCCACCACCGACGGGCCCGACGGGCCCGACGGGCCCGACGGGGGCGCCCTCGCCCTCGCCGACCTCCGTGGTGCGATCACCTGCGCCCTCGTGACGGCCGAGCAGCGCGCCGCGACCCTGGCGAGGTCCGGTCCCGACCCGATCCGCGCCGACGCCGACCCCGACCGTGCGTGGCACCGGATCCGCCGCAGCAACCGCACCATCGGTGCGCTGCTGATGGACCAGGGCGTCCTCGCCGGCGTCGGGAACGTCTACCGGGCCGAGGTGCTCTTCCGCAACCGGCTCCACCCGCTGCGCCCCGGCACCACGCTGCGGGTCGGTCAGTGGCAGGCGATCTGGTCCGACCTGGTGGTGCTGATGGCCGAGGGCGTCGTCAGCGGCCGGATCGACACCGTCCGCCCCGAGCACACGCCCGAGGCGATGGGGCGCCCGCCGCGGCGCGACGACCACGGCGGCGAGGTCTACGTCTACCGGCGCACCGGCCTGCCCTGCCTCGTGTGCGGACGACAGGTCAGCACCGCCGTCCTCGAGGGGCGCAACCTCTTCTGGTGTTCGCGTTGTCAGCCCGTGTTCCGCTCGCGCGCCGTAGGGTGACCCCGGCGCTCCCCCCCACCGAGGCCCCAGCCAGGCCTGCAACGAGGTCCCCCGTGTCCAGCAGCACCCTCCCCTCCCGCGCCGCGCCGGGTCCCTCGCCGTGGCGACGCTGGAGCCGGGCGCGACGCCGCTCCGCGAGCGCCGAGCTGCGGATCGGCGCTGCGCTGTGCCTGTTCTCGGTCACCGTGACGGTGCTGGTGATGCTGTTCCCGTCGCGGACGCCGTTCAGCAGCCTGGTGCTGCCGGTCGTGCTCGGCAGCATCCTGCTCGGGCCGCGCCTGCTGCCGTGGTTCGTCGGGTTCGACATGGTGATGCTGACGATCTGCGTCTCCCGGCAGGAGAGCCTCACCGGCCGCGTGCTCGGCGCCGCGACCGTCCAGCTCGCCGTCGCGTGCGTCGTGCTGCTGGCCAACCTCCAGCGGGCCCGGCTCGGGGTCGCCGGGCTGCGGGGGGAGTCGATGTTCGTCGACCTGCGGGACCGGATCCTCGACCAGGCCCACATCCCCGACCTGCCGGCCGGCTGGCAGGTCGAGTCCGCGCTGCACTCCGCCGGTGGGACGGCGTTCGCGGGCGACTTCGTCGTCGCCTCGCGCAGCGCCGACGGGACGTCGCTGCAGGTCGTCGTCGTCGACGTCTCCGGCAAGGGCGAGGCGGCCGGCACCCGGGCGCTGCTCCTCTCGGGGGCCTTCGGCGCTCTCCTCGGCGCCCTCCCGCCCGCGGGGTTCCTGCCCGCCGCCAACGCCTACCTCCTGCGCCAGGCGTGGGACGAGGGCTTCGCCACCGCGATCCACCTCTGCCTCGACCTCACCACCGGCGCCTTCGAGGTGCGCACGGCCGGCCACCCGCCCGCGGTCCACCGCGCCAGCGGCACCGGGCGGTGGGCGGTGCTGCACACCGAGGGGCCGGTGCTCGGGCTGCTCGACGACCTCGACCTCACCGTCCGGCGCGGCCGCCTCGACCACGGCGACGCCGTGCTGCTCTACACCGACGGCATCATCGAGGAGCCGTGCCGCGACCTCGACCTCGGGATCGACCGGATGATGGGGGAGGCCGAGTCGGTGCTCCGCGGCTCCTTCGTCGGTGCCGCCGGGCGGCTCACGACCACGCTCGGCTCGCGCGACGACGACCGGGCGATGGTGGTGGTGCGCCGCACCTGAGTCGGCGCCGGGTCCCGTTTGGGTGCGGCGCCCGCCGCTGTGGCACGATTCAGGGGTGCTGGGCCTGTCTCAGCGTGCGCGGATGTAGCTCAATGGTAGAGCTCCAGTCTTCCAAACTGATTACGCGGGTTCGATTCCCGTCATCCGCTCCAAGCGGCCTCCTGGCGTCCCCTGTGACGCCCCCCGGAGCCGTCTTGGCGGGGCGTAGCGTAGTGGCTAGCGCGCCTGCTTTGGGAGCAGGAGATCGCAGGTTCGAGTCCTGTCGCCCCGACCGCAACCAGCCACAGACCCAGACGAAGGAGACCACCTGTGAAGAGCGCCGTCGAGACCTTGAGCCCCACGAGGGTCAAGCTCACCGTCGAGGTGCCCTTCGAGGAGCTCAAGCCGAACCTCGACAAGGCCTACCAGCAGATCGCCAAGCAGATCAACGTCCCCGGCTTCCGCCGCGGCAAGGTGCCGCCGATGGTCATCGACCGTCAGGTCGGGCGCGGCGCCGTCCTCGAGCAGGCCATCAACGACACCCTGCCCCAGAAGTACGTGGAGGCCCTGGAGGCCAACGAGCTGACGCCGCTGGCGCAGCCCGAGATCGAGGGCCTCGAGATCGCCGACGACGAGGGCTTCGGCTTCACCGCCGAGGTCGACGTCAAGCCCACCATCACCGTCCCCGACTACACCGGGATCACGGCCTCCGTCGACGACGTCGAGGTCACCGACTCCGACGTCGACGAGCAGGTCGACGCCCTGCGTGAGCGGTTCGCCACGCTGACCGACGTCGAGCGGCCCGCCGCCGACGGCGACTTCGTCGTGCTCGACCTCAAGGCCACCCAGGACGGCGAGGTCGTCGAGGGCGCCGAGGTGACCGGCATGTCCTACCAGGTCGGTCGCGGCGGGATGATCGAGGGACTCGACGAGGCGCTCGTCGGCCTGACCCCCGGCGAGGACAAGATCTTCGACAGCGAGCTCGTCGGCGGCGACCTGTTGGGCGAGCAGGTCCAGGTGGCCGTCTCGATCAGCCAGGTCCAGGAGCAGGAGCTCCCCGAGTACGACGACGAGTTCGCCCAGCTCGCCTCCGAGTTCGACACCGTCGAGGAGCTCACCGCCGACGTCCGCGAGCGCCTCGGCCGGGGCAAGCGCCTCGAGCAGGCGGCCGCGGCCCGCGACGCCGTCCTGGAGGCCCTGCTGGAGCAGGTCGAGATCCCGCTGCCCGAGAGCATCGTCACCGACGAGCTGAACTCGCGCCGCCAGAGCATCGAGCAGCAGCTCGCGATGGCCGGGATCACGATGGAGAAGTACCTCGAGGACGAGAGCCAGACCGTCGAGGAGTTCGAGGCCGACCTCGACCGTCGCGTGCGCGATGCCGTCGCCGCCCAGTTCCTCCTCGACGAGATCGCGAAGAAGGAGGAGTTCGGCATCGACCAGGCCGAGCTCTCCCAGCACCTGGTCCGGCGCGCCCAGCAGTCCGGCCAGGACCCGCAGCAGTTCGCGAACCACATGTTCGAGCACAACCACATCCCGGACCTCGTCCAGGAGATCCTGCGCGGCAAGGCGCTCCAGACGATCGTCGACGCCGCCGTCGTCACCGACGCCTCGGGCAACGCCGTCGAGCTGAAGAACCTCCGCCCCGACGGCACCATCGGTGACCCGGAGGCCGAGGCCGCCGAGGCCGCCGAGGCCGAGGCCGACGTCGAGGAGGCGGACGCCGAGGGCGACGCCGAGTCCGACGACGACGCCGCCAAGGACGCCTGACCCGTCCCGCACGACACCCACGCCGACCCGTCAGAGCATCTTCTGACGGGTCGGCGTCGTCACGGGCGGCGTCCTACTAGGGTTGCCGCATGGTGTCTGGAGGCATGGGGACGTCCGACGGCTCGGACGCCGCGTGGCGCCCGCCCGCGGCGGGACCGGCCACCGTGGAGGAGCTCGACGGCTACACCGACCTGACCGAGGTCGGGCGCGGCGGCGACTCGGTCGTCTACCGCGCGCGCCAGGAGTCGGTGGGCCGCGACGTCGCGATCAAGGTGCTCAGCATCGACACCACGTCCGACCCCGCGCGGTCGGTGCGGTTCAAGCGCGAGATCGACATCACCGTGCAGCTCGGCCGCCAGCACCCCAACATCGTCACCGTGCTCGCCGTCGGCACGACGGCCTCGGGCAAGCCGGCCGTCGTCATGGACTTCTTCGAGGGCGGCACCCTCCACGACCGGCTCAAGGCGCACGGGCCGCTGCCGCCCGAGGAGGTCGGACGGATCGGGGAGGTGCTCGCCGACGCGCTCTCCTTCGCCCACGAGCGCGGCGTCCTGCACCGGGACGTGAAGCCGCAGAACGTCCTGGTGCTGCCCACCTCCTGGGTGCTCGCCGACTTCGGCATCGCGCGCCTGGTCGACTCCGAGCACACCTCGTCGGCGGAGACCTTCACCTACCGTCACGCCGCCCCGCAGATCCTCGACGGCCACCCGCCGACCCCGCTCGACGACGTCTGGTCGCTCGGGTCGACGCTCTACACGCTGCTCGACGGCCGGCCGCCCTTCGCCAGCGACGACCCCGACGAGGACTCCGCCCTGGCCTACCTGCGCCGGGCCCGCACCGAGCCGCACCGGCCCCTGCAGGTCCCCGGCGCGGAGCGGCTCGCGCCGATCATCGACCGGTGCCTCAGCAAGGACGTCGCGGGCCGCTGGGGCTCGGCCGCCGCGCTGCACGACGCCCTGCACGCGCTGCGCGGCTCGGCCTGGGAGCCGGCGGGACCGACGACGCCGCCGCTGCTGGCCAAGGCCGCGCCGCCCCGCACCGCCGGTGACGCGGCGGAGTCGCCGACGCCCACGCCGACCCCCACCCTGCACGCGTCGGCGCCGGCCCCGATCTCACCGGCCCCGATCTCGCCGGCGCCCCTGTCCCCGTCGCCGGCTCGTGGTGCGGAGCCGGCCGAGCCGTCGCCGGTGGCGATCTCGGCGGTCTCGCACGTCGTCCGGGTCGCCGACGCCGCCCCGACCGGCACCGGGTTCCCCGACACCACCGGCGCCGCCCCGGGCCCGTCCGAGCCCACCCCGGAGGCGCCCGAGGAGGAGAAGGCCCCGCGCCGGCGGCTCCCGATCGTCCTCGGCGTCGCGGCCCTCGTCATCGGGCTGCTGCTCGGCCTGCTCGGCGCGGTCCTGCGCGGCCGCGACGACGACGAGACGCCGGTCCGGGCCGCGGTCACGCCGGACGGCAGCGCGGTCGCCCCGCCGAGCGTGGGCGGCACCGTCACCTCCCGCCCCGACACCGACCTCGCGGTCGTCCTGCAGTCCCTGGAGTACGACGGCGTCACGCTGCGGGCGACGTGGACCGACCCGGCCGACGGTGAGGGCTCCTTCGCCCTGCTGGCGACCGACCCGAGCTTCCCGAACGGACGGGTGATCGCGACCTTCCCTGCCGGTCAGACCAGCGGCGAGGCGGCCGTCCGCGGTCTCCCGCCCGGGCGCACCTGCTTCTTCATGGGCGTCTTCCTCGTCGACGGCACCTACGGCCTCAACAACCGGCAGAGCCGGTGCGAGGAGGTCGTCGCGGGCGGCGGCTTCGCCTCCTGACGCCGACCCCGACGCTGCGTCCCACCCCGACCCCGACCCTCGGTCCGGTGCCGGTCGGGCCCGCCGGTCAGCGGCGCCGCCCGAGCACCCGCGGGTCGAGGTGCCACCACCAGCGCCGCCAGGCCGGGACCGTGCGCCGGGCCGCCCGGCGGACCTCGCCCAGCCGGCCCCGCGCGTCGGCCGCGGACCCGGCGTCCCGCCCGCCGGGGGGACCGAACGCGACGGCCTCGGCGCGCGCGGCGATCGGGACCGCCGCGGTGGTGCCCAGCCGGGCGTCGGCGTCGGCGGCGACGAGGTCGGCGGGCTGGTGCGGCGCGGGACGGATGCCGGCCAGCCGCAGGGCGTCGACCACCTCGGCCCACGCCCCCGGGGGGCCCTGCCGGGCGTGCCGGAGCCGCCGTCCGCCCCGCAGGGCGACCAGCCCGAGGAGCAGCGCGGCGAGCGCGGCCGCCGCGACGAGGTAGGGGTCGGGCGCGGCACCGGAGGTGGACGTCGGCGCGGACGCCGTCTCGTCGTCGACCGGTGCGGGGGCGTCGGTGGCCGGCTCCCCGCCCGACGGCGTCGGGACCGGCGCGCCGGTGTCGGCCGGCTCCGGCAACCGCGGCTCCTCGGCCTCCACCGGGCGCGGCCGCCGGAAGGTGTCGTCGTCGGGGGTGGGGGAGAAGGGGACCCAGCCGAGGTCGCGGAAGTAGACCTCCGCCCACGCGAAGGCGTCCTCGCCGCGGATCACCCGGGTGCCGTCGTCCTGGACCTCGCCGGGCCGGAACCCGACCACCACCCGCGTCGGCAGCCCGTTGGCCCGGGCCAGGACCGCGAAGGCGGAGGCGAACTGCTCCGACGTGCCGACGCCGCCGCCGGACTGGGTGCGGTCGCTCAGCAGGAACCGCTCGATGCGCCACAGCGCGGAACCGGAGATGGCGGTGGTCGAGAGCTCGTAGGAGCTGCGCACGAACGTCTCGATCCGGGCGGCACGCTGGTAGGCGGTGTCGGCGCCCTCGCCGACCCGGGCCGCGAGGTCGGCGAGCGCGTTGGAGAGCGGCGGCAGGGCGGTCATCGGCTCCAGCCCGTCCTCGGGGAGCTCGGCGGCGTCGAGCGCCGCCTGCGGCGGGTCGTCGAAGGCGCCGGTCACCTCGTAGACGAGGCCGGCGGTGTCGACGCCGGAGTACAGGGTGCCGGTGCCGGGGTCGACCAGCGCGTCGGCCAGCGCGACCGACGACGGCAGCCCGGGGCTGGGCAGCCAGCTGCCGCCGAGGCGGGAGAACGACACCTGCACGGTGGTCGAGCGCGGGTAGATGCCCGGCTCCAGGCCGGTGCGCCCGTCGGTGGGCAGCGCCTCGTAGCGGGTGGCCGCGGTCCACTGCAGGCCGTCGTAGTCGTCGAGCACCACCAGCCGCAGCGGGCCCTCGTCGCCGCGGACCTCCAGCAGCTCGTCGGTGGGGTTGTTGGCCCAGGCACCGAGCTGGGTGAGCGGGTTGCTGGCGACCACCTCGTAGGTCGGGGGAGCGACCAGGTCGCGCGGCTCGAAGGCCTGCCCCACCGGGAGCGTCGCGAGGGCCGCCAGCGCGCCCACCCCGACGACCGCGACCGGGCCGGCCATCGAGAGCCGCTGGCGCACCGGCTCGGAGTGCTCGTCGAGGAACACCCAGCCGAGCACGGCCACGATCAGGGTCAGGACCGCGACCAGGCCCCACGGGTCGGCGGAGCCGGCGGTCAGCAGCGCCCCGGCGACGTAGAGGACGGCGGCGCCGAGCACCGCCTCGACCCGGAGCCGGCTGTCGACGCGCAGCCCCACGAGCAGCGAGACCAGGGCGGTCAGCAGCAGCGGCCCGGCCAGCAGGTCCGCCTGGACGGCGTAGGGCTGGGGCGAGGTCAGCAGCCGCGGGACGACGTCCTGCACGGTCTGCTCGAGTGTCAGGTCAGCGCCGGTCGTCGCGAGGTAGGCGGCCATCACGGTGAGCAGCAGCAGCAGCGAGGTCGCGAACCACCGCGACAGCCCGGCACGGAGCAGGCCGCGCAGCGCGAGCAGGGGGACGGCGGCGACGGCCGCGAACAGCAGCGAGATCGTCCAGCGGTGCCACGCGGTGGCGAGCACCATCGCCCCCAGGACGACCAGGGCGACCGGCCACGCGAGCTGGAGGGCCCGGGTGGCCGGGCTCGGGGTGCCGTCCCTCATCGCTCCACCGCCTCGTCCCAGCCCAGCGCGAGCGTCACCGAGGTGGCCCCGCGCAGCACGAGCAGACCCGCCTCCTGGTGGGCGCCGACCAGCGGGGCGGGGTCGACGACGGCGAGCACCCGGGTGGGGGCGGTGCCGAGCGCGAGGCCGAGCAGGTGCAGGTCGGCGCCGGGGCCGGTCACGCCGACCGCGACGTCGAGGTCGCGACCGTGCAGCTCGACCTGCGTGCTCGGGCCGGTCAGGTCGATCTCGGCCAGGACCCAGTCGAGCTCCTGGTGCTCGCGGCGGGGGCGGCCGCCGACCGAGCCCGGCACCCGCACCTCGTGCCGGTCGCTCGTCGTGTGCAGCCGGACCGGCGAGCCGGCCTCGATGCCGCTGCGGCACAGCGCGGCGGCCAGCTCGACGGCCTCCTCGAACAGGTTCTCGTCGCCGAGGTAGCTCGAGGCCCGGTCGTCGAGGAGCACGGTCACGTGGGCCTCGGACGGCTCGGCGTCCTCACGGACCATGAGGGTGCCGGTGCGGGCGCTGGTGGCCCAGTGCAGCCGGCGGAGGTCGTCGCCCATGGCGTACTCGTGCAGCCCGACCAGGTCGGTGCCGCCCAGCTCGTGGGCGTCGTCGCCGCCGGAGAGCGAGCGGCGGGTGCCGGCCATCATCGCGCCCAGCGGGATCCGGCGCGGGAGCACGCGCACCTGGTCGACCCGGCCGTGCTCGGCCGAGCGGGCGGCCATGCCGGTCAGCCCGGCCATCCGCACCTGCACCGGACCGACGTCGACCAGACCGCGGCGCGGCGTCGGGACCTGGTAGCGGACCCGGACGGTGGGCTCGCCGGCCACCCGGTCGGCCTCCTCGACCTCGTCGGCCCGGTCCGGCAGGGCCACCGGCACCAGGGTGCCCTGCACCCGGTCGGCGACGTCGAGGCGCACCAGGCCGCGGCGGCGCCGTCCACGCACCGCGATCGTGCCCTCGCACCGCCCCTGCCGCACGACGACCGCCGGCTCGATGGTCCGTTCGACGGCGACCCGGCGCGCCGAGAGCACGGCGGTGACCTCGACGAGCACGAGCAGCACCAGGCACCCGCCGAGGCCGGCGACCAGCAGGTAGCCCCACGCGGTGCCGGCCACGAGCAGGACGAGCCCGAGCGCGAGCATCGCGCGCCCGCGCCCCGTGGTGCTCGACCAGACCGGGAGCATCGTCGTCGTCCTCCCGCCCGCGCTCAGCCGGCGTCGGGCTGGGGCGGGTTCACGACGTCGAGCACCTCGTGGACGACGTCCTGGCTGGTGTGCCCGGCGAGGATGGCGTCGCGGCCCAGCACCGTGCGGTGCGCGAGCACCGGCTCGGCGAGCCGCTGCACGTCGCTCGGCACGACGTAGTGGCGCCCGCGAGCCGCGGCGTAGACCTGGAGGCAGCCGACCAGGGCCTTGAGCCCGCGCGTGCTGACGCCGATCCGCACCCGCGGGTCGCGCCGGATGCCGACCCCGATCTCGCGGACGTAGCGCAGGATCGGGTCGGCCACGTGCAGCCGGGACAGCTGCGCGGTGACCGCGGCGATCTCGTCGGGGGTGGTCACGGTCGGCACGTCGTCGACGCGCCCGGCCGTGCTGCCCGGCCGGAGCACCTCGATCTCGTGCTCGGCGTCGGGGTAGCCCAGCGAGGTCCGGATCAGGAACCGGTCGAGCTGCGCCTCGGGCAGGCGGTAGGTGCCGTCGAGGTCGATCGGGTTCTGCGTCGCGATGACCACGAACGGCGTCGGCACCGGGTGGGCGACGCCGTCGACGGTGACGGTGCGCTCCTGCATCACCTCGAGCAGCGCGGACTGGGTCTTCGCGGCGGCCCGGTTGATCTCGTCGGCGAGGACGACGTTCGCGAACACCGGCCCCTGGCGGAAGCGGATCTGCCCGTCGCGGGGGTCGAAGACGGTGGTGCCCGTGACGTCGCTGGGCAGCAGGTCGGGGGTGAACTGGATCCGCCCGTCCTGGCCGCCCATGGCCCGCGAGATCGCCCGGGCCAGCGTGGTCTTCCCGGTGCCGGGCACGTCCTCGAGCAGGATGTGCCCGCCCGCGAACGTCGCCACCAGGGCGAGGTCGACGACGGCGCGCTTGCCGTGGACGGCGGTCTCGACGGCGTCGCCCAGCGCCTGGTGCAGCCGGCCGAAGCCCGCGATCTCCTGCTCACCGGGAGCAGCGGGGTTGATCAGGGCGGTCATCGGTGGCCTTCCGGTCGGGGCGCGCGGCGGTGCCGCGCGGCATGGGTCGTGCGGGCTGCTGGGCTCACTGCACCTGGCAGGTCGGGGCCGGCGCGGTGGGGTCCGGGTTGGGGCACGGGGGCTGCTCCGGCTCCGGCTGCGGCTGGGGCTGCACCGGCTGCTCGCTGGTGAACTTGAAGGGCGCGCTGCGGGCGACGCCGCCGTCGTTGGTCGCCGCGAACGTGACGACGTGCTCGACGACGCCGGAGGCCGGCTCGAGGATCACGCCGTTGTTGATCGTGATCGTCACCGTGCGCGCGTCGCACTCGACCGGGGTGGCGGTGCCGGCGTACTCGACGGCGCACAGGTCGGGGAAGCGACGCCAGTCGTCGGCCGGCCTCAGCTTCAGCGTGATCCGGCCGGCCCCGTTGAGGTCGGCGGTGGTCTTCTTCACGCTGGTGGGGTCGACGACCTGCTTGCCGGCGTCGGGCAGCGGGTTGGGCGGCCGGGTGGGCGCGGGCCCGCTGAAGGTGCCGATCGCGCCGGTCCCCAGGACGCTGCTCGCGGTCACGCTGGCGTTGAAGGCGCCGCCCACGGTGCACCCGGCGTCGGCGCGGCGGTCGCAGGACCACTCGAAGGAGACGCTGCGGTCCTCGCCGGTGGTGCGCTCGCTCTCGGTGCGGTCGGCGGTGCGGACCGAGACGTCGTAGGCGGTGACGGGCTCGCCGTTGGCCGCGGCCTCCTGCCAGGTGATGGTGACGGTGAACCGGAGCTCGTCGTCGTCGATCTCGTAGGCGGCCGTGCCGGCCACGACCGGGGCACCCGGACGGGCGGTCGAGACGACCGCGTTGCTGGGCAGCGACACCGCCTCGCCGTTCTCGAGGATCGCGGTGACGGTGAAGGAGTTGGACTGACCCGGGACGACGTCGACGAACGCCTGGCGGACCCAGCCCTTGTAGGAGCCGATCACCTTGCCGGTGGCCGAGCGGATCACGAAGGAGTCGGCCTTGGGGAACCCGGAGTGGCGCCAGGTGACCTGCACCTGGCCCTCCGGCATCGCGGTCGCGACGACCGAGTAGGGGGCGTCGACCGCCTGGCCCGCGGCGGTCGCCCCGGTGGTGGGGCCGCCGGGGCCGTCGGTGCTGATGCCGGTGCAGCCACCGCCCTGGCCGCCCTGGCCGGCGCCCTGGCCACGGTCGTCGTCGCAGCGCGGACCACCGGTCTGCCCCCCGCCCGGGTTCCCCCCCGAGGTCGGCGGGCCTCCCGGCGACGGGGAGCCCGAGCCCTCGGGGGCGAGCGTCGGCGGGTTGCTCGGGGCCGGGGGCGCCGGCGGCGGGCCGGGGTCGGTCGGGGGAGGCGTCTGGTTGCCCAGGTTCTCGAGGAGCTCGTCGACGAGGTCGGGCGACGGCGGCGGCGGGGGCGCCGAGGACGAGCCGAGCCCGCCGGCCTCCACGGCGTCGTCCTCGCGCACCACGGCCGAGGTGTGGCCGTCGGCGTGCACGACCACGCCCTGGGCGGCGCCGGGGGCGTTGACGATCAGGTTGTCGTCGTCGACGACCAGCTCGGGGTCGCGGCTGCCGGGGGTGAGGATGTCCTCGTTGGAGCGCGTGCCGTCGGGGCCGAGGCGGACGACGCGACCCTCACCGCGGCAGGGGACGAAGACCTCGTTGCGGAAGACCTCGGGTGTGCCGGGCTCACCGCAGGCGACCGGGGTCATGTCGACCTCGATGAGGCCCTCGGGCGTGAGCAGCACGACGAAGCCGTTCTCGGTGGCGACCGGGACCAGGCCGGAGGGGGCGCTCTCGGGGGCGAAGACCTTGCCGCTCACCTTCGGGGCGTCGGCGCTGACCTCGCGGTCGGTGCCGACCTGCTCGGCGCGACCCTCGTCGGGCGAGAAGACCGTCACGCCCCGGTCGTGGGCGACGAGCACGGAGCCCGGTCCGCCACCGCCGACCTCCTGGGGATCCTCGTCGTCGAGGGTGAGCTGCTCGGAGTCCCACTGCAGCCGGTGCAGGACGCCGTTGTCCTCGATGGCCCAGATGGTGCCGTCGGCGTCGACCGCCGCGTCGGCGAGGCCGGCGGGGGCGATCCAGACGTTGCCGATCACGTCGGTGGTCTGCGGGTCCATCGCGGAGATCGTGGACTGCTCCGAGTCGACGAGGAACATCCCGTCCTGGGTGGCGAGGGTGTCGATCGCGCCGCCCGCGCTCACCCGGCGCTGACCCGACACCAGGATGCTGGTGAGGTCGAAGGCGAGGAGCTGGCCGGTGGTGCGGTCGGTGACGTACAGCTGGCCGTTGTGCTCCTCGAGCACGTCGACGTCGTCGCCGGGGTTGCCGACGACCTGCTTGAGCTCGAGCTTCCCGGTGGCCGGGTTCACCTGGATGATCTGGCCGTTCTGGTCGTCGCTGAGCCAGGTCAGGCCGTCGGCCACGTCGACCGCCGTGCGGCTCAGGCCGGTGCCGAAGAAGACGCCGGCGACGAGCGAGCCGGTCACCACCAGCACGGACAGCTCGGCGGCACCGCGGGATCGTCGCTTCGACGCCGCCGCCGAGCGCAACCGGGTGGGCGAGAGCCCGCCCGTCACGGCACGCAGCCGTCCCCGCCATCCGCGACCAGCCGAGCCCTGATCCGTCACGACATCTCCTGTCCGGCCCGGACGTCACCTGGGGTGCCGTCTCGTCGGGCGTTGATGAGCTGTGCCACCCATGCGGTGCCGTTGTCGCACCACACCCCACGTCCGGGACCGGTGAGCGGTTCGGTGGTCTTGGTCGGGACCGACACCCCGAGCGCGTCGCCGTCGGTCCACTCCGGGCTGAGGAGGAACCCACGCCGCGTGCGGCGGGCGGTCTCGACCAGGCCCTCCGGACCGCTCCGTGCCTTCGCCTGGGCGCTGTCGGCAGTGATCACCACACCGATGCGGCGACCATGGGTGCCGAGGTCACCCAGGAGACGGTCCCGAGCGGAACGTCGTGCTTCGTCGACTCCGACGCCAGCATCCCAGAGATGCGCGTCGTCCACCATGACCAGCGCCCATCCGGCAGGGGAACGTTCCGGTGCGGCCGCGGCGGCGGGATCGGCCAGCCAGGCCCGGACGGCGTCCGCGGTGGCCTCGTAGGAGGCCTCCCGGATCACGTGCGGCGGGGTGTCGCCCCGCGCCACGAGGTCCTGGAGACCGTCGAGGGCGCCGGTGCGACCGGTCCGGCTGCGGCCGGCGAGGAGGATCGGCCCGGCGAGCAGGTCGACCTCGAGGACGGCGACCGCGTCGGCGTCCACGGCGATCGCGACCCGCGAGCCCCGCGGCGCGGGCAGCGAGGACTGGTCGAGGCGGGCCGGCATCGGCGGCACCGCGGCTCGGGAGCGACCCTCGACGCGCGGGAGCAGGAGCCGGTTGACGGTCTCGATCCGCTCGGCCTGCAGCGGCGTGCCCGCCCCGCCCGTGGTGTGGACCTGCACGCTGCGCTTCCCGAGCAGGCCCGAGCCCGGCACGCTGTCGGAGTCGAGCACGTTGCCGGGGACGCCGAGCATCAGGTAGTCGTCGGCGGTCGTCATCCGCAGCACGACGCGGCGGCCGAACGACGACCCGAGGGCCGTGGGGACCCCGGTGCGTCCGGGCGCGGTCGCGATCACGTGGATGCCGACGCGCCGACCGTTCTGGAGCACGGTCTGGAGCCTCTCCACATGTTTCGGCGCTACACCTCCGCTGGTCTCCAACGTGTCGACGAGGCTCGGGAGGTTGTCGATGAGCACGTAGACGCGGGGCAGCGCGGCTCCCTGGCGGGCCAGGTCGTCGAGGTCGGCGCACCCGCGCGCGGCCAGGGCCTGGGCCCGCTCGTCCATGGTCCGGCGCAGCAGGCGGATCAGCCGCATCACCCGCCCGAGCTGGGCCTCGCCGACGATCGCCTCGACCGTGGGGACGCCGCTGATGGCCGCGAGACCACCGCCGGCGAAGTCGATGCCGTAGACGTAGGGGGCGACGCCGTAGCGGCCGAAGGTGTCGGCCAGCGACGCGCTCAGCGCCGCGGAGCGCAGCAGCTCGGTCTTGCCCGAGCCGGACGCGCCGTGGACCAGGAGGTGCCCGACGGCGGCGAAGTCGATGGTGAGCTCGGGCTGGCGCTGCGCCTCCGGCTCGTCGATCCGGCCCAGGGTGACCTGGCCGCTGGTGCGGCCCTCGGCGCCGGCGACCAGGGCGTCGGAGTCCAGGAGCAGCTCGGCGGGCAGCGCCGGGAGCCACGGGCGCTTGGGCGGGTTCGCCCCGGAGACCAGGAACGCCTCGTTGATCGTGTGGACGCACCGCTCGAGGTCGGTGCGCGGGTTGAGCCGCTGGTCGGGGCCGCCGCCACCGGACGCCGACGACGTGACCGCGCTGAACGGGTTGACGAGCACCGGGACCTCGGAGCCGGCCATCGGCTCGCGGGCGCCGGTCCACGCCGACTGCACGAGCTCGGCCGTGCCGTGCCCGGTGCGCCGGATCCACGCCCGGCCCGGCGTGCGCCGGGAGATGCGGGCGGCCTCGGGGGAGTCGATGACGTCGCGCGAGTCGTCGGGGGAGGAGACGCGCAGCGAGATCCGCAGGTCGGCGTTGGCCTTGATGTTGCCGGTCACGACGCCCGCGGGTCGCTGGGTGGCCAGGAGCACGTGCATGCCGAGCGAGCGGCCCCGCTGGGCGATGTTGACCATGCCGTCGACGAACTCCGGCACCTCCGAGGTCAGGGCGGCGAACTCGTCGACGCAGATGAGCAGGCTCGGTGGGGCGACGTCGGGGCGCTCGCGCTCGAGCTGGACCAGGTCCTTGACGCCGTACTCGCCGAGCAGGTGCTCGCGGTAGTTGATCTCGGCGCCGATGGAGGTGAGGGCGCGCTGCACCAGGGCGGGGGTGAGGTCGGTGATGTAGCCGACCGTGTGGGGCAGGTCGGCGCACTCGCGGAACGCCGCGCCGCCCTTGTAGTCGACGAGCAGGAAGTTCATCCGGCTCGCCGGGTTGTTCAGCGCCAGGGAGCACAGCAGCGACTGCAGCAGCTCGCTCTTGCCCGAGCCGGTGGTGCCGGCGACCAGGCCGTGCGGGCCGTCCTCGCGCAGGTCGATGGTGGTGACGCCGTCGATGCCGGAGCCGATCTGGGCCCGCAGCCCGTTGGACTGGCCCCAGCGCCGGGTGACGGCGCCGACGTCGTCGAGGTCCTCGAAGTCGCTGGCCACCTCGGGCAGCCGCACGACCGACGGGATGGCGGTGCTCGGCGGCAGCACGGCCGCCTCGTCGACGTACCCGGTCATCAGCCGGGCCGCGCGCCAGGCCTGGTCGAGCGTCACGTGGTCGGGGTGCTCCACGCGGGTGATCCCCCTGCGGTCGGCCTTGCCGACGCGACCGGACTCGAGGTCGATCAGCAGCGACGTCGCCGCGGGCACCGCACTGGCGTCGCGGCCCAGCCAGACCAGGCGCAGGCCGCGCTCGCCGGCAACGGCGGCGACCGCCTCGACGGTGCGGCGCGCGATCCCGGCCTCCTCGTCGACGAAGCAGATGGTGTGGCCGCGGCCGGTGTCCTCGCTGACCAGGACGTCGAGCAGGGCGGTCGCGGCGCGCGCCCCGACCGCCACCGGCGGCTCCCCGCCGAGCCGGGCCGTCGCGTGCGGCAGCCAGCGCAGCCAGGCCTCGTGGCCGGCGCGGCCGCGCCCGAAGCAGCCGGCGACCGACAGGTCGGTGGGGGAGTGGTCGAAGGCCAGGCGCAGCATCAGGGACCGGACCAGGCCGTCGACCTGGTGCGGGTCGCCGGTGATCGCCACCAGCGGGTGCTCGGTGAGGTCGGCCAGCACCGGCATGTCGGTCATCTCGTCGCGCTGGGTGAACTCCTGCGACACCTCGCGCCGGGTCGCCCGGTCGCCGCCGTCGGTGATGGCGCCGCGCAGCATGGCCGGGACGGTGCCGATGCCGAGCCGGGTGACGAGGAAGGCCTGCCGGGTCTCGGAGCGCGCCCAGAGGTAGGGGTCGCGGTTGGCGGCGCGGGTCCGCAGGGTCTCGGCGTCGGGGTAGTCGTCGTGCATCTGCCGGCGCTGGCGCACGGCGTGCTCGTCGATCGTGGTGAGGAAGTCGTCGACGTCCTGGCGCCAGTCGGCGAGGTCCTCCTGGAACTGCTTCTCGGCCGCCCGCTTCTGCTGGCGCCACCCCAGGAACCCCAGGAGCGGCCAGGCCAGCATGTAGATGATCGCGTAGGAGCTGCGGGCCCGCATGAACAGCGCGACGCCCATCACCATCGGCAGCATCAGCATCGCCCACGGCATCGGGGTCGGCCGGTTCCTGGTCGGCGGCGAGGGGATCTCGAGCACCGACTCGGTGAGCGGGTCGCCGAACCGGGGCGGGCGGAAGACCGCGACGGCGGGCGCCTCGGTGGGCACCTCGCCGGGGTCGATGACCAGGGTGCTGCGACCCAGCCGGATCGGGGTGCCCCAGTCGATCTCGCGTCCGGAGACCACCCGCTCGCCGCCGACGATGGTGCCGTTGGCCGACCCCTCGTCGTACACGGTGGGGCGGGTGCCCAGGACGATCCGGGCGTGCCGCTGGGAGACCAGCGGGTCGGTGAGCCGCATGGTGCAGGACGGACCGCGTCCGAGGGTGAGCGAGCTGCCCCGCACGTGCAGGCGCTGGCCGCGGTCGGGGCCGTCGGTCACCCGCAGCACCGCGCGCGGACGGGCCGAGGACGACACCCGGCTCAGCCACGACGCCGGCGCGGTGACGACGTCCAGCAGGTCGCCGGTGTTCAGCCCGCACTCCGAGACCAGCCGGTCGGCCGGCCACGGGTGGGTGCCGTCGACCGGCACCAGCAGCAGGTGGGCCTGGTCGGGCGCGACGTGGCGCCCGATCGCACGGGCCAGGTCGGCGACCGTCGCCTCGTTGCGGGCCAGCACGGCCACGTCGACCGACGGCAGCCCGGTCTCGGCCGGGGTCCGCAGGGACAACATCCAGGTCTGCACGGGGTGCCTCGTCTCAGGACGTGCGGGGGAGAGGGGGTGGGACGGCGACGGCCGCCGGGGCGGGAGCCCCGGCGGCCGTCGAGGAGCCGCAGGCGTGGAACGCCCGCAGATCGGCTCAGTTGGAGACCTGCTCCTGCTCCTGGGCCTGCGTGTTGATCAGCGTCGAGAACTCCTGGAGGGACTGGGTGACCCGCTGGAGCATGGTCACGTAGTCGCCCTTCCAGGTCTCGCGCGTGCGGTCGGCGTCGGGGCCGATCCAGTCGAAGCCGTCGATGACCTGCGTCATCCGACCGGTGAGCGTCTCGAGCTCCTGCGAGCCCTGGTTGATCTGCTGGGAAGCCTGGCGGCCGGCCTCGACATCCATACCCTTCATGGCCATGGAACTGCTCCTTCTCTGTGGTGGTTGCTGCTGCTAGCGGATGTGATCAACTGCCGCCGGCGCCCATGCGGGCCCGGACGTGTGCGGTGGCCTCTGCGGCCGTGATGACGCCGTTGCGGTTGGCGTCGAGCTCGCGGTTGGGGCCGTAGCTCCGGTCGCCCTGGGTGAACAGGGCCTCGTCACCGGAGTGCGGGCTGCCCGCGAGGATCGAGGTGTAGACGCTCTCCAGGTCGCCGAGGCGACCGCGGTGCGGCTCGAAGTACCGCTCGACGTAGTCGAGCTGGTCGATCGGCGACATCTGCGCCAGGTCGGCGGTCGTGGTCCCCATGCCCCGGGCGGTGTCGCTCATGAACTGGATGAGGCCGGTGGCGCTGCTGCGCGGGTTGCGCGTGTCGCTGGCGAACTCGCCGCCGGTCTCGAAGCTCATCGCGGCCATGAGGTGCTCGGGCTGGGCGCCGATGCGCTGGGAGATGCCCTCGACCTTGCGGAGGAACTCCGGCGTCACGTTCGGGTTGCCGTTGACCCCGCTGATCTGGTTGTAGTCGTAGCCGCTCGGCGAGGTGTAGCCCGAACCGTGCTGGACCGCGAGCGGGTTGTCGGCGCGGTAGGCCTCGTAGGCGGCCTGCGTGTTGCCGCCCCACACCCCGTCGGCGCCCTTGGTGTCGTAGCCGGCGGCGGTGAGCTTGTCCTGCAGCAGCTTGACGTCCTCGCCGCGCGAGCCGCGGCCGTTGGTGCTGGCCAGCTTGTCGATGGCCGGGTCGTGGGAGGAACCGCCGCCGGCCCGGCTCGCGAGGGCCGCGCCGCCGAGCCCGAGGGCCGCGGCGCCACCGGCGATCCCGGCCGCCGCGCCGTAGGACGCCCCGCCGTCGGCCGCCTCGCCGGTCGGCGTGGCCGAGCCCATGCTCGAGGCGCCCAGCGACTCCGCACCGGGCGCGGCGCCGCCGAGGCCGCCGTCGGCCACGGGGCCGCTGTGGCCGCTCGGGCTGCCACCGATGCTGCTGCCGCCCAGCTGCGACTCGCCGCCGCCCGCGGGGCTCCCGCCGCCGACCGGACCGCCGCCGCCCCCGCCGGAGGAGCCGCCGGACGAGCCGCCGGCGTCGGCACCGAGGCCGCCGCCGCCGAGGCCGCCCCCGCCGATGCCGCCCGCGGAGCCGAGGCCGTGGTCACCGCCGGCCGGACCACCGGCCGGACCGGCGCCCGCCGGGGAGAGGTCGCTGCCCCGCAGCTCGGGGCCGACCGTCGCCGACCCGATCTGGGTGGGCGCACCCGCGCCGGCACCGGCGCCGGCCTCGGGGGCCTTCACGCCGTCGCCGTCGAGGTCGATGCCGGTGTCGATCATCAGGTGACCGTTCTCGCCGATCGACAGGCTGGGACCGGACGTCGTCGCGCTGCCGCCGAGCGGGGTGCCCACCGACGGGGAGCCCGACGAGGGCGAGGTGCCCGCCGGCGAGGAGCCCGAGCCGGCGTCGGTGCCCGAGGCGATCGGGGCGTTGGCGCCGCCGGCGAGCGGCTCGCCCTGGTAGGGCTGGATCGGCTCGGGCAGGGCCGGGGACTGGTAGGAGGGGAGCGAGCCGTAGTCGACGGTGCCGCCGTTGGACGCCTCGTCCTGCGCGTCGGCCTGGGCGCCGAGGACCTTGGCGAACATGCCGAGGGCCATCGAGATCTTCTCCAGCCACGGCACGACCGTGGTCTCGAGGTAGGTGGCGTAGGCGAGGCTGGCGCCGCCGCTGAAGAACGAGGCCGCCTTCAGGATCGCGATCAGCGCCTTGAGGAACATGATGACCTGGTCGGTGGTCTCCTTGCCCTCCTGGAACTCCTGACCGACCTCCCGCAGCTCTTCGGTGTCTGCTCCGAGAAACGCCATGGTCCTGCTCCTGTCCGAGATCCGAGTGCCTGCCGTCTGGCCCGCTGTCGAGGAAACTAGGTGCGCCGCGCGGCAGCGGTACAGGGGCCGCCGGGTGGAAACTTCCGCCCCGTCGGGCGCTCCGGCCGCACGTCCTGCGGCCCGGACGGCCGGACGGCGGGCGACCTCCGGACGCGCCACGAGCCACCGGGGTCACCGGTGGCTCGTGGAGGTGCGGGGGTCAGGAGCTGACGGCGTCCTGCTGGTCGGCCTTGGCGATGAGGTAGCTCGCCTGCTGCTTGATGTCCTCGCAGGCGGCGTTGGCGTTGGGGATGAAGGAGTTGCCGATGTCGTCGGCGATGCGGTCCTTGTCCTGGCCGACCCAGCTGGTGCCCTGGATGCGGGCCAGGAGCCGGGCGCAGACGTCGCCGACCACGGCGGCGTTGGAGTCCATGTTCTGGGCCACCGAGCGGGCCTCCTCGGTGTCCATGCCCTGCATGTTGGCGCTCATGGGTGTGTCTCCTCGCGAAGCGGCTGGTCTGGTCCTGCGACCGTAGGTCGCCCCGCGCGCCGACCGCTAGGAGACCGCCGGTGGAACCTTCCGGCCCGCGGCGGCCCGTTCGACGGCGTCGAGGTCCTCGACGGTCACCAGGCGGACCTCCGCGGTGCGCCGGCCGATCGCGAAGCGGACGTTCTGGGCGCGACCGCGCCCGGCGTTGAAGGGGTCCTCGCGCGGACCGAACGCCAGCGCGGAGATGACCCGGATGGCGTCGTCGACCCGCTGGGCGCGCTCGAGGTTCCAGGCGTAGCCGTGCCAGTGCAGGACGCGCTCGTAGATCTCGCGGTTGGACGGCGGGCGCGGGTAGTCGTCGGTGCCGCTGAGCCAGGGCTCGGCCAGGGCGAGGGCGACGAACCACTCGCGCGACCGCTCCGGCAGCTGGGGCGCCGGCGCGGTGACGGCGGCGTCGAGCTCGCCGGTGTCGTCGGTCGAGCGCGGTCGGGGCGGGACCGCGGGCGTGGAGGTGGCGACGTCGACGACGATGGAGAGGTCGTCGAAGGTGTCGGGCCCGGTCTGGCGCCCGCGCATCAGCACCAGCATGTTCTCGCCCTCGTCGAGGAGCAGGGACATGCCCTCGGCGAGGGTGACCCGGCGGGCGCCGCCGGGGGCGTCGAACAGGCTGGAGACCTGGGTTTCGCCGGAGCCGTGCCAGCGCAGCCGGGCGATCTCGTCGCCGACCACGAGCTCGCCGAGCAGGCGGCTGACGTGGGGGGCGCAGCGTGGCAGGTCGATCGCGGTGACCCGCAGCGCGTCGCCGGGGTCGTCGTCGGGCAGGGCGTGGTGCGGGGACCGACCGAAGAGCAGGGTCTCGCCGGAGCCGAGGGTGACCGTGGGGAGCCCGGACCCGCGCAACGTCACTCGGAGCATCGAGCCCCCGACGCGTCGCTGGTCCCACGAGTCCCCATGCGTGGCATCCAACCACAGGGGCGCCGCGGCGAGGCGCTGTTCAGACAAGCGTCACCTGGCGGTCACGCCGTACCCAGGGGGGTGTGGAGCTTCGGTGAACATCCGTTCACTGGACGGGTAGGCTCGGTGCGTGCCCCCGTCGTCTGCTCCCCGCCTGCTCGACGCGCTCTCCCTGCTGGGCGTCGTCGCCGACGAGCTGGTCGTGCGCAGCGTGCGCGACACCCACCTCGCGTGGGCCGGGCGCGCCCACGGGCTCACCGAGGGCGTGGCCGGGAGGGTGCCGGGTGCGCTGCACCGGGGCACCGCCGGCGCCGTCTACGGCGGGCTCGGGCTCGGGCTGCGCTCGGTGGCCTCCGGCCTCGACCGCGCCGCCGCGGCCGGGCTCGGTCCGGAGCTCGAGGCGACCCGCCCCGGGCGCTTCCTGGCCGCCGCGGTGAACGGGCTGATCGGCGACCGGCTGCTCGAGGAGCGCCCCCAGCTGGCCATCGCGATGGCCGTGCGCCGCGACGAGGTCGACGTCGACCTCGAGCGCCCCGCGCTGGCCGCCGCGTTCCCGGACGCCGGTGGTCGTCTGGTCCTGTTCGTCCACGGGCTCTGCGAGGACGAGACCCACTGGGCGCGCCACCGCGAGCGCACCGGCACGACCTACGGCGAGGCGCTGGCCGCCGACGGCTGGACGCCGGTGTTCCTCCGCCTCAACACCGGCCTGCCGCTGCGCGAGAACGGCGTCGCCCTGGCCGCCCTGGCGCAACGGCTGGTCGAGGAGTGGCCGGTGCCGGTCGAGCGGATCGCGCTGGTCGGGCACTCGATGGGCGGGCTGGTCGTGCGGGCGGCCGGGGCCGTGGCCGGCGGGGCCGCTGTCGGCGGGCCCGACGGGGTCGACGGGGCCGGGTCGGCGCCCGGCGACTGGAACGCGCTGGTCACCGACGTGGTCACCCTCGGGACGCCGCACCTGGGTGCGCCGGTCGCGCGCGGCGTCGGGCACGGCAGCCGCGGGCTGGCCCGGCTGCCCGAGACGGCGGCGTTCGGGCGGATCCTCGACTGGCGCTCGGCCGGCGTCCACGACCTCGTGGCCGGGCTGACCGACGACGTCGCGCCGCTGCCGCACGCCCGCTACCGCCTGGTCTGCGCCACCCTCACCTCGTCCGAGCGGCACCCGGTGGGCCACCTCGTCGGCGACCTGCTCGTGCAGCCCGGCTCGGCGGCCGGGCGGGACCGGTGGGGCGGCGAGCTGTTCCCGGGCGCCGACGTCCTGCACGTCGGCGGCGCCGACCACTGGGCGCTGCTCAACCACCCCGAGGTCCTGGCCTCGCTGCGGACGTGGCTCGCCTGACCCAGCGGTGCGACGATGCGGCCATGAGCGCCGCCGACGCCGCCCGCGAGCTCCGTGCCGAGACGGTCGTCGCGGCCCGGCCGTACGAGGTGTGGGCGGTGCTGACCGACCTCGCCCGGATGCCGGAGTGGAGTCCCGAGCTGCTCGCGATGCGGCCGCTGCTGCGGGGCGGGCTGCGGCTCGGCCAGCAGTACGTCGGCGTCAACCGGCGCGGGCTCGTCGTCTGGCCGACCCGCTCGGTGGTGACCGCGCTGGACGCCGGCCGCGTCGTCGCGTGGGACACCCGGTCGAGCGGGGCGCGCTGGGTGTGGGAGCTCGAGCCCACCGCCGACGGGCGCACCCGGGTGGTGCACCGTCGTCCGGTGCCGCGCCGGCTCACCGCGCTCAGCGGGGTCTTCGCGACCGTCCTGCTCGGCGGGACCGCCTCCCACGCCGACGAGCTCGAGGCCGGGATGGGGGCCAGCGTCGAGCGGCTGCGGGCCGCCGTCGAGGACGGCGCCGCGAGCGCCTGACACGCCGCTTCAGGGCGGGCTTCTGCTGTCCGCGAACACCACCCCGTCTCCCGTGGATGTGTCGGTGTCACGGGCTAGGGTCGACGACGTGAACCAGAACTCCACTCACCCGGCCCCGATGATGGGTGGCGGCGGCGGGCTCAACGTGCTCGACGACCACATCTACCAGCGACTCCTGCGCGAGCGCATCGTCTTCCTCGGCTCCGAGGTCCGCGACCAGAACGCCAACGCGATCTGCGCCCAGCTCCTGCTGCTGTCGGCGGAGGACCCCGAGGCCGACATCTTCCTGCACATCAACTCACCCGGTGGCTCGGTCGACGCCGGCATGGCGATCTACGACACCATGAACTACATCCCCAACGACGTCGCGACCGTCGGCATGGGCCTGGCCGCCTCGATGGGCCAGTTCCTGCTGTGCGCGGGCACCAAGGGCAAGCGCTACGCCCTGCCGCACGCGCGCATCATGATGCACCAGCCGTCCTCCGGCATGGGTGGGTCGGCCTCCGACATCAAGATCCAGGCCCAGCAGTCGCTGCACATCAAGAAGGTGCTGCTCGACCTCATCGCCGAGCACACCGGCCAGCCGGTCGAGCAGGTCATCGCAGACGCCGACCGCGACCGCTGGTTCACCGCCGACCAGGCCCAGGAGTACGGCCTCGTCGACCAGGTCATCAAGAGCGCCCGCGAGGCCGCCGACGACGGGCGCCCGGCCCGAGTGAAGGACTGAGGTAGCAGCTGTGAACTACTACATCCCCCAGTGGGAAGAGCGCACGTCCTACGGCTTCCGGCGCATCGACCCGTACGGGAAGCTGTTCGAGGAGCGCATCATCTACCTCGGCACGCCGATCTCCGACGACGTCGCGAACGCCGTCATCGCCCAGCTGCTGTGCCTGCAGTCGATGAACCCCGACCAGGACATCAGCATCTACATCAACAGCCCCGGTGGCTCGTTCACCGCGCTGACCGCGATCTACGACACGATGCGGTTCATCAAGCCCGACGTGCAGACCGTGTGCCTGGGCCAGGCCGCCTCGGCGGCCGCGATCCTGCTCGCGGCCGGGGCCCCCGGCAAGCGCCTGGCGCTGCCCAACAGCCGGATCCTGATCCACCAGCCCTACACCGAGGGCACGTTCGGCCAGACCTCCGACATCGAGATCCAGGCCAACGAGATCCTCCGGATGCGCGACCTGCTCGAGAAGATGATCAGCGACCACAGCGGCCGCCCGATCGAGGAGGTCAGCCGCGACATCGAGCGCGACAAGATCCTCACCGCCGAGCAGGCCGTCGAGTACGGCCTGATCGACTCGGTGCTCGAGTCGCTCAAGACCCCGGCCCTGGCCTGAGTCCTGCATGACCGCCGTCGGTCCGCCGTGTCCGTCCCCGTCCGGGGACGGCGCGGGGTACCGTCGGAGGGTTCCGGCCCCGGCCGGTTCCCGTTCCCGCACCACCCCCGGCTCGACTCGTCGCACATCTGGAGGATCCACCCGTGGCACGCATCGGTGACGGAGGCGACCTGCTCAAGTGCTCCTTCTGCGGGAAGAGCCAGAAGCAGGTCAAGAAGCTCATCGCCGGACCCGGCGTCTACATCTGCGACGAGTGCATCGACCTCTGCAACGAGATCATCGAGGAGGAGCTCAGCGAGGGCACCGAGGTCAGCCTCGACGAGCTGCCCAAGCCGAAGGAGATCTTCGACTTCCTCAACTCCTACGTGATCGGGCAGGAGCAGGCCAAGAAGTCGCTCGCCGTGGCGGTCTACAACCACTACAAGCGGGTCCAGGCCGGCCTCCAGCCCAACTCCGGCCAGGGCGGCAAGAGCGGCAAGCACACCAAGGACGAGGTCGTCGAGGTCGCCAAGTCCAACATCCTCGTGATCGGGCCCACCGGCTGCGGCAAGACCTACCTGGCCCAGACCCTGGCCCGGATGCTCAACGTGCCCTTCGCGATCGCCGACGCCACCGCGCTCACCGAGGCCGGCTACGTGGGCGAGGACGTCGAGAACATCTTGCTCAAGCTGATCCAGGCCGCCGACTACGACGTCAAGAAGGCCGAGACGGGCATCATCTACATCGACGAGATCGACAAGGTGGCCCGCAAGTCGGAGAACCCCTCGATCACGCGCGACGTCTCCGGCGAGGGCGTGCAGCAGGCGCTGCTGAAGATCATCGAGGGCACCACCGCCTCGGTGCCGCCCCAGGGCGGGCGCAAGCACCCGCACCAGGAGTTCATCCAGATCGACACCACCAACATCCTGTTCGTGGTCGGTGGCGCCTTCGCGGGGCTCGAGCACATCATCGAGCAGCGGGTCGGCAAGAAGACGCTCGGCTTCACCGCCGAGGTCCGCGGCGCCGAGGAGCGCGCCCAGGAGGACCTGCTCGCCATGGTCCGCCCCGAGGACCTCACCAAGTTCGGCCTGATCCCCGAGTTCATCGGCCGGCTGCCCCTGATCGCGAGCGTCAACAAGCTCGACCAGGAGGCGCTGGTCCAGATCCTCGTCGAGCCGCGCAACGCGCTTACCAAGCAGTACCGCAAGCTCTTCGAGCTCGACAACGTCGAGCTCGAGTTCACCGACGACGCCATCGCCTCGATCGCCGACAAGGCCCTCGAGCGGGGCACCGGTGCCCGCGGGCTGCGCGCCATCATCGAGGAGGTCCTCCTCCACGTGATGTACGACGTCCCCTCCCGCGGCGACGTCACCAAGGTCATCATCACCGAGCAGGTCGTGCTGGGCGAGGAGTCCCCGACCCTCGTGCTGCGCGAGGCCGAGCCGAAGAAGAAGAAGTCGGCCTGAGCTGACTGCCCGAGCCTGCGAGGGCGAGCCAGCTCGTCGAGACCTCTGGCCAACCGAGGCCAGCCCGAGTCCGGCGACCGGGTGCCGGCGTCACCGCCGTCGAGCACACTGCTCGCTGACCCGTCAGTGATCACTGACGGGTCAGCGGCGCGTCCGGGCCGACCCGTCAGTGATCACTGACGGGTCGGCGTCCGGTCAGGCCTCGGTGGGGGCGAGCTCGGCGGAGACGGTGATCTCGGTGGCGGCCTCGTCGGTGGTGAGGACCAGGTCACCGGTGATCCGGCCGACGGCGCGCAGGTCGGCCTCGGCCCGGCGGACGGCGTCGACGGCGGCCGCGGGACCGGTGACCTCGACGCGCGCGAGCGGCGCCTTCATGCCGACCTTGGCCTGCGACTTCGCCCCGCGGATGCCGCCCAGCGCGGCGGCGACGGCGTCGACCATGGCGGGGTCGGAGGCGGCGGCGGAGCCGAGCTCGGTCGCGACCGGCCAGGTGGCACGGTGGATCGAGCCCTCCTGCCACCACGACCAGACCTCTTCGGTCACGTAGGGCAGGAACGGCGCCAGCAGGCGCAGCTGCACCTGCAGCGCGAGGGACAGGGTCGCGCGGGCCGACTCGCGGGCCGTCGACTCCTCCTCGGCGTAGGCGCGCTCCTTGACCAGCTCGAGGTAGTCGTCGCAGAACTCCCAGAAGAAGCGCTCGCTGACCTCGAGGGCGGTGGTGTAGTCGTAGGCGTCGAACGCGTCGGTGGCCCGGTCGATGACCACGGCGAGCCGCCCGAGCAGGGCGCAGTCGATCGGCTCGACGACGCGCACCGGGTCGAGCGAGCTCGCGCCGACGTTGCCGAGCACGAACTTGGAGGCGTTGAGCACCTTCATCGCCAGCCGGCGCCCGACCTTCATCTGCGTCTCGTCGAAGGGCGAGTCCAGACCCGGGCGGGCCATCGCGGCCCGCCAGCGGACGGCGTCCGCGCCGAACTTGTCGAGCACCTCGGTCGGGACGACGACGTTGCCCTTGGACTTCGACATCTTCTTGCGGTCGGGGTCGAGGATGAAGCCCGAGACCATGGCGTGCGACCAGGGCGCGGCGTGGTTCTCGAAGTGGGCGCGCACGACGCGGGCGAAGAGCCAGGTGCGGATGATGTCGTGGGCCTGGGTGCACAGGTCCATCGGGAAGACCCGCTCGAACAGGTCGGGGTCCTCCTCCCAGCCGCCGGCGATCTGCGGGGTCAGCGACGACGTCGCCCAGGTGTCCATGACGTCGGGGTCGCCGAGGAAGCCGCCGGGCCGGCCGCGCTGCGCCTCGTCGTACCCGCGGGGGGCGTCGGTCGAGGGGTCGACCGGCAGCTCGGCCTCGGTCGGCACGAGCGGGTGGGCGTAGTCGGGCTCGCCCTGCTCGTCGAGCGGGTACCAGACCGGGAACGGGATGCCGAAGAACCGCTGCCGCGAGATCAGCCAGTCGCCGTTGAGGCCGCCGACCCAGTTGTCGAAGCGGCTCTGCATGTGGGGCGGGAGCCACTGGATCTCGGTGCCGCGGTCGATCATCTCGGTGCGCAGCGCGGTGTCGCGGCCGCCGTTGGTGATGTACCACTGGCGGGTCGCGACGATCTCGAGCGGCTTGTCGCCCTTCTCGAAGAAGTTCGTCATCCGCTGGGTCGAGCGAGGCTCGCCGTCGAGGTCACCGCTCTCGCGGAGCGCGGCGACGACGGCCTCCCGGGCCGAGAACACCGTCTTGCCCTGGAGCTCGGCGTAGGCCGCCGAGGCGGTCTCGCCGGCGAGCCACTCCGGCGTCTCGCGCAGGAAGCGGCCGTCGCGACCGATCACGGTGCGCACCGGCAGCTGCAGCTCGCGCCACCACGTGACGTCGGTGAGGTCGCCGAAGGTGCAGCACATCGCGATGCCGGCGCCCTTGTCGATCTCGGCGGCCGGGTGCGCCAGCACCGGGACCTCGACGTCGAAGACCGGCGAGGTCACCGTGGTGCCGAACAGCGCCTGGTAGCGCTCGTCGTCGGGGTGCGCGATCAGCGCGACGACGGACGGGATCAGCTCGGGACGGGTCGTCTCGACGTGGAGCGGCTCGCCGTCGGGGCGGTGGAAGGCCACCCGGTGGTAGGCACCGGCGTACTCGCGCGCCTCGAGCTCGGCCTGCGCGACGGCGGTCTGGAAGGTGACGTCCCAGAGGGTCGGCGCCTCCTGCAGGTAGGCCTCGCCGCGGGCGAAGTTGCGCAGGAACGCGCGCTGGCTGGCCACCTGGGCCTTGCGCCCGATGGTCGTGTAGTGCTGCTTCCAGTCGACCGACAGGCCGAGCGTGCGCCACAGCGACTCGAAGACCTCCTCGTCCTTCGCGACCAGCTCGGAGCAGAGCGCGACGAAGTTGGGCCGGCTGATCGGCACCTGCTTCTTCGGGTCCGGCTTCTCCGGCGGCGTGAAGTCGGCGTCGAAGGGCAGCGAGGGGTCGCAGCGCACGCCGTAGTAGTTCTGCACGCGCCGCTCGGTCGGGAGACCGTTGTCGTCCCAGCCCATCGGGTAGAAGACGGACTTGCCGCGCATCCGCTGGTAGCGCGCGACCAGGTCGGTGTGGGTGTAGGAGAAGACGTGGCCGACGTGCAGGCTGCCGCTCACCGTGGGCGGCGGGGTGTCGATCGAGTAGACGTTCTCGCGCGGCTGGGTGCGGTCGAAGGCGTAGGTGTCGTCGGCCTTCCACTGCTCGGCCCACTTCGTCTCGAGGCCCTCCAGAGCGGGCTTGTCGGGTACGACGAGCGAACGCTCGGGCGCGCTCGTCGTGTCCGTGGCCTGCTCGATGATCTCGGTCATGCCCGAAATCCTAGGGCGGGTGCCTGACCGCCGACGCATCGGCGCAGGTGGGAGGCTCAGGAGCCGGCGGCGAGCGCCTCGGTGGCCAGGGCGAGGACGGCCTCGACCTGGCGGTCCTGCCCGGCGACCGGGACGGTCCCGCAGGCGGTGACGCTGGCGCCGATCGTCGCCGTCCCGCCGTTGCCGTCACCGACGACGAGGGCCCACGCCGAGGGCTGGACGAGCATGGTCGCGCACTCGGGGCGCAGCTCCTCCAGGCGCGGCAGCGCCTCGATGTCGGCGACCAGCGCGGTGGCCTGGTCGCCGACGAGCACCGCGCCCATCTCCTCCTCGCCGAGGTCGGCGGCCCCGCCGACACCTGAGGTGGCCGGGCACAGACGGGCCCAGGCGGCGTCGTCCGGGAGGTCGCCCGGTCGGAGCTGGTCGACGGCGACCGGCGCGTCGGGGCACGGCTGCGGGGCCGGGAGGGCCGGCTCCTCCGGCGCGGGGTCGTCGGCCACCTGCTGCCGGCTCGGGGCGTCGTCGCCGTCGAGGGCGAGCGGGACGGCGACGCCGACACCCACGACCGCGACGGCCGCGAGGGCGACCAGGGCGCGGTGGCGCCGGGTCACGGCGCGGGAGCGCTCGGTGACGGCGGCGGCGCGGGCCGCGGCCGGGAGGTCGGGCTGGTCGGGGGCGGTGCTGTCGAGCAGGTCCTTGAGGTGACGGTCGGTCATGACGGGTCTCCTTCGAGTGGTGTGGGCAGGTGGCCGCGCAGGGCGGGGGAGGAGCGCAGGCCGGACGTCGCGCGGGAGGCCTGGCTCTTGACGGTGCCGACCGACACCCCGAGGGCGTCCGCGGTCTGCTGCTCGGTGAGGTCGTCGAAGTAGCGGAGCACCAGCACCGCGCGCTGCCCGCGGGGCAGGTCGGCGAGGGCGGTGAGGACGTCGTGCCGGGTCGCGGCCCGCGCGGCGACGTCGGGCTGGTCGGGGCGGTCGGGCCGGTCGGGGAGCTGCCCGGTCGGCCGCTCGCCGTTCCAGCGGCGCCGCCACCAGTCGGTGTAGGTGGAGACCAGCGCGCGGCGCACGTAGGCCTCGGCACCCTGGTGCCGCGTGATGGTGTCCCACTTGCGCCACGTCTTCACCAGCGCGGTCTGCAGCAGGTCCTCGGCCTTCTGGGCGTCTCCTGTCAGCAGGAACGCGCTGCGCCACAGCGCCGTGGACCGGGCCGCGACGAAGTCCTCGAACGAGTCCCCGGTGCCGTGCTGCGGACTCGTGGCGGTCTCACTCACTCCGGTGTCCATGTCTCACCCCTCCACCCTCCACGACGAGGTGGGCCGGCGCGAGGGTTGTCACCGGGCCGGAGGTTTCTGGGTGGGGCGGCGCACCGGGGCGCCGCCTCGGCGTTGGGGGCGGGCGCGGGGCGACGCCCTAGACTCGGGGTGACATGAGTGAGACCCCGGACGTACCTGACGCACCCCGCCTGGCCGAGAGCTTCGAGGAGGTCGAGGACGCGCTGCTGTCGCGCTGGCCCGAGTCGAGGCTGGAGCCCTCGCTCGACCGGATCCGGGCCTTCACCGAGATCCTCGGCGACCCCCAGACGTCCTACCGCTCGGTGCACCTGACCGGCACCAACGGCAAGACGTCCACCGCGCGGATGATCGACACCCTGCTGCGGGCGCTCGACCTGCGCACCGGGCGGTTCACCTCGCCCCACGTCGAGCGGATGACCGAGCGGATCAGCATCGACGGCGAGCACCTCGACGACGAGGCGTTCGTGCGCGCGTTCAACGACGTCGCGCCCTACACGCACCTCGTCGACGCCGACCAGCCGCACCCGCTGAGCTTCTTCGAGACCGTGGTCGCGATGGCCTACGCCGCGTTCGCCGACGCCCCTGTCGACGTCGCGGTGGTCGAGGTCGGCATGGGCGGGGCCTGGGACGCCACCAACGTCATCGACGCCGACGTCGCGGTGCTGCTGCCGATCGCCGTCGACCACTCGCGCTACCTCGGTGACACGCCGGCCTCGATCGCGCAGGAGAAGGTCGGCATCATCAAGCCCGGCTCCGTGGTGGTCTCGGCCACCCAGGAGCCGGACGTCGCCGCCGTGATCGCCGAGCGGGCCGCCGAGGTGGGGGCCAGCGTGCTGCGCGAGGGCACCGACTTCGGGGTCGCGGCCCGCTCCGCCGCCGTGGGTGGCCAGGTCGTCTCGCTCCAGGGGATCCGCGCCCGCTACGACGACGTCTTCATCCCGCTGTTCGGGGCGCACCAGGCGCAGAACGCCGCCGTGGCGCTCGCCGCCGTGGAGGCGTTCGGCGGCGACCAGGCCCTCGACGACGACATCGTGCGCGCGGCCTTCGCCGAGGTCAGCTCGCCCGGGCGGCTCGAGGTCATCCGGCGCAGCCCGACCGTCATCCTCGACGCCGCCCACAACCCGCACGGCGCCGAGGCCACCGCCGCGGCGCTGGAGGACTCCTTCCAGCTCGACCCGATCATCGGCGTCGTCGGCGTGATGAACGACAAGGACGCCGAGGCGCTGCTGGCGGCCTTCGAGCCGCACCTCGACCACGTCGTGTGCACCCAGAGCTCGACCGAGCGGGCACTCGCGGCCGCCGACCTCGCCAAGATCGCCGTCGAGGTGTTCGGCGAGGACCGAGTCACCGTCGAGCCGCGGCTGGCCGAGGCGATCGAGCAGGCCGCGACCCTCGCCGAGGCCGGGGAGGTGCTGAGCAGCTCGCTGAGCTCCGGCGCCGTGCTGGTCACCGGATCGGTCGTCACCGTCGGGGAGGCCCGCGCGCTGCTGAAGGGCCGGTCGGCGTGAGCGAGCGCACCCGCTCACCGCGGCGCGGCATGTGCGCCGCCGTGCTGTCGCTCGAGGCGATCACGCTCGGGCTGAGCACGCCGGTGATGATCACCGTCGCCGACGTCGCGCCCGGCACCGCGCTGCCGATCGGGATCGGCCTGGCCGTCGCGTCGCTGGTCGTGGCCGGGATGCTGCGCAAGGAGTGGGGCTACGCGCTCGGGTGGGCGATCCAGGTGGCCGCCGTCGGCCTGGGGTTCCTGGTCGCGACGATGTTCTTCCTCGGTGGGCTGTTCGCCCTGCTGTGGGCGACCGCGTACTTCCTGGGCGTGAAGATCGAGCGCGAGCGGGCGGCCGCCTACGCCGCGTTCGACGCCCAGCAGGGCAGCTGACCCCTCACCCGGCCTCGAGGCCGCGGCGCAGGGCCGCCAGCGCCCGGTCGAGCTCGGCGTCGGTGACGCCGCCGAAGCCGACGACCAGGCCGGTCAGTCCCGAACCCCGCGTGTAGTCGGTGAGCAGCGGGACGTCGAAGCCGGCCCGCCGCGCCGCGTCCCGGGCGGCCAGGGCGCGCCGCTGGTCGACCAGCCAGGTGGAGTACATGCCGGCGCTCGGTCCGGCCGGCATCGCGCACGGTGCCAGCACCTCGGCCACCCGGGGGGCGCGCTCGGCGTAGACCCGGCGGGCCGAGCGGACCACCTTGTCGACGTACCCGTCGCGCAGCAGCGCCACGAACGCCCGCTGCACCGGCCACGAGACGCCGTCGTGCCGGGCGCTGCGCCGACGGCAGACGGTGTCGAGCAGGTCGGGCGGCGGGACCACCCAGCCCAGCCGGAGGCTGGGCGCGACCGACTTCGACGCCGTCCCGACGTAGGCGACGCGGCGACGGTCGAGCGCGGCCAGGGCCGGCACCGGGGCCACGTCGTAGCGGAACTCGGAGTCGTAGTCGTCCTCCACGACGACCGCCGCGGCGGTGTGCGCCGAGGCGAGCAGGGTGAGCCGGTCCGGGGCCGACATCACCAGGCCCAGCGGGTGCTGGTGGGCCGGGGTGACGTAGGCGGCCGCGCTGCCGCGCAGGTCGGTGACCGGACGTCCGGCGGGGAGGTCGACGACGTCACGACCCGCGGCGCGCACCGTCTCGACGGCCGCGCGGTAGCCGGGGTCCTCGAGCGCCACCGAGCCGGGCGCCAGGACGTCGAGGAGGTGGCGCAGCCCGTCGGTGGTGCCGCCGGTGACCAGCACCTCGTCGGGGTCGACGCGCAGGCCGCGGGTCCGGCCGATCCGCTCGGCGAGGGCGGCGCGCAGCTCGGGCAGCCCGCGGGCGTCGTCGTACCCGCGGGGCGGGGTGGCCGCCGACACCTCCCGCCACGCCCGCCGCCAGCCGGCCCCGTGGCGCGGGTCGATCCACGGGGTGCCGGCGTCGAGGCGGACCAGCGGCGGTGCGGCCGGGGCGGACCGGCGCGGGGGAGCAGCCGCGGTCGCGTGGCCGGCCGTGGCGACGTAGGTGCCCGAGCCGCGGCGCGTCTCCAGCCAGCCCTCGGCGAGCAGCTGGTCGTAGGCCTGTTCGGTGACCGAGCGGGAGACGCCGAGGTCGGCGGCGAGGGCGCGCGAGCTCGGCAGCCGGGCGCCGCGGGGCAGGACGCCGTCGGCCACCAGGTCGCGCACCCGGGCCGATAGCTGGCGGTGCAGCGGGTCGGACGTCGTGCGGTCGAGGACGACGGGGAGGTCGGGCACGGAGTGTCCTGTTCGACTGGCGGGGAAGTGGCCCGTTCGTGCAGGCCACTTCGGTGTCACCCTAGACCCGTGAGCACGCCCCCGCCGACCAACCCGTCACCGCCCCTGTCCCCGACCGAGCGCACCACCGTGCGCCGCGGCAACAACCGCGCGCTGGCCGACCGTGCCGAGATGTTCGCCCTCCTGGACGACGCCCTCGTCGCCCACGTCGGGGTCAACGTCGGCGACCACCCGGTCGTGCTGCCGGTCGCGTTCGCGGTCGACCCGGACGGCCCCGACGACGAGGGGACCCTCTACATCCACGGCTCGGTCGCGGCGCGCTGGCTGACCGGTGCGGAGTCCACGACGATCTGCGTCACCGTCACCGAGCTCGACGGGCTGGTCGCGGCCCGCTCCGGGTTCCACCACTCGATGAACTACCGCTCGGTCGTCGCGATCGGTCCGGCTCGCATCGTGCGGGACCCGGACGAGAAGGCGCACGCGCTCGCCCTCACGGTCGACCACATGGTGCCGGGCCGGTCCGCCACGCTGCGGGCGAGCACCCGCAAGGAGCTGGCCGCCACCTCGGTGCTCGCGGTCGCGCTGCGCGAGGCGTCGATGAAGAAGCGTGCCGAGGGTCCGGTCGACGACCCCGAGGACGTCGAGGCCGGCGTCTGGGGCGGCGTGATCCCGCTGCGCCGGGTCTCCTCCGGTCCGGTCTCGGGCGCGGACTCCCACGCCGACGTCCCGGCCGACGTCGTGGCCCGCGCCGCGTCCTTCGCCTAGCGCCTCCGCCACGACCGGGATCCGCCACGACCGGGATCCGCCACGACCGGGATCCGCCACGACCGGGATCCGCCACGACCGGGATCCGCCACGACCGGGATCCGCCACGACCGGGATCCGCCACGACGGGGATCGCCACGACGGGGATCCGCCACCACCGGGATCCGGATCACCGCGTCACGGTGCCCGGAGGGGGAGCACTACGCTGCCCGGTATGACGCAGCGCACCCTCGTCCTCCTCAAGCCCGACACCGTCCGCCGCGGACTGGTCGGGGAGGTCCTGTCGCGGTTCGAGGCCAAGGGCCTGACGATCGTCGCGATGCAGCACCGCGCCATCGACGGCGAGATGGCCGACCAGCACTACGCCGAGCACGTGGAGCGCGACTTCTACCCGCCGCTGCGCGCGTTCGCCACCAGCGGCCCGCTCGTCGCGCTCGTGCTCGAGGGCGACGAGGCGATCGACGTCGTCCGCGCGATCAACGGCGCCACCGACGGCCGCAAGGCCGCTCCGGGCACCATCCGCGGCGACCTGTCGCTCTCCAACCGCGAGAACCTGGTGCACGCCTCCGACTCGACGGAGTCGGCCGAGCGCGAGATCGCGCTCTGGTTCCCCACCCTGGGCTGACCGCGCGCGACCACGCCGGTCGCGACACACCCCACGCGCCTCCGGCGTCACACCCGTCCCACTGCTTACGCTCGCTACCGGGTAGGGCGTCCGTGCGCGCGTCCTGCCTCCTTCCCCGGATCGCGCACGAGCAGTGAGGCGCGCGCGCATGGCGAACAGCATCATCGGCCGCGACATGGCCGTCGATCTCGGCACCGCCAACACGCTGGTCTACGTCCGGCGCAAGGGCGTGGTCCTCGACGAGCCGAGCGTGGTCGCGCTCAACGACACCACCGGCGAGGTGCTGGCCGTCGGCCACGAGGCCAAGCGGATGGTCGGGCGCACGCCCGACAACATCACCGCGCTGCGCCCGCTCAAGGACGGCGTCATCGCCGACTTCGACGCCACCGAGCAGATGCTGCGCCACTTCATCCAGCGCGTGCACCGCCGCCGCTACTTCGCCAAGCCCCGCATGGTCATCTGCGTGCCCTCCGGCATCACCGCCGTCGAGCAGCGCGCGGTCAAGGAGGCCGGCTACCAGGCCGGCGCCCGCCGGGTCTACATCGTCGAGGAGCCGATGGCCGCCGCGATCGGCGCCGGGCTGCCCGTGCACCAGCCGACCGGCAACATGGTCGTCGACGTCGGTGGCGGCACCACCGAGGTCGCGGTGATCTCGCTCGGCGGGATCGTCACCAGCCTCTCCATCCGCACCGCCGGCGACGAGCTCGACCAGGCGATCGTGAGCTGGATGAAGAAGGAGCACTCGCTGATGCTGGGGGAGCGCACCGCCGAGGAGGTCAAGATGACCCTCGGGTCGGCCTTCCCCGCGACCGACGAGCCGGTCGCCGAGGTGCGCGGCCGCGACCTGGTCAGCGGGCTGCCCCGCACCATCGAGGTCAGCGCGACCCAGATCCGGCACGCGATCGAGGAGCCGCTGCACGCCATCGTCGACGCCGTGCGCGTGACCCTCGACCAGACCCCGCCCGAGCTGGCCGGCGACATCATGGACCGCGGCATCGTGCTGACCGGCGGCGGCGCGTTGCTCCGCGGCCTCGACGAGCGGTTGCGCCACGAGACCGGGATGCCGGTCCACGTCGCCGAGAAGCCCCTGCTCGCGGTCGCGCTCGGTGCCGGCCGGTGCGTCGAGGAGTTCGAGGCGCTGCAGCAGGTGCTCGTCGCCGACAACAGGCGGCACCGATGAAGCCCTTCCCCCAGCGCCGCTACGGCCTGGCCCGCAACGAGGGCGGTGAGCCCGGGCGCGGCACGCCGCCGCGCTCGCTCGTCCTCGCGCTGGTCCTGGCCTGCGCCAGCCTGATGGTGCTCGACCAGAGCGGCTCGGTGCTCGACCCGGCCCGCCGCGCCGTCGGCGAGGTCGTCGGACCCGCGCAGTCCTTCACCGCCGGGGCCGTGCGCCCGTTCGTCGAGCTGCCCGGGTGGTTCGAGGACAAGGACCAGATGCGCGGCGAGCTCGCCTCGCTCGAGGCCGAGAACGACCAGCTGCGCTCGCAGGTCCGCACCACCGACCTCGACCGCAACCGGCTCGCCGAGTTCGAGGGCCTCACCGCCGCCGCCACCGACCTCGGCACCGCGCTCGTGCCGGCCCGCGTCATCGGCATCGGCGCCTCCCAGTCCTTCTCGGCCACCGTCACCATCGACGCCGGCTCCAGCTCGGGCATCACCCCCGACCTGACCGTCCTCAACAACGACGGCCTGGTGGGCCGCGTCCTGCGCGTCACCAGCACCACCGCCACCGTCCTGCTCGTCGTCGACCCCGACTCCGCCGTCGGCGCGCGGGTCGCGGCCGACATGGAGCTGGGCTTCCTCACCGGCCGCGGCGAGCTCGGCGACGACGCCCGTCTCGACCTGGAGCTCGTCGACCAGACCGTCGTCCCGCGTGAGCGGGACGTCGTGGTCACGTGGGGGAGCCGCAACGGCGACAGCCCCTACCTGGCCGGCGTCCCCGTCGGCGAGGTCGTCTCGGTCTACAACAGCGTCCGCGAGACCAGCCAGCGCGCGGTGATCGACCCGTTCGTGGACTTCGCCGCGCTCGACCTCGTCGGGGTCGCGGTGCCGTCGGGCACCCGCAGCGACCGCGCCGTCGTCGAGGCCGACGGGAGCCTGCGATGACCGGCCTCTCCACCGTGCGGGTCGCCTTCGTCGCGCTCGCCGCGGCCGTGGCGCTCGTGCTGCAGACCACCGTCTTCCCGCACCTGGCCTGGCACGGCGTCGGGCCGAACGTCGTCCTGCTCGTCGTGGTCGCCGCGGGGCTCGCCCGCGGCGCGCACTTCGGGATGGTCCTCGGCTTCGGTGCCGGCCTGCTGCTCGACCTCGCGCCCCCCGCCGACCACGCCGCCGGCCGGTGGGCGCTGGCGCTGCTCGTCGTCGGCTACGTCGCCGGCCGGGTCCGCCAGGACGCGCCGGCCGGGGTGGGCGGCGCGCTCGCCGCCGTCGCCGCCTGCTCGTTCCTCGGCTCCTCGCTGTTCGCGCTGACCGGGTTGCTGCTCGACCCGGGCGCCGGGGTGCCGGACCTGCTCGAGGTGGTGCTGGCCGGCGTCGTGTGGGACCTGGTCCTCGCCGCGTTCGTGGTCCCGGTCGTGATGCGCGCCCTGACCCGCCTCGACCCCGCGGCGCTGGCCACGTGAGCGCCGCCGCGTCCTCCGCGAGCCGCAGCCGGCTGCGGCTGATCGTCATCCAGGCGCTGGTCTTCTCGCTCTTCGCGACGCTCCTGGTGCGCCTGTACTACCTGCAGGTCGTCAGCGGCGCCGAGTACCAGGGCCGGGCCGCCGCGCAGTCGGTGCGCGAGATCGTCGTGCAGCCGACCCGCGGCCTGATCGTCGACGACCAGGGCCGGCCCCTCGTCACCAACCGCCTGACGTGGGTCGTCTCGCTCGACCGCAACGTGCTCGACAAGCTCGACCAGAAGGACCGTCGGACCCTGGTGCGGCGGGTGGGCCGGGTGATCGACGTCAAGCCGGGCCGGATCGAGAAGAAGCTGGTCAGCTGCGGTGCCGAGGGCTCGGAGCCGGGCGTGTGCTGGAACGGCTCGCCCTACCAGCCGGTGCCCGTCGCCGAGGACCTCGCCCAGCCCCGGGCCCAGCAGCTGCGCGAGCAGCCCGAGGACTACCCGGGCGTCGTCGTCGACCAGCAGAGCGTGCGCGCCTACCCGCAGCCCTTCGGGATCAACGCCGCCCACCTGCTCGGCTACCTCAGCCCGATCACCGAGGAGGAGCTCGACACCGCCGAGGGCAACGGCGACCGCTCGGTCAACGGCGCCTCGGTCGTCGGGCGCGCCGGCATCGAGCAGCAGTACGACCAGTGGCTGCGCGGCATGCCCGGCTACGACCGGGTCGAGGTCGACTCGATGGGGCGCGTGATGGGCGACGAGGAGCGGGTCGAGGCCCAGCCGGGCGACACCCTGGTCACCTCCATCGACGCGAAGGTCCAGGGCGTCGTGGAGCAGCAGCTTCACGAGACCATCACCACCGCCCGCGCCACCCGCGACACCGTCACCGGCCGCAACTACGTCGCCGACGCGGGCGCCGCGATCGTGCTCGAGGCCGACACCGGCCGGGTCGTCGCCGCGGCCAGCCAGCCGACGTACGACCCCTCGGTGTGGGTCGGCGGCATCACCAAGAAGCAGCTCGCCGAGCTCTACTCCGAGAAGGCCGGCACGCCGCTGCTCAGCCGGGCCACGCAGGGCCAGTACGCGCCCGGCTCGACGTGGAAGCCGTTCATGACCGCCGGCGCGCTCACCCACGGCTACGACGAGGACACCCGGCTCAACTGCTCCTCCTCGCTGGCCGTCGGCAACCGCGACTTCAAGAACTACGAGTCCGGCGCCTACGGCTACATCTCCTTCGCCAAGGCGCTCGAGGTCTCGTGCAACACCTTCTTCTACCGGATCGGGCTCGACTACTGGCAGCGCTACGGCTCCGACGTCGACGACGTCGACGCCCAGGACCCGCTGGTCGAGGAGGCCAAGAAGTTCGGCTTCGGCCGCGAGACCGGCATCGACCTCCCCGGTGAGGCGCCCGGCCGGATCGCCGACCGCCGCTGGAAGCGGGCCTACTACCAGTCGATGAAGAAGTACTACTGCGGGATCGCCGACAAGCCCCAGGACGCCGACACCTCCGACTTCGTCTACACCTTCGCCCGCGAGTTCTGCGTCGAGGGCTTCGCCTACCGCGCCGGCGACGCGGTGAACTTCGCGATCGGGCAGGGCGACACCATCGTCACCCCGCTCCAGCTCGCCCGGGCCTACGGCGCGATCGCCAACGGCGGGACGCTCTACGAGCCGCGGGTCGCCCGGGCGGTCGTCGCCGCCGACGGCACCGTCGTGCGCGACATCAAGCCGCGCAAGGCCGGGACCGTCGACGTCCCCGACCGCGTGATCGGCTACATCGACGACGCCCTCAAGGGAGTCACCCGCCAGGGCACGATGGCGTGGCGGATGGCCGGCTTCCCGCTCGACGAGGTCGAGATCCGCTCCAAGACCGGCTCCGCCGAGGTCTACGGCAAGCAGTCGACCTCGTGGGTCGCGTCGTACTCCGACGACTACGTCGTGGTGATGATGGTCAGCCAGGGCGGCACCGGCTCGGGCACCTCCGGCCCGGCGGTCCGCAAGATCTGGGAGTCGCTGTACGGCGTCCAGGAGGACCGCGTCGTGCCCGACCGGGCCGCCGTGCCCGGCACCACGCTGCCGCGCGACCTGCCGGTCTTCCAGGACGACGGCTCGATCCTGCCGCCCGCGATCCGGACCGACGACCAGTGAACCGACCAGCAGTGAACCGACCGCCAGTGAACCGACCAGTGGGGGACGACCAGTGAAGACCGTGCCCGGCCTCGACCGGCTGCTGCTCGTCGCCGTCGTCGCGCTCAGCGTGGTCGGCTGCGTCCTGGTCTGGTCGGCGACCAGCGCCCGGGCCGACCTCACCGGCGGCGACCCGCGTGCCTACCTGCAGAAGCAGATCGTCAACGTCGCCATCGGGCTCGGCCTGCTGGTCGTCGTCCTGATGACCGACCACCGGTGGGTGCGGATCGTCGCGCCGCTGGTCTACGTCGCCTCGGTCGGCGGGCTGGTGCTCGTGCTCACGATGGGCTCGGTCGTCAACGGCTCGAAGTCGTGGCTGATGGTCGGCGGGATGTCGATCCAGCCGTCGGAGTTCGCCAAGCTCGCCGTCGTCATCGGCATGGCCCTGGTCGTCGCCGAGCGCTCGGAGGGACGCCGCCGCGGGCGGATCGGCCTGGGCGACGTCGTCCTGCTGCTGCTCATCGCCGGTCTGCCGGCCGTGCTGATCCTGCTCCAGCCCGACCTCGGGACCATGCTGGTGCTCTCCGCGACCGTGTTCGGCGTGCTGGCCGCGATGGGGACGCCGCGGCGCTGGCTCGCGATGCTCGGCGCCGGCGGGGTCGTCGGGGTCGTCGCCGCGGTCACGGCCGGGGTCCTCGAGGACTACCAGGTCGACCGCTTCCTGGCCTTCATCGACCCCGACCTCGACCCGCGCGGGGCCGGCTACAACGTGGAGCAGGCCCGGATCGCCGTCGGCAACGGCGGGCTGTTCGGCCAGGGCCTGTTCAACGGCTCGCAGACCCGGTCCGGCTTCGTCCCCGAGCAGCACACCGACTTCGTCTTCACCGTCGCCGGCGAGGAGCTCGGCCTGGTCGGGGCCGGCTTGATCATCGCGCTGCTCGGCGTCGTGCTGTGGCGCGCGCTGCGGATCGCCCAGCGCACCGACGACGTCTTCGGCCGGGTCGCCGCCGCCGGCATCGCCTGCTGGTTCGGGTTCCAGGCCTTCCAGAACATCGGCATGTGCCTGGGAATCATGCCGGTCACCGGCGTCCCGCTGCCCTTCGTGTCCTACGGCGGCAGCTCGATGTTCGCCTCGATGCTCGCCGTGGGCCTCCTGCTCAACATCTCCCGCCGCACCGCCGAGGCGCCCGCCGCCCGGCTCCGGCCGACGGCGCGGACCCTCGTCGCCGCCCGGTGAGCACCACACCCGCGCGGCCCGGGGCGCCGGGAGTTCCGCCCCGACGCAGCGCGACGGCGTCCGAACGGGCAGAATGAGCGGGTGCTGACGGTCCGGGTCCTGCCGCGCGAGGGTGTCACCCTCCGCGCCGCGGTGACGACCGTCGAGGTCACCGGCGTCCTGGCCCTGGGCCACGTGTGGGCCGGCGGCACCCTGCCCTCGGCGACCTGGCTCGCCGCGATGGCGGTCGTCGTCCTCGGCGCCGGGCTGCTGGTGCTGCGGGGCCGCGTCCGCCCGCTGGTGGCGCTGCCCGCCCTGGTCGCCGCGCAGCTGCTGCTGCACGCGTGGATCACCGCGCTCACCCCGACCGCGACGACGGGGGGCGACCCCCTGCACCACCACGTCCACGCCGTGCTCGACCCGCGGATGCTGGCCGTGCACGTCGCGGGGGGTCTGGTCACCGCCGTCGCCTGGGAGCTGCGGACCCGCGCGGTCGAGGTCGTCGTCAGCTGGACCCGTCAGCAGCTGCCCCCGCTCCCGTCGCTGCGCCTGGTGCCGGCGCCGGTGCCGGCCCCGGCCGCGCTGCTCACCCGCTTCGTCGTCTCGGCCGCGCCGCGGCGCGGCCCACCGGTGGTCCCCGCCCCCGCCTGACCTCCGCCGCCGCGTCGACGGACGGTCAGGTGCTCCCCGCCCGACCATCCTCCGCAGCGTTCGCTGCACCCTCGACGAAGGAACCACCATGACCACCCGACGCACCCTCGCGCGCCTCGGCGCCACCGCCGCCGGCACCTCCGTTCTCGCCCTGGGCCTCGTGGCCCCGGCCTCCGCCCACGTCACCGTGACGCCGTCCGACACCGCCGCCGGCGCCTACACGGTGCTGACCTTCAGCGTCGGCCACGGCTGCGAGGGCTCCCCGACGACGTCGATCGCGATCCAGATCCCCGAGGGGATCAACGCCGCGACCCCGACCCGCAACGACTACTACGACGTCGAGAAGACCGTCGAGAAGCTGGACCCGCCGGTCACCGACGCCCACGGCAACGAGCTCACCGAGCGGGTCTCGACGGTGACCTACACCGCGAGGACGCCGCTGCCCGACGGCTACCGCGACACCTTCGATGTCCAGGTGCAGCTTCCCGAGGACGCCGAGGGCGCCGACCTGGCCTTCCCGACGATCCAGACGTGCGAGAAGGGCGAGACGCCCTGGACCGAGATTCCGGCCGAGGGCCAGTCCGAGGACGACCTCGAGAGCCCGGCCCCGGCGTTCGTCGTGACCGCGGCCGGCGCCGACGCCCACGGCGGTGGCGACGAGGCGGCCGACGAGACCGCCGAGGAGACCTCCGCGGAGACCTCGAGCGACACCGAGGCCTCCGGCGAGCCGGCCGCCGAGGCGTCGGGCGACGACTCCGGCAACGGCCTCGCGATCGCCGGCCTGGTCGCCGGCGTCGCGGGCATCCTCGTCGGTGGCTTCGCGCTCCTGCGCGGACGCAGCACCACCGCGTGAGTCGAGGACCGGTCCCGCGGCTCCTCGGAGCCGCGGGACTGGTGCTCGCCGTCCTCCTGCTGGTCGTGGGGACGGCGGCACCGGCCTCCGCCCACGCCACGCTGGTCAGCAGCGACCCCGCCGAGGGTGAGGTGCTGGCGAGCACGCCCGACGTCGTCACGTTCATCTTCGACGAGGCCGTGTCGCTGCCGGCCGACGGCGTCCTGGTCTTCGACGCCGCCGGCGACCCCGTCGACGCCGAGGCCTCCAGCAGCGACACGGAGGTCGTCGCCGACCTGCCCGACACCCTCGACGACGGCACCTACGTCGTGGTGTGGCGGGCGATCTCGGCCGACGGCCACCCGATCGCGGGATCGCTGACCTTCTCCGTCGGGTCCGCGAGCCCGGAGGTCGCGGCACCCAAGGTGCCGGAGACCGACCCCGGCCAGGTCCGGACGGTGCTGAGCGTCGTCCAGGGCCTGGGCTACGTCGGGCTGCTGACCGCGGCCGGTCTCGTGCTGTTCCTGGCGTGGGCCCTGGCCGGCGTCCGGGTCGACGAGGCCGTGCGCCGCCGGCTCACGACGGTGCTGTGGTCGGCCGCCGGGCTCGCCGTCCTGGCCGCCACCGCCGCCGTCCCGCTGGCCGGTGCCTACCAGCAGGGCCTGGGGCTCCACCAGCTCGGCGAGTCCACCGCCGTCGACCTCGAGTTCGTCGGCGACGACCTGCTGGTCCTGGCCCTCCAGGCCGGCGGGCTGCTGGTCGCGCTCACCGGCCTCGGGGTCACCGCGACCCGGCGCCGAGTGGCCGTCCTCGCCGCCGCCGTGGCGGTCCTGTCACCGGCCCTGGTCGGGCACTCCCGCACCATCGAACCGGTCTGGCTGGTCACCACGACCGACCTGCTGCACCTCGCGGCCGGCTCCACCTGGCTGGGGGGCCTGGTCGGCCTGGCCCTCACGCTGCGCTCGCTGAGCGGGCGCGAGCGCGACGCCGCTCTCGTCCTGAGCCGGTTCTCGACGGTGGCCGCGGGCCTGCTCGGCCTGCTCGCGGTGACCGGCGCGCTGATGGGCTGGCGGATCCTCGGCGGGTGGGGCCCCCTGTTCGACACGACGTACGGGCGGCTGCTGCTCGTCAAGGTGGCCGTCGCCGCCGTCGTCGCGCTGGTCGCCGGCTACAACCGGTTCCGGCTCCTGCCGGCCGTCGTCGGCGGGGTCGGCCACTCCGCCCGCCGCGGTGCGGTGCTGCACGTGGGCCGCGCCGTGCGCGTCGAGACGGCGCTGCTCGTCGTCCTGCTGGGGGTGACCGGGTTCCTGACGAACCAGTCGCCCCGCGAGGACGCGACGACCCGCGCACCGGTGGCCTCGCGCGTCGAGGTCGGCGTGCTCGCCGACGCGAAGGTGCTCGCCACGATGGTCCCGGGCACCCGCGGCCCCAACACGGTCACGGTCCAGGTGCAGGACCAGGCCGGCGACCCGGTCGACGGCTTCGCTGCGCCCTCGGTGGCCATCCGCTCGGCCGACGGCGCCGTCGACCTCGGCGAGCAGCCGGTGCTGCCGGTCGCCGCCGGCACCTACGTGGTCGAGACGGTCGTGCCGTCGGCCGGCACGTGGGAGGTGCAGGTCAGCCTGCGCGCCAGCGAGTTCGAGAACCCCGTCACTACTGTCACCTTCGAGGTGGGCTGATGAGCAGGACATGGTCAGGACGCGCCGTCGCGGCGCTCGCGGTGCTGGTGCTCGGGGTGGCCGGCTGCTCCGGCGAGCCGGAGGTCGAGGAGGGCCGCCAGGTGCTCTCCCCGGCCGAGGCCGGCCAGCAGCACACGCACACGACGCTCGTCGGCGACGGCACCACCGCCGACGCCGGCGGGTACCGCCTCGCCGAGCTCCAGTTCCCCGACGTGTCCCGCGAGCCCGGCGACCTGACCTTCCGGATCCTCGACTCCCGGGGCGACGCGGTCACCGACTACGTCGAGGAGCAGACCAAGCTGCTGCACCTGTACGTGGTGCGCGACGACCTGACCGACTTCCGCCACCTGCACCCGGTGCTCGGGGACGACGGCACCTGGAGCGCGCGGGTCGACGTCGCCGACCCCGGCGAGTACCGGGTGGTGGCGGAGTTCCTGCCGGCCGCGCAGGAGGACGGCAGCCACGTCGTCCTCGGGGCGCGCGCCCTGGTCGAGGGGACGCCGCCGCCGACCGGCCAGGCACCCGCCAGCACCGCCTCCGACGGCGTGGTGACCATCGCCGGCCCGGAGACGCTCCCGGCGGGGGTGGACTCGCAGTTCGTGATGACCGTCAGCGACGGCGCCTCCGGGGTGCTGAACCTGGGGACCTACCTCGGCTCCTACGCCCACCTCACCGGCTTCGACGTCGAGACCGGCGCCTTCGTGCACGCGCACCCGATCGGGGCGCCGACCACGACCGACGCCGGCAGCGAGCTCACCTTCCACACCTCCTTCGACCTCCCGGGCACCTACCGGCTCTTCGTTCAGGTGCGCGCGGACGGGTTCGTGCACACGGTGCCGCTGACGACCATCGTCGGCTGAGGCCCGCCCCGGCCCGCCCCGGCAGGGGCAGGTCGGCCAGGTCGGTCAGGTCAGCCCAGGCACAGGCAGAACGGGTGCCCGGCCGGGTCGAGGAAGACCCGGAAGGTCGTGCCGGGCTGGTGCGGGTGGAGGGTCGCGCCGAGGTCGACGACGGCCCGCTCGGCGACGTCGAGGTCGTCGACCACCACGTCGAGGTGGCTCTGCTGCGGCACCTCCTGGCTCGGCCAGGTCGGACGGCGGTAGTCGTCGACCCGCTGGAAGCACAGGCACGCGCCGTAGTCGGCCCGCACCTCGAACCAGTCGCCCTCGTCGCGCACCTCCCAGTCGAGCAGGGCGCCGTAGAACCGGGCGAGGACGCCGGCGTCCGGGCAGTCGAGGACGGTGGTCGGGAAGCGGGCGATGGCCATGACCGCACGCTACGACCGAACCCGGACGGACGGCGTCCGCGGAGGGAGCGGTCGGCTCAGGGGTTGCGGCGGACCCGGATCGTCGGGCTCACGTCGCCCCGGCAGCCGGGCCGGGGGCCGACCTTGGCGAAGAACCGGCCCTCGGTGCCGGTGTTGCCGGTCGACCAGACCCAGCTGGTGCCCTGGAGGCTGGTGGTGTCGGAGGCCCACAGGTGCGGCTCGCCGTCCACGAGCTTGAAGACCTTGACGGTCCGGTCGGCCGCGCAGAGCCCCGGGCGGGTGCTGCTCACGACGCCGGACATGTCGGTGCCCTCCGCGGTGATGGTCACGGTGACGGCGGCGCGCGCCGGCGCGGCCTGGGCGGCCTGGGCGGCCTGGGCGGCCTGGGCGGCCGGGCCCGGGCCCACGACGGCGAGCGCGACCCCGCCGGTCACGACGGCGGCGAGGGTGGGGGCGAGGACGAACGACCTCACGACCGACGTGACGGCTGACTTCTCGGATGACTTCACGGGTGCCTTCCCGGGGACGAGTCTCGCCCCCTCCACGGGGAGGAGCGCCGAGGTCGGGCCGGGATACCTCAGGAGCCCGGCGGGGTCCAGGCGGGGTCCGGGTCCTCGCCGGTGCGGCCGTCGACGGCCTCGCGCAGCAGGTCGGCGTGGCCGGTGTGGCGTCCGTACTCCTCGAGCAGGTCGCACAGCAGCCGCCGCAACGAGGCGTGGTGACCCTCGCCGTCGCTCGCGTGCACCGGCTGGTCGGTGCCGCCGGCCCGCAGCGCCGCCGCGAACCGCTCCCGCGAGCGGGCCACCGCGCCGTCGTACAGCGCGAGGAGGACGTCGGGGGCGTCGTCGGCGGCACTGGTGAAGTCCCAGTCGTTGCTCCCGTCCCACCCGGTGCTCGCCCACGGCTCGCCGAGCGGCTCCCCGCTCAGCTTGACCGTGGAGTGGAAGTCCTCTGTGACCGCCAGGTGCTTGAGCAGCCCGCCCAGGGTGAGCGACGAAGCGCCGATGGTCGTGGCGAGCCCGGCCGCGTCGAGGCCGTCGGTCTTCCAGCGGAACGTCGCCCGCATCCGGTCGATCGCGCCGACCAGCTGCTCGGCCTCGGAGCCGGCCAGCGGCGGCTCCCACGGGGGAGGGGTCGTCATGGGACGACGCTACGGCGCCTCGCGGACGGAATCCGTCCGCGTCCCGCCGCGGTGGGCGACGTCGGGAGCGCACCCGCGCTCCTTGTAAACTGACCTCGTGGTCGCTGGGAACCCCGGCGGCCTCCTCCCGCGCCCAGCACCGTCCCCGGGCAGCGCGTCCGATCGACCTCTGGAAGGCCGACCCCCTGCTCGCTCTCGTCCTGGCCCACGGCGTTGCTGCGGCCGTCGCGCCCGGGTTGGTGCGGTGGCTGGGCCGTCGCGCCTTCCTGGTGCTCGCCCTGGTCCCGCTCGTCGCGGTGGCCTGGGCGGTCGCGCAGGGCCCCGAGGTGCTCGACGGCGGCGTCCTGACCGAGACGACGCGGTGGATCCCCTCCCTCGGGTTCGGGGTCGACCTGACCCTCGACGCGCTGCGCTGGCTGATGGTCCTCATCGTCGCCGGCGTCGGGGTGGTCGTGCTGGCCTACTGCGCCTGGTACTTCGACGACGGCGCCCCCGGCCTGGTCGGCTTCGCCAGCAACTTCGCGGCGTTCGTCGGCGCGATGCTCGGGCTGGTCCTCTCCGACAACCTGCTCCTGCTCTTCGTGTTCTGGGAGCTCACCACGATCTCCTCCTTCCTGTTGATCGGGTTCAACCCGACCCACCGGGCCAGCCGGCGGGCCGCCATCCAGGCACTGCTCGTCACCACGCTGGGTGGGCTGGCGATGCTGGTCGGGATGCTGCTGCTGGGCTCCGAGGCCGGCTCCTTCTCCCTCGCCGAGATCGTGGCCGACCCGCCGTCGGGCACCGCGACCACGGTGGCGGTCTGGCTGGTCCTGGTGGGTGCGCTGAGCAAGTCGGCGATCGTCCCGTTCCAGTTCTGGCTGCCCGGTGCGATGGCGGCGCCCACCCCGGTGAGCGCCTACCTGCACGCGGCCTCGATGGTGAAGGCGGGGCTGCTCCTCGTCGCGCTGCTCGTCCCGGCCTTCGCCGACGTACCCGGCTGGCGCCCGGTGCTGCTGACCCTCGGCGTCGTGACGATGATCTCCGGCGGCTGGCGCGCGCTGCGCCAGATCGACGTGAAGCTGCTGCTGGCGCACGGCACCGTCAGCCAGCTGGGCTTCCTGCTCGTCGTGCTGGCCATCGGCAGCCGCACCGCCGCCCTGGCCGGCACCGCGCTGGTGCTGGCGCACGCGCTGTTCAAGTCGACCCTGTTCCTCACCGTCGGCGTCGTCGACAAGCTCACCGGCACCCGCGACCTGCACGTCCTCAGCGGTGTCGGACGCCGCCTGCCGGTGCTCGCCGTCGCCGCCGCGCTGGCCGGCGCCTCGATGGCCGGGCTGCCGCCGCTCGTCGGCTTCCTCGGCAAGGAGACGATGTGGGCCGCGCTCCTTGAGCTCACCCACGCGGGCAACCCGGTCGGCGTCGCGCCGTGGGCCGGCTGGCTGCTGCTCGCCGGCGTCCTGGTCGGGTCGAGCTTCACCGTCGCCTACACCCTCCGCTTCCTGTGGGGCGCGTTCGCGACCAAGCCCGGCGTCCCCCCGACACCGGTCGCCGGGCTCCCCGCGCCGTTCGCGGCGGGGCCGGTGCTGCTCGCCACGCTCGGCCTCGGCCTCGGCTTCGCCGGTGCCGCGCTCACCTCGGCGCTCGACCCCTACGTCGTGCAGCTCGTCGCGGGCGACCACGAGGAGTACCTCGCGCTGTGGCACGGCCTCGAGCTGCCCCTGCTCCTGACCGCCGCCACCGTGGCCGTCGGCCTCGCCCTCTTCGCGGTGCGCGACGGGCTCTGCGCGTTCCAGCAGCGCGTCGAGCTGCCGATGTCCGGCGGGCGCGTGTACCGCGCGATCCTGCGCGACATCGACCGGCTGGCCGTCGAGGTCACCGGCACCGTGCAGCGCGGCTCGGCGGCGGCCTACCTCGCGATCATCCTGCTGGTGCTCGTGGCCGGCCCCGGGACCGCGCTCGTGCTCGCCCTCCTCGACGGGCCCGACCTGCGCGTGGTCGCCTGGGACGGCTGGGGCCAGCCCGTCGTGGGCCTGGTGATGGTCGTGGCGGCGGTGATGACGGTGCGCTCGCGCCGGCGGCTGCGCGCGTTCATCCTCGCCGGCGTGACCGGCTACGGGTGCGCGCTGCTGTTCGTCCTGCACGGCGCCCCCGACATCGCGCTCACCCAGATCCTGGTCGAGACCGTCGCGCTGGTGGTCGTCGTCCTCGTGCTGCGGCGGCTGCCCGACTACTTCACCGACCGGCCGCTGCGGCCGGTCCGCTACGCGCGGATGGCCCTGGCCGGCGTCATCGGCGCCGTCGTGTCGGGGATCCTCGTCGTCGCCGGCAGCTCACGCACCACCGAGGCCGTCTCGACGCGGTTCGCCAAGGCCGCCTACGAGTTCGGCTACGGCCGCAACGTCGTCAACGTGACCCTGGTCGACATCCGGGCGTGGGACACCTTCGGGGAGATCTCGGTGCTCGTCGTCGCCGCCACCGGCGTCGCGAGCCTGATCTTCCTCGACACCCGCAGCGGCGGCGTCCGACGCCTGGCCGAGGCAGACCCGCAGACCGTCGAGACGACCGGTGCGCCCGGCGCGACCCGGGTGCGCCGCACCTGGCTGCCGGCCCCCGGCACGCTGAGCCCCGACCGTCGCTCGATCGTCTTCGAGGTCGTGACCCGGCTGGTCTTCCACAGCATCATGGTCTTCTCGGTCTACCTGCTCGTCGCCGGGCACAACCTGCCCGGGGGCGGGTTCGCGGCCGGCATGGTCGCCGGCCTCGCGCTGATGGTGCGCTACCTCGCCGGCGGCCGCTACGAGCTCGCCGAGGCGCTGCCCGTCGACGCCGGCGTCATCATCGGCACCGGCCTCTTCGTCGCCGCCGTCTCGGGCCTCGGCCCGGTCGCCTTCGGGGGCGAGGTGCTGCAGACCGCCGACGTCTACGTGGACCTGCCGCTGCTCGGCGAGCTGCACCTGGTCTCGTCGGTCGGCTTCGACATCGGCGTCTACCTCGTCGTGACGGGGCTGGTGCTCGACCTGCTGCGCACCTTCGGCGCCAACCTCGACCGCCAGATCCTCCGCGCCCAGCGCGAGGCCGAGAGCCAGGAGGTGGACGCCTGATGGAGGTCAACCTCACCCTCGTGCTCGTCGCCGGCGCCCTCGTCGGCTGCGGTGCCTACCTGCTGCTCGAGCGCAGCCTGACCCGGGTCCTGGCCGGGCTGGTGCTGCTGAGCAACGGCGTCAACATCGCCCTGCTCTCGACCGGGGGCCGGGCCGGTGACGCCGCCTTCTACGGCTCCACCTCGGTCGACGAGATGTCCGACCCGCTGCCCCAGGCGATGATCCTCACCGCCATCGTCATCACCCTGGCCACCCTGGCGTTCCTCCTGGCCATGGCCCACCGCAGCTGGCAGCTCACCGGCCACGACGACGTCCAGGACGACACCGAGGACGCCCGGATCCGCAGCCTCGCCGTCGACGACGCGACGTCCGACAGCTACGGCCTCACCGCCGACGGCCAGGACGACGACGACCCCCGAGAGGAGGGCTCGTAGTGGACCACCCCGCCCGGGTCCCGACCTCGACCCGCCTCCGCCCGACCACCGTCCGGGGACCCCGATGACGATCACCTCCCTCGTGCCGCTCCCGGTGCTGCTGCCCCTGCTGGGGTCGGGCGCCGCGCTGATGCTGTTCCGCTACCCGAAGGCGCAGCGGCTGGTCAGCGTCGTCGTCCTCGCGCTCGTCGTGGTCGTGGCCGCCGTGCTCCTCGTCGTCGTCGACCAGGAGGGACCGCAGGTCGTCTGGCTCGGCGGCTGGAGCGAGCTCGGGGTCGCGCTGGTCGCCGACCGGCTGGCCGCGCTGATGCTGCTGGTCTCGGCGATCGTGACCCTCGCCGTCCTGCTGTACTCGCTCGGCCAGGGCATCTCCGACAGCAACCGCTCGGCGCCGGTCTCGATCTACCACCCGACGTTCCTGACCCTGGTGGCCGGCGTCAGCAACGCCTTCCTCGCCGGCGACCTGTTCAACCTCTTCGTCAGCTTCGAGATCCTGCTCTTCGCCAGCTACGTGCTGCTGACCCTCGGCGGCACCGGCGGCCGGATCCGCGCCGGCACGATCTACGTCGTCGTCAACGCGCTCTCCTCGATGCTGTTCCTCATCACCATCGCCGCGATCTACGCCGCGGTCGGCACGCTCAACCTCGCCCAGATCGCTGTCCGCCTCGACGACCTGCCCGACGCCACGCAGCTGATGCTGCACCTGCTGCTGCTGGTGACGTTCTCGATCAAGGCCGCGGTGTTCCCGCTGTCGCTGTGGCTGCCCGACAGCTACCCCACCGCGCCCGCGCCGGTCACCGCCGTCTTCGCGGGCCTGCTCACCAAGGTCGGCGTGTACGCCATCATCCGCACCGAGACGCTGCTCTTCCCGGGCGGCGAGCTGCGCACCCTGCTGATGGTCTTCGCGATGGCCTCGATGCTGATCGGCATCCTCGGCGCGATCGCCCAGTCCGACATGAAGCGGCTGCTCTCCTTCACCCTGGTCAGCCACATCGGCTACATGATCTTCGGCATCGGCCTGGCCAGCGGTGCCGGCATGGCGGGCGCGGTGTTCTACGTGGCGCACCACATCACCATCCAGACCGCGCTGTTCCTCGTCGTCGGCCTCATCGAGCGGCAGGCCGGCAGCACCGCCCTGCTCCGGCTCGGCGGGCTGGCGCGGCTCTTCCCGCTGCTCGGCGTGCTCTTCTTCGTCGCCGGCATGAACCTGGCCGGCATCCCGCCGCTGTCGGGCTTCATCGGCAAGGTCGGCCTGCTCGAGGCCGGCATCGCCGACGGCGGCGCGATGGCCTGGACCCTCGTCGTCGCGGGCACCGTCACCAGCCTGCTCACCCTGTACGCCGTCGCGAAGAGCTGGTCGCTGGCGTTCTGGCGCTCCCCGCAGGAGGCGCACGCGATGGCCGAGGAGCTCGCCGTCGCCGACGGCGTCCAGACCGCCGACTCACCCAGCGTCGGCCGGCGCGGCCAGGTGCGGCTCGACACGACGTCCTACGACGCCGGCGAGGTGCGCGAGGCCGGTGCGATCGTCGACGGCGACCGGCCCGACCGCGACCTGCACCAGCGGCTCGAGGACGACGGCATGCCGACCCGGCTGCCGGTGCTGATGACCGCGCCCGCGGCCGCCCTGGTCGCGGTCAGCGTCGCGATCACCGTGGTCGCCGGCCCGCTCTACGCCTACACCGAGCGCGCGGCGCTCGACCTGATGGACCGCGGCAGCTACACCAGCGCGGTCGACGAGGCCGCCCGGTGAACGCCGCGCGTCGCCGCCGGGTCTCCCAGCGCGCCCGCCGGCACGTCCAGTGGCCGATGGTGCTCTGGCTGACCCTGGTGTGGTGGGTGCTGTGGGGCACGTGGTCGGCGATGTCGCTCGTGGGCGGCGTCCTGGTCGCCACCGCCGCGCTGCTGCTGTTCCCGCTGCCGCCCCTCGACCTCGACGTGCGGGTCCGCCCGATCGGCACGCTGGTGCTCGTCGGGCGCTTCCTCGTCGACGTCGTCACGGCGAGCCTGCAGGTCGCCTGGACGGTCCTGCGGCCCCCGCGCGACCTGCGCAACGCCCTGGTCCGGGTCCCGCTGCGCAGCGAGTCCGACCTGGTGCTGGTGATGGTGGCCGAGCTCGTCTCCCTGGTGCCCGGCACCGTCGTGGTCGAGGTGCACCGCTCCTCGTTCACGCTCTACCTGCACGTGCTCGACGTGCGCGAGCCCGCGGACGTCGAGCCGGTCCGCGAGCGGGTCTGGGCGCAGGAGGCGCGGGTGCTCAGGGCGCTCTCGCCGCGTCCGGCCGAGGTGCTCGCCCAGCCTGTCGGTGGGACGGAGGAGGCGCCGTGACCGCGCTGCTCGTCGTCGCCGCCGTCGTCCTCGGGATCGCGGCCGTGCTGGTCGTCGTCCGGATGGCGATCGGCCCGACCATGCTCGACCGCGCGATCGCCTTCGACGTGATCGTCGCGATCTCGATCGCCGCGGTCTCGCTCGACGCGGCCCACCGCCGCACGGCCGAGAACCTGCCGCTGCTGCTCGTGGCCACCCTGCTCGGCTTCGTCGGCTCGGTCAGCATCGCCCGGTTCAGCCCGGGCAGCGACGACGTCGAGGAGTCCGACGACGACTCCGACGACCAGACCGACCAGACCGATCAGTCCACCGACCGGTCTGCGGGGGAGGCGCGATGAACGAGGTGCTCGACGTCGTCGGCGCGGTCTGCCTGCTGGTCGGCTCGCTGCTCGGCCTGGTCGCGGCGATCGGCGTCCTGCGGCTGCCTGACCTGCTCACCCGCATGCACGCCGCCACCAAGCCGCAGGTGCTCGGCCTGATGCTCGTGGGCCTGGGGCTCTCGCTGGTGCTGCGGTCGCCGTCGGCCGCGGCGCTCGCCGCCGTCGTCGTCCTCGCGCAGATGGTCACCGCCCCCGTCGCCGCCCACATGGTCGGGCGCGCGTCGTACCGCGCCGGGCAGGTCCGCGACGACCTCCTCGTCGTCGACGAGCTCACCGGCGAGATCGACCCCGACCTGGGCCGTCGTCCCGGCCCCAGCCCCCTCGAGGCCGACCCCCCACGCTGACCCCCCACGCTGACCCGTCGCTGATCACTGACGGGTCAGCGGGGATGGTGAGGAATCGGAGCAGCCGTGGAGGCGCTCGTAGACTCGAGTCCATGTCCGCCAGCGTCTTCCCCCGTCTCGAGCCCCACCTGCCCTCGGTCTCCAAGCCGATCCAGTACGTCGGCGGCGAGCTCAACTCCACGGTCAAGGAGTGGGACTGCGGCGCGGACACCGAGCTGGGGGAGACCGTGCGCTGGGCGCTGATGTACCCCGACGCCTACGAGGTCGGGCTGCCCAACCAGGGCGTCCAGATCCTCTACGAGGTGCTCAACGAGCGGGACTGGATCGTCGCGGAGCGCACCTACGCGGTGTGGCCCGACATGGAGGCGGTGATGCGGTCCGGCGACGCGCTCGGCCCGATCCCGCAGTTCACCGTCGACGCCCACCGCTCGGTGCGCGACTTCGACGTCTTCGGCCTCAGCTTCTCCACCGAGCTGGGCTACACCAACATGCTCAACGCCCTCGACCTCGCCGGCATCCCGCTGCACGCCGTCGACCGCGGCGCCGAGGACCCCGTCGTCCTCGCGGGCGGCCACGCGGCGTTCAACCCCGAGCCGATCGCCGACTTCATCGACGCCGCCGTCCTCGGCGACGGCGAGGAGGTCGTGCTGGCGATCTCCGAGGTCGTGCGCGAGTGGAAGCTGCAGGGCCGGCCCGCGGGGGAGATGGCGTCCGGGCGCGAGGAGCTGCTGCGCCGGCTCGCCGTCACCGGCAACATCTACGTGCCGCGCTTCTACGACGTCTCCTACGGCGACGACGGCGCCATCACCGCCGTCGTCCCCAACCGGCCGGGCATCCCGCACCGCGTCACCAAGCACACGCTGATGGACCTCGACGCCTGGCCCTACCCCGCCAAGCCGCTGGTGCCGCTCGCCGAGACCGTGCACGAGCGGTTCAGCGTCGAGATCTTCCGGGGCTGCACCCGCGGCTGCCGGTTCTGCCAGGCCGGGATGATCACCCGCCCCGTTCGCGAGCGCTCGATCGAGACGATCGGCGCGATGGTCGAGAACGGCATCCGCAAGAGCGGGTTCGAGGAGGTCGGCCTGCTCTCGCTCTCGAGCGCCGACCACACCGAGATCGGTGAGGTCGCCGCGGACCTGGCCGACCGCTACGAGGGCACGAACGTCTCGCTGTCGCTGCCCTCGACGCGCGTGGACGCCTTCAACATCACCCTGGCCAACGAGTTCTCCCGCAACGGACGCCGCTCCGGCCTCACCTTCGCCCCCGAGGGCGGCAGCGAGCGGATGCGCAAGGTCATCAACAAGATGGTGACCGAGGAGGACCTGATCCGGACCGTCGCGACGGCCTACTCGCACGGCTGGCGCCAGGTGAAGCTCTACTTCATGGTCGGGCTGCCCACCGAGGAGCTCGAGGACGTCCTCCAGGTCGCCACGCTCGCCAAGGCCGTCATCGCCAAGGGCCGTGAGGTCACCGGCCGCAACGACATCCGCTGCACCGTCTCCATCGGTGGCTTCGTGCCGAAGCCGCACACGCCGTTCCAGTGGGCGGCCCAGCTCGACGTCGAGACCACCGACGACCGCCTCAAGCAGCTGCGCGACGTCGTCCGCGACGACAAGCGGTTCGGCCGCGCCATCGGCTTCCGCTACCACGACGGCAAGCCCGGCATCATCGAGGGCCTGCTCTCGCGCGGCGACCGCCGCGTCGGCCGCGTGATCGAGGCCGTGTGGCGCGACGGCGGCCGCTTCGACGGCTGGAGCGAGCACTTCTCCTACGACCGCTGGATCGCCGCCACCGAGTCCGGGCTCGCCGGCACCGGCGTCGACCTGGCCTGGTTCACCACCCGCGAGCGCGGCTACGAGGAGACGCTGCCCTGGGACCACCTCGACTCCGGCCTCGACAAGGACTGGCTCTGGGCCGACTGGGAGGACGCCCTCGCGGTCGCCGACGGCTCCTCCGACGTCGAGGTCGAGGACTGCCGCTGGACGCCGTGCTACGACTGCGGCGTCTGCCCGGAGATGAACACCGAGATCCAGATCGGCCCCACCGGACGCCGCCTGCTCCCGCTCGCCGTCGTCTGAGCGGCGCCGGCCGCCGGCCCAGCGCCCGGCTCAGCCGCGTCCCAGCAGGGTGCCGCCGTTGACCTGGACGATCTGGCCGGTGGTCCACCCGGCGTCCTCGGCGGCGAGGTAGGCGACAGCGGCGGCGACCTCCTCCGGGGTCCCTGGCCGGTTCATCGGGATCGGGCCCACGCGGGAGGCGTAGAGCTCGTCGGTCATCCGCGCCGACCAGAACTCGGTGTCGGGCACGAAGCCGGGCGCGACGACGTTGACCGTGATCTCCTCCGGGGCGAGCTGGGTCGCGAGCCCGAGTCCCCAGCCGTGGAGCGCCGCCTTGGCCGCGGCGTAGGGTCCAGCGCCGCGCAGGCCCGCGATGGAGGACATCAGCACGATCCGCCCACCAGGGCGGGCGATCCGGGGCAGGAGCGCCTCGGTGGTGAGCACCGCGGTGATGACGTTGCCCTCGAAGTCGGCCCGGAACCCGTCGGCCACGGCGGCGAGGTCGTCCCGGCCGGCGGCGTAGTTCCCGCCCGCGTTGTTGACCAGGACGTGCACCTGCTCGGGCGCGGCCTCGGCCAACCCGGCGACGGCATCGGGGTCGGTCAGGTCGGCGGAGTAGGCGCGGACCGCCGCTCGTCCGAGGCCCGCGTTGACGGCGTCCGCGGTCTCGTTCAGGGGCTGCTCGCGCCGCCCCACGACCAGGACGTCGCACCCGTCGGCAGCCAGCCGCGCCGCGATCGCCCTGCCGAGCCCCGTCCCGCCCCCGGTCACCACCGCGTTCCTCGTCATGGGGTGAGCCTAGGCACCGGGAGTCCCCGGGAGTCGCGCGGCGCCCGGGTGCCGCCCACGCGGGCACCGCGCCGCTACGTCGTCGTGCTGTACGTGCTTGTACGAGACCGGACCAGGCTGTGGTCAGCCGGGGTCAGAGGATCCGCTCGGTGAGGTCGGCACCGCCGCCGTCCTCGGCGTAGCAGATGAACTTGTCGCCGGTGGAGATGTCGGTGGGGTCGTTGATGACGGCGTTGATGCGGTACCCGCCGTCGGTCAGGGTCGCGGCGTCCTCCGGGTCGAGGCGCTCGACGCAGACCCGGCCGGCCTCCGACTCGAGGGCGCTGGCGTCCTCGCCGGCCTTGCCGACGTAGACGATCTCGGCCTCGTGCTTCTCGTCGCACTCCTTCTTCGACATGCTGACGTTGTCGTCGTCGTCGGTGTCGACGTTCACGCACTGGCCGGCCTCGGCGTTGTCGGGCGTGACGACCGTCTTCGCGGCGACGACGACGACGACGATGATGCCGGCGAAGGCCAGCGTGCCGAGGACGCCGATGATCGCGGCGGAGACCGCTGCCCAGCGGCCCTTGCGCCGCCCGCCCTTGGTGCGCCCGAGGCCGATGAAGCCGAGGATCGCGCCGACGACGGAGAGGCAGCAGGTCAGGCTGAGCACGAAGCCGGTGATCGAGACGGCGTCGGTCTTCCGGGGAGCCTCGCCGTAGGGGTTCGGCGCGCCGCCGCCGTACGGGTTGCCGTACCCGCCGCCGCCGTACCCCCCGCCGTAGCCGCCCTGGCCGCTGCCGGCCTCGGAGCCGTGGGGCTGCTGGCCCTGGTTCGGGGTGTAGGGGTCGTAGGGGTTGCTCATCGTGGTTCCTCGGGGTCCGGCGGTCGGCCCGGTACGGCCGGCGCGGTCGGCAGGTCTGGCGCACAGTGTCGCAGCACCGGGCCGCGGTTCGGGCAGGATGTCGGCGTGCGCCACCTCCCCGACGACGAACGACGTCGCCGCCTGGCCCGGCGGCACGCGCTGGCCCCGTGGTCGCGGGTCGCGACGCCCGAGGCCGCGACCCGGGCGATGACGGTCCTGCACTCCACCGAGCCGGCGACCGTCTACCTCTCCCTGGCCGCCCGCGTGCCCGGCCTCACCGTCGCCGACGTCGACCGCGCGCTGTACGTCGACCGGTCGCTGGTCAAGCAGCTCGCGATGCGGCGCACCCTCTTCGTCCTGCCGCGCGACCTGCTGCCGGCCGCGTGGGGGAGCGCCTCGGCCCGCGTCGCCGAGGTCGAGCTGCGGCGGATGGCGAAGGACGTCGAGAAGGCCGGCATCGCCACCGACGGCACGGCGTGGGTGCGCGACGCCCGGGACGCCGTCCTCGGCGCGCTCGCCGAGCGCCCCGACGGGTTGACCGCGGTCGAGGTGCGCGAGCTGCTGCCGGAGGTCGCGGTGAGGTTCGACGTGACGGCCGGGTCGGTGTGGAACCACGGCCGCGTGCTGACCCACCTCGGCCTGACCGCCGACGTCGTGCGCGGCACCAACACCCAGCACTGGCGGCTGTCGCGACCGCGGTGGACGCGGATGGCCGACTGGCTCGGCGAGCCTCCCGCGGCACCGGCGTCGGTCGACGACGGGTACGCCGAGCTCGTGGCCGGCTGGCTGCGCACCTTCGGCCCGGGCACGACCGAGGACGTCGTGTGGTGGCTCGGTGGCACCAAGGGCGCGGTCCGCGCGGCGTTCGCCCGCCTCGGCGCCGTCGCGGTCGGGCTCGACGGCGGCCGGACCGGCTGGGTGCTGCCCGACGACGTGGAGGAGGAGCCGGCCGCGGACGACCACTGGGTCGCGCTGCTCCCGGTCCTCGACCCCACCGTGATGGGCTGGAAGGAGCGCGACTTCTACCTGGGTGAGCACGGCCCGCACCTCTTCGACCGCAACGGCAACGCCGGCACGACGGCGTGGGTCGACGGCCGGGTCGTCGGCTGCTGGGTCCAGGACGACGCCGGCACCGTCGTCGTCCGGCTCCTCGAGCCGGTGTCGCCAGCGGCCCGGACGGCCCTCGACGCGGAGGCCGTCCGGCTGACCGAGTGGCTCGCCGGGCAGCGGGTCGGCACGGTCTACCCGTCCGCCCTGATGAAGCTCGCGCGTGAAAGCCTGGCCCCGTGATGCAGTCGTGAGCCGCCAGCAGCCCGAGCAGCAGGCACCGCCGGTCCAGCGGCTGCGGATCCGCTACGCCAAGCGCGGACGGCTCCGCTTCACCAGCCACCGCGACTTCAGCCGCGCCTTCGAGCGCGCCGTCTTCCGCGCCCGGGTGCCGATGGCCTACTCGTCCGGCTTCAACCCGCACCCCCGGATCTCCTACGCCGGCGCCGCCCCGACCGGGTCGGCCAGCGAGGCCGAGTACCTCGAGATCGGGCTCGCGCAGGTCGTCGACCCGGCCGACGTCCACGCCCAGCTCGAGGAGGCGCTGCCCGACGGCCTCGACGTCCTCCAGGTCGTCGACGCGACCGTCCCGCTCGGCACCCCCAGCACCGGCCTCGCCGACCTGCTCCAGGCCAGCCGGTGGGTCATCGGCCCGCTCGCCGTCCCCACGGACGTGGCCCAGGAGTGCGTCGCGGCCTTCCTCGCCGAGGAGTCGGTCGTGGTCGAGCGGATGACCAAGAAGGGCCTGCGCGAGTTCGACTGCCGCGCCGCCGTGCTGCGGCTCGCGGCGGTGCCGGGGGACGGCGACACGCCCGGCGTCCGCCTCGACCTGGTGCTGCGCCACACCGTCCCCGCCGTCCGGCCCGACGACGTCCTGACCGGCATCAGCCGGCTGACGGACCTCGACCCCGGCCCGGCCCCGCTGCTCACCCGCACCCAGCAGGGCCCGCTCGACGAGGACACCGGCGAGGTCGGCGACCCCTTCGCCGGCTGACTCGCGAATCTCCCGGCGGATCGCGGTGTGCGATACTCCCCGTGGTGGCCGAACGGTGCTCCCCAGCCTCGTGAGGCCACTCGACGATGAACTTGTCGGCCCAGCACAGGGGTCGGCACGGTGGAGCAGGTCGTCGCCAGACCGCGACGCGGTCCGGGGTCGGTGACAGCGACCCGGGCACAGCGACCGCGGCAGGTGACGGGTCAGGTCCAGCGCCGCGCCGCGGAGGGTGTCGCCGCCGACCAGACTTCGTGTTGCCGGCCCTGACCACCCCGGCGCGGCAGCACCAGACCCCGGCTCCGCCGGGTGGAGGAGCAGCACTCTCATGGCTGACGACGAACTGCAGAGCACCGACGACCAGGTCTCCGGCACCGACGGCCCCGCCGCCGACGCGCCGGTCAAGAAGACCGCCGCGCGCAAGACCGCCGCCAAGAAGGCCGGCGCCGCCAAGAAGGCGCCCGCCAAGCGGGCCACCAAGAAGGCCGCTGCCGCCGAGGCACCCGCTGAGGCGCCCGTCGGGGCCGCCGCGGACGCACCCGTCGAGGCCCCCGACCAGACCTCCGGGGAGGCGGCCGAGCCCGGGGCCAAGCCGGCCAAGAAGGCCGCCGCCAAGAAGACGACGGCCAAGAAGGCCGCCGCGAAGAAGACCACCACCCGCAAGGCCGCCACCAAGAAGTCGGTCGAGTCGGTGCCCGACGAGCCCGCCGCCGACGAGACCGCGAGCCCGGCGGCCGAGCCCGCGCCGTCCGGCACGATGCCGCTGTTCCAGGTTCCCGAGACCGGGGAGAAGTCGGCCCGCAAGCGCGCCGCCGCCAAGAAGGCGCCCGCGAAGCGCTCGACCGTGCGCTCGCGCGCCGCCGAGGCCGCCGCCGCCGAGGCGCTCGCCGCCGAGACGGCCGCCGCCGAGCTCGAGGAGCCGACCGAGGAGCCGGTCGACGAGACCGCCGTCGACGCCGCCCCCGAGGTGGCCGTCGAGAGCGTCGAGGCGACCGAGGCCGCCGAGCAGGACCCGACCGAGGTCGACACCACCGACGAGTCCGAGAGCACCGACGAGAGCACCGACGAGAGCTCCGACGACGCCGACGACAGCTCCGACGACAGCTCGGACGACGAGGGCGACGACACCGGTCCGCGCCGGCGTCGTCGTCGTGGCGGACGCCGCCGTCGTCGCAGTGGTGACGGAGGGGGCGACGGAGGGGGCGACGGAGGTGGCGACGCCGCGGCGGAGGCCGGCAACGGCAACGACGGTGCCGAGGGCGACGCCCCCGCCGAGGCCGGCGGCCGTGGTGGCCGTGGTGGCCGTGGTGGCCGCGGTGCGGCCAAGTCCGACGCGAGCGCCGACCGCGGCGAGACCGCCGGCGACGCCCCCGAGGGCGACGGCGACGCGAGCGGCGAGGGCGGCACCGACAAGAACGACGACGACAGGAACGACGGCTCCGAGGGTGGCACCGGCACCCGCCGCCGCCGCAAGCGCCGCCGCGAGGGCGACTCGGGTGACGGGGGCGGCGACGACCCCAGCAACACCACGACCCGGGTCCGCCGCACGCGCTCGCCCGAGGACGAGATCACCTCGATCGCCGGCTCGACCCGCCTCGAGGCCAAGAAGCAGCGCCGCCGCGACGGCCGCGAGGCCGGTCGTCGACGCGCCCCGATCGTCAGCGAGGCCGAGTTCCTCGCCCGCCGCGAGTCGGTCGAGCGGGTCATGGTCGTGCGCCAGCGCGACGAGCTGACCCAGATCGGCGTCGTCGAGGACAAGGTCCTCGTCGAGCACTACGTCGCCCGCGAGTCGCAGACCTCCCTCATCGGCAACGTCTACCTCGGCCGGGTGCAGAACGTGCTGCCCTCCATGGAGGCGGCGTTCATCGACATCGGCAAGGGCCGCAACGCGGTCCTCTACGCCGGCGAGGTCAACTGGTCGCAGCTGGGCCACAAGGACGGCAACCCGCGCAAGATCGAGTCGGTGCTGTCCTCGGGCCAGACCATCCTGGTGCAGGTCAGCAAGGACCCCATCGGCAACAAGGGCGCCCGGCTGACCAGCCAGATCAGCCTGGCCGGCCGGTTCCTGGTCTACGTGCCGGACGGCACGACGTCCGGGATCTCGCGCAAGCTGCCCGACACCGAGCGCAACCGCCTCAAGACCCTTCTCAAGGAGGTCGTCCCCTCGACGGCCGGCGTCATCGTGCGCACCGCCGCCGAGGGCGCCAGCGAGGAGGAGCTGACGCAGGACGTCGAGCGCCTCAAGTCGCGCTGGGAGGAGATCGAGGGCAAGGCCAGGGGCAAGGGCGGCAACCCGCAGCTCCTGCACGGCGAGCCCGACCTGACCCTCAAGGTCGTGCGCGACCTCTTCACCGAGGACTTCGCCAAGCTCGTCATCCAGGGCGACGACGCCTGGGACCTCGTCCGCGGCTACGTGCGCGACGTCGCGCCCGACCTCGAGGACCGTCTCGAGAAGTACGACGCCACCGAGCACCACGACGTCGACCTGTTCTCGGCCTACCGGATCGACGAGCAGATCGCCAAGGCCCTGGACCGCAAGGTGTTCCTGCCCTCAGGCGGCTCGCTGGTCATCGACCGCACCGAGGCGATGACCGTCGTCGACGTCAACACCGGCAAGTTCACCGGCTCCGGCGGCAACCTCGAGGAGACCGTCACCAAGAACAACCTGGAGGCGGCCGAGGAGGTCGTGCGACAGCTCCGGCTGCGCGACATCGGCGGCATCATCGTCGTCGACTTCATCGACATGGTCCTCGAGGCCAACCGCGACCTCGTCCTGCGCCGGATGGTGGAGTGCCTGGGCCGCGACCGGACCCGTCACCAGGTCGCCGAGGTGACCTCGCTCGGCCTGGTGCAGATGACGCGCAAGCGGATCGGCACCGGCCTGCTGGAGTCGTTCAGCGAGAACTGCGAGCACTGCCAGGGCCGCGGCGTCGTCATCCACGACGCGCCGATCGAGCCCCGGCGCGGCCAGGACGAGCGCGGCGGCAACGGCGGCGGCGGGAACCACGGCGGTGGCAACAGCGGTGGCAACAGCGGCGGCGGCAACGGGGGCGGCAACGGGGGCGGGAGCAACGGCGCCGGCGCCGGCGCCGGCGCCGACGGCGAACGACGCACCGGACGTCGTCGCGGCGGCCGCGGTCGCTCCGGCGACGACGCCCCGGCAGCCCCGGCGGCCACCCCCGCGCACAAGCCGACCCCGGCCGAGTTCGCGGCGATGGCGAGCGCCGAGCTGCTCAAGGACGACGTCGAGCCCGCGTCGCCCGCCACCGAGACCCCCGACGTCGAGACGCCGGCCGTTGAAACGCCGGCGATCGAGACACCGGCAGTCGAGACCCCGGCCGCCGAGCCGGCCGCCCCGAAGGTCGTCACCCGGACCCGTCGCGGCGTGAGCCGCACGGTGGCGCCGACCACCGAGACGGCGGCCGAGATCGCCGTCGAGGCACCGAGCCCCGTCGCCGAGCAGCCCGAGACGCCCGAGCAGCCCGAGGCGCCCGTGGAGGCACCGGCCGAGCCGGCCGCCCCGAAGGTCGTCACGCGGTCGCGCCGCGGCGTGAGCCGCACCGTCACCCCGGCGCCCGAGGCCGTCGAGCCGGCCGCCGTGACCACGGCGCCGACCCCCGAGCCCGTCGAGCCCGCCGCGGCGGCCGAGGCGCCCGCGGAGGCGCCGGCCGAGCCGGTCGCCCCGCAGGTGGTCACCCGGTCACGTCGCGGCGTGACGCGCACGGTGGCGAGCACCACCGCGGCCACCGCCGTCACCACCGCGCCGCCGGTGGAGCAGCCCGTGGCGGCCGAGGAGGTGCCGGTGGCACCCGAGCCGCCCCAGGTCGTCACCCGGACCCGCGGCCGGTCCGCGAGCCGCGTCGCCGGCCCCCCGGCCGAGGAGACGGCGTCCACGGAGGCCGCCGCGCCGACCGAGGACGACGCCACCGAGCCGGCCGAGGACACGGGGCTGCACGTCCCGGTCAAGCGCAAGGGCCGCAAGCGCTGAACCCGGGTCAGGCGGCGGGGGAGGCCCGTTTTGCTCCTCCGCTCCCTGATCCGTACGATTGACCCTCGTGCGTCCTCACCGGACGCACCACTCCTGTTCCGGCACCCCCCTCGTTCCCGAGAGTGGTCGGCCGTGCCGCAGGACCCGCTAGCAGTGAAGACGACGAAGGAGACCGCGGTGTACGCGATCGTGCGCGCAGGCGCCAAGCAGCAGAAGGTCGCTGTCGGCGACGTCATCGAGATCGACAAGGTCTCGACGCCGGTCGGTGACACGCTGGCCCTGCCGGTCGTGATGGCCGTCGACGGCGAGACCGTCACCGCCACCGGCCTCGACAAGGCCGCCGTGACCGTCGAGGTCCTCGGCGCCACCAAGGGCCCGAAGATCGTCATCCAGAAGTACAAGAACAAGACCGGTTACAAGAAGCGCCAGGGTCACCGCCAGAAGTACACCCAGGTCAAGGTCACCGACATCACGCTCTGAGTCTCTCGACTCACCCACCCGAGAAGGAACTGAGATGGCTCACAAGAAGGGCGCCGCGTCCACCAAGAACGGTCGCGACTCCAACTCCCAGCGCCTCGGCGTCAAGCGCTTCGGCGGCCAGGCCGTCAACGCCGGCGAGATCATCGTCCGCCAGCGGGGCACGCACTTCCACCCGGGCAGCGGCGTCGGCCGCGGCGGCGACGACACCCTCTTCGCGCTGATCCCCGGCGCCGTCGAGTTCGGTCGCAAGCGCGGCCGCAAGGTCGTCAACATCACGCCCGTCGACTGAGCGTGCGACACCCGGGCGAGTGACCTGTCGCTCACCCAGCACCATCCCAGGCTTCACCACGAGAGGGCGTCCCGTGCCGGGGCGCCCTTCGTGTTTTACCTAGCTGTTCAGGAGCACCACCATGGCCGTCCCCACCTTCGTCGATCGCGTCACGCTGCACGTCACGGCCGGGCGCGGCGGTCACGGCGTCGCCTCCGTCCACCGCGAGAAGTTCAAGCCCCTCGGCGGTCCCGACGGCGGCAACGGTGGCCCCGGCGGCTCGATCATCCTGCGCGTCGACCCCGACGTCACCACGCTGGTCGACTACCACCACAGCCCGCACCGCAAGGCCGAGCACGGCGGCCAGGGCGCCGGCTCGCACCGCAACGGCGCGCACGGCGCCGACATGGTGCTCTCGGTCCCCGACGGCACCGTGGTCAGCATCAGGAGCACCGGCGAGGTCGTCGCCGACCTGGTCGGTCCGGGCACCGAGCTCGTGGTCGCCCAGGGCGGCCGCGGCGGCCTCGGCAACGCCGCGCTGGCCAGCGCCAAGCGCAAGGCCCCCGGCTTCGCGCTGCTCGGCGAGCCCGGCGACGAGGTCGAGGTCGTCCTCGAGCTCAAGGTCGTCGCCGACATCGGCCTGGTCGGCTTCCCCAGCGCCGGCAAGTCGAGCCTGATCGCCTCGATCTCGCGCGCGCGGCCCAAGATCGCCGACTACCCGTTCACGACCCTGGTGCCCAACCTCGGCGTCGTCACCGGCGGCGAGACCACCTTCACCGTCGCCGACGTCCCCGGCCTCATCGAGGGCGCCAGCGACGGGCGCGGCCTGGGCCACGACTTCCTGCGCCACGTCGAGCGGTGCGCGGCCATCGTGCACGTCCTCGACACCGCCACCTTCGAGCCCGGCCGCAACCCCGCCGACGACCTCGACATCATCGAGAACGAGCTCGCGCGCTACGGCGGCCTCGAGGACCGCCCGCGGCTGGTCGCGCTGAACAAGATCGACGTGCCGGACGGCCGCGACCTCTCCGACATCGTGATCGACGACCTCCGCGAGCGCGGGCTGCGGGTCTTCCCGGTCTCCGCCGCGTCGGGGGAGGGCACCCGCGAGCTCGTCTTCGCGATGGCCGAGATCGTGCTGGCCGCGCGCGAGGAGAAGGCCGTCGAGGTCGCCGAGCGGATCATCCTGCGCCCCCCGAGCATCGACGGCGCCGACTTCACCGTCACCGAGACCGACGACGGCTGGCGGGTGCGCGGCACCAAGCCCGAGCGCTGGGTGCGCCAGACCGACTTCAGCAACGACGAGGCCGTCGGCTTCCTCGCCGACCGGCTCAACCGGCTCGGCGTCGAGAAGAAGCTCATCGAGGTCGGCGCGGTGGAGGGCGACACCGTCCTCATCGGGCACCCCGACGACTCCGTCGTCTTCGACTTCCGCCCGCACCTCGACGCCGGCGCGGAGAACCTCGCCCGCCGCGGCGAGGACGACCGGCTCAAGGAGGAGCGGCCCGCCCACGGTCGTCGCAAGGCGATCCAGGAGGCGCTGCCCGACCGCGGGGAGAACGAGACCCGCGCCGACGTGGCCCGCCGCATCGACAAGCCGGAGGTCTACGGCCCGTCGTCCTACGAGATCGGTTCGGCCGAGGACCCCGACTGGGCCGAGAGCGATCCCGGTGACCAGGTCTGAGACCCGGCCCGAGGTCGCGGCCGCCCGGCGCGTCGTCGTCAAGGTCGGCTCCTCCTCGCTGACCACCGCCCACGGCGGGATCGACCCGGAGCGCCTGCGCGCGCTCGTCGACGTCCTGGCCGCAGCCCGGGCACGCGGCGTCGAGGTGGTGCTGGTCTCCTCCGGCGCGATCGCGGCCGGCCTCGCCCCGCTGGGGATGAGGCGCCGACCGGCCGGCCTCGCCGCCCAGCAGGCCGCCGCGTCGGTCGGGCAGGGCCTGCTGGTGCACCGCTACACCGACGAGCTCGCCCGGCACGAGCTGGTCGCCGGCCAGGTGCTGCTCACCGCCGACGACGTCACCCGCCGCAGCCACTACCGCAACGCCCACCAGACCTTCGCCAAGCTCCTCGAGCTCGGCGTGCTGCCGATCGTGAACGAGAACGACACCGTCGCCACGACCGAGATCCGCTTCGGTGACAACGACCGGCTCGCGGCCCTGGTCGCCCACCTCGTGCACGCCGACCTGCTCGTGCTGCTCTCCGACGTCGACGGCCTCTACGACGGCAACCCGGCCGAGCCCGGCACCACCCTGCTCGAGGTGGTCGCGGGCGACGCCGACCTCGACGGCGTCCGGATCGGGCGGACCGGTGCGGCCGGCCTCGGCACCGGCGGCATGCAGACCAAGGTCGAGGCGGCCCGCATCGCGACCGGGGCCGGCATCCCCGTCGTCCTGACCTCCGCGCCGCTCGCCGGAGCCGCGCTGGCCGGGGAGAACGTCGGCACGCTGTTCCGGCCTACCGGTCGGCGTCAGCCCACCCGGCTGCTCTGGCTGGCCCACGCCACCGAGGCCCACGGCACCCTCCAGCTGGACGCCGGTGCGGTGCGCGCCGTCGTCGACCGGCGGGCCTCGCTGCTGCCCGCCGGCATCACCGGCGTCACCGGCACCTTCGTCGCCGGCGACCCGGTCGACCTCACCGACCCCGACGGCGTCGCGGTGGCCCGCGGCCTGGTCAACTTCGACGCCGACGAGGTGCCGGCCCTGCTCGGCCGCTCGACCCACGACCTGAAGCGCGAGCTCGGCGCGGGCTACGAGCGCGAGGTCGTGCACCGCGACGACCTCGTCCTGCTCTGAGGGTCAGGACCACCGCACGGGGTGCTGCGCGGGCGTGGCGAGGAGCACATGCTGGTCACCGGTGGCTCGCGGAGACCCGAGCCGTAGTCTGGAGGATGCGATGAACACGCCCGTCCACTACCTCGACCACGCCGCGACCACGCCCATGGTGCCCGCGGCGCTCGAGGCGATGACGGCGCACCTCGCGAACGCCGGCAACCCGAGCTCCCTGCACGCCTCCGGGCGGCAGGCGCGGCGGGTGGTCGAGGAGTCCCGCGAGACGATCGCGCAGGCGCTGGACTGCCGGCCCGGCGAGGTCGTCTTCACCTCCGGAGGCACCGAGTCCAACAACCTGGCCCTCAAGGGCCTGTTCTGGTCGCGTCGGGCCGGCGACCCCGGCCGCCGCCGGATCCTCACCACCGCGATCGAGCACCACGCCGTGCTGGACCCCCTCGACTGGCTCGCCGCGAGCGAGGGCGCCGAGGTCGAGCTGCTGCCGGTCGACCGCTCCGGCCGGCTCGACGTCGAGGCGTTCCGCGCCACGCTCGAGCGCGACCCCGCCTCGGTGGCGCTGGTCTCGGTCATGTGGGCCAACAACGAGGTCGGCACCCTGCAGCCGATCGACGAGGTCGTCGCCCTGGCCGGCCCGCACGGGATCCCCGTCCACACCGACGCCGTGCAGGCCCTCGGGTCGGTGCCGCTCGACTTCGCCGCCTCGGGCGTCGACGCGATGACGATCACCGGCCACAAGGTCGGCGGCCCCTTCGGCGCCGGCGCGCTGGTGGTGCGCCGCGAGCTCGACCTGGTTGCGCTCGCGCACGGCGGCGGCCAGGAGCGCGACATCCGCAGCGGCACCATCGACACCCCGGCGATCGCCGGGCTGGCCGCGGCCGTCGAGCTCGCCGTCAAGCACCAGGACGAGCACGCCGCCCACGTGGGCGCGCTGCGCGACGAGCTGGTCCGCCGGGTCGTGGAGGTCGTCCCCGACGCGCACCTGCACGGCGCCCCGCTCGAGCCCCGCAGCCTCCGGCTGCCGGGCAACGCCCATCTCGGCTTCCCCGGCTGCGAGGGCGACTCGCTGCTGATGCTGCTCGACGCCCGCGGCATCGAGTGCTCCACCGGGTCGGCCTGCTCGGCCGGCGTCGCGCAGCCCTCCCACGTGCTGCTCGCCATGGGCTGCACCGACGACGCCGCGCGGCACTCGCTGCGCTTCTCCTTCGGCCACACCTCCACCGAGGCCGACGTCGACGCCGTCGTCGAGGCCATCGGACCGGTCGTGGAGCGCGCCCGCGCCGCGCGGAGGGTCTGACGTGCAGGAGTCGCCCCACGAGCAGGCGCCGCTGCGGGTGGTGGCCGCCATGTCCGGCGGGGTCGACTCCGCGGTCGCGGCGGCGCGGGCCGTCGAGGCCGGCCACGACGTCACCGGCATCCACCTGGCCCTCGCGCGCAACCCGAAGTCCTACCGCACCGGTGCGCGCGGGTGCTGCACCATCGAGGACGCCAACGACGCCCGCCGGGCCGCCGACGTGATCGGCATCCCCTTCTACGTCTGGGACCTCTCCGAGCGGTTCCACGAGGACGTCGTCGAGGACTTCATGGACGAGTACGCCGCCGGCCGCACACCCAACCCGTGCCTGCGGTGCAACGAGAAGATCAAGTTCGCCGCGGTCCTCGAGCGCGCGCTCGCGCTCGGCTACGACGCCGTCGCGACGGGCCACTACGCCCAGCTGCGGCCGGGTCCGGACGGCAGCGGCGGCGCCGTCGAGATGCACCGCGCGGTCGACCACGGCAAGGACCAGTCCTACGTGCTCGGCGTCCTCGACCAGCACCAGCTGGCCCACTCGCTGTTCCCGCTCGGCGACTCGACCAAGACCGAGGTGCGGGCCGAGGCGGCGACGCGCGGGCTGCTGGTCGCCGACAAGCCCGACAGCCACGACATCTGCTTCGTCGCCGACGGCGACAACGCCGGGTGGCTGCGCGACAAGCTCGGCGACCGGGCGCCGAACCACGGCGGCCCGATCCTCGACGACGCCACCGGCGAGGAGCTCGGCCGCCACGACGGCACCTACGGCTTCACCATCGGCCAGCGCAAGGGGCTGCGGATCGGCCGGCCGGCGCCCGACGGGAAGTCGCGCTTCGTGCTCGACATCGAGCCCGTCTCCGGCACCGTGACCGTCGGACCCCACGAGCGGCTGGCGGTGCGCCGGCTGACCGCGATCAAGCCCCGCTGGTGCGGCACCGTCCCGTCCCGGGTCGACGGCACCGTCCAGCTGCGCGCCCACGGCGCCGAGCTGCCGGCGACCGTGGTCGTCGCCGACGACGTCCGGATCGAGCTGCACGAGCCGGCCTACGGGATCGCGCCCGGCCAGGCCGCCGTCGTCTACGACGGCACCCGCGTGGTCGGCTCCGCGACGATCGCGGCGACGGCGTGAGGCGCTGATGGCGGCGGCCAGCGGCGTCGGCTCGATGCCGGGGGAGTCGTTCGACGAGGCTCAGCGCGCGGTCCTCGGCGTCCTCGGCGAGGCCGCCGGCGGCGTCCCGCACCTCGTGGAGGTCCCCGGTCGCGGCATCACCGCCGGCATGCTCGGGCGAGCCCTCGGCCTGGTCAGCGACCTCGGCATCGACCTCCAGCCCGCCGGGTGGCGCCTGCTCGGCGACTCCGGCTCCTCCGGCGTCGACCACCGCCGCGCCCGCAGCCTGCTCGCCCAGGACCTCGACGGCCTCGAGGAGCTCGCCCAGGGCTACGCCGGCGCGTTCAAGCTGCAGGTCGCCGGGCCGTGGACGCTGGCCGCGACGGTCGAGAAGCCGCGCGGCGACAAGGTGCTCAGCGACGTCGGCGCGCGCCGCGACCTCGCCCAGGCGCTCGCCGAGGGCGTCCGCACCCACGTGCGCGACGTGCGCCGGCGGTTGACGGGGGCCGACCGGCTCGTCGTCCAGGTCGACGAGCCGTCGCTGGCGGCCGTGATGGCCGGGCAGATCTCCACGGCGTCCGGCTTCGGGCGGCACCGCACGGTGCACCCGCCCGAGGCCTCCGAGGCGCTGGGCTGGGTGCTGGCGGCGATCGCCGCGGAGGGCGCGGAGCCGTGGGTGCACTCGTGCGCGCCGGGCACCCCCCTCGACCTCGTCCGCGGCGCGGGGGCGCGCGGCCTCGCCGTCGACCTCGCCACCGTCGACGCGGCCGGCCACGACGTCCTGGCCACCGCGCTCGAGGCCGGCGAGACCGTCGCGCTCGGCATCGTCGCCGCGACCGACCCCGGCGCGGACGACGGGGTCACCGACACCGCGCTCGTCGAGCAGGTGCTCCGCTGGCTCGACATGCTCGGCCTCGACCCCGAGGTCGTCGGCGCGCAGGTCGTCGTCACGCCGTCCTGCGGGATGGCCGGCGCCTCCGGCGCCTGGGCCCGCCGGGCCCTCTCCCTCGCCGCCGCCACCGCCGGGCACCTGCCCGGCTGAGTCGGGCCGGGGGCGGGATTTCCCCGGTCGACCGGGGATACCTGAACTTGGGGGCCGGGATCCCGGCCCCCAAGTTCAGGTATCGGCCCCCCAGTGGGCCGCGCCGGCCGGTGGGCGGGCCTGCGGCGGCCGGTGCGCCCGCGCCGGTAATGCGCCCGCGCCGCCCAGCGCGCCCGTGCCGGACGACGGCGCACGGCCCGCAATGAGACCGGCCCCGCAGCGACGTGGTGTCGGTGCGGGGCCGGTGGTGGAGCGGGTGGTGATCAGCCGACGTGGATGCCCTCGGGGCCGTCGGTGGCGAGCTCCTCGTGCTTGACGTTGAGGAACGTCCAGATGGCGGCCGAGCCGATCGCGATCAGGATCGCGCCGACCAGGAAGGCGGCCGTGGCGCCCTCGGTGAAGGAGCCGATGAAGGCCAGCTGGCCGGCGTCGGCGGGCGGGAGGCCCTGGGCCGTCAGGTCGCGGGCCAGGTCGGTCTTGGTGCCGTCGGCGAAGTGCAGCGACACGGTGGCCAGGATCGCGAGGCCGAGGGCGCCGCCGACCTGCTGCATCGTGTTGAGCACGCCGGAGCCGATGCCGGAGTCCTCGGAGCGGAGGTGGTGGACCGCGGTGAGGGTGAGCGGCACGAAGACCGCGCCCATGCCGACCGACATCAGGACGATGAACGGGAAGATCGACGTCCAGTAGTTCACGTCGGCGCCGAGGAAGACGTCGCCGCCACCCTGCGCGACGGCGAGCAGGTCGCCGGTGCCGGTCGGGACCTCGAGCCGGGAGAAGCCGTAGAGCGCGGCGGCGGCCATCAGCGTGCCGACGCCGGCGATGAAGCGCGGGTCCATCCGGTTGACGAGGTTGGAGGAGACGCCGGCGCCGATCACGATGCCGACCGAGAACGGCAGGAACGCGAACCCGGTGTGCAGCGGGCTGTAGCCCACGACCAGCTGGATGAAGAGGCTCAGGAAGTAGAACATCGCGAACATCGCGGCCGGGACGATCATCATCACCAGGAAGCTGGTGGCGCGGGTGCGGTTGGCGAAGACGCGGACCGGGAGGAGCGGGTGCTTCACGCGGGACTCGATGACGGCGAACGCGACGAGCAGCACGACGCCGGCGACCAGCGAGGCGATCGTCCAGGTGTCACCCCAGCCGTGCGCCTCCTCGCCGGCCCGGCTGAACCCGTAGACCAGGCCGAGCAGGCCGAGGGTGCCGGTGATGGCGCCGGGGACGTCGAGCTCACCGGGGTGCGACTCGGACTCGTGCAGGAAGCGCGGCGCCAGCGAGGCGGCGACCAGGCCGATCGGGACGTTGATGAGGAAGGTCAGGCGCCAGCCCTCGAGGCCGATGACCGGGTCGAGGCCGGTGAGCCAGCCACCGAGGATGAGGCCGACGGCGGCACCCGCGCCGGACATGGCGGCGTAGACCGCGAAGGCGCGGTTGCGGGCCGGACCGGCCGGGAACGTCGTGGTGATCAGCGCCAGCGCGGCGGGGGAGGCGAGCGCGGCGCCGAGGCCCTGGAGCCCGCGCGAGCCGAGCAGCATGGCCTCGTTCTGCGCGAAGCCACCGATGAGCGAGGCGATCGCGAAGACCGCGAGTCCGATCATGAACACGCGGCGGCGGCCGTAGAGGTCGCCCAGTCGGCCACCGAGCAGCAGCAGTCCACCGAAGGCGAGCGCGTAGCCGGTGACGATCCACGTGAGGTTGGCGTCGTTGATCTTGAGGTCCTCGCCGATGAACGGCAGGGCGATGTTGGCGATGGAGGCGTCGAGCACCACCATCAGCTGGGCGATCGAGATCAGGACGAGCGCCCACCCGAGGTGGAGCTCCTTCTTCTCTCGCGCCGGCTCGGGAGCCACGGGCTCCGTCAGGGTCTGGTCGGTCATCGGTCTTCCTTCGTCTCGGGTGAGGAGGTGGTGCTGGTGTCGTGGGGCCGGCCGGCGACAGCGACGGCAGGCAGGATGATCTGGTCGATGACCCGCTCGATGGCGGAGGCGTCGATGGCCTCGCCCATCAGGAACTGCCGGTGCAGCAGCAGTCCCGGCAGGGCGGGGACGATGAGGTCGAGGTCGACGTCGTCGCGGATCTCGCCCCGGTCGCGGGCGCGGACGAAGACCTCGTGGTTCATGGCCGCCTTGGGGCCGATGAACTGCTCCCGGAAGGCCTGGGCGAAGTCCTGGTCGCGGCCGATGGCGGTGAGGACGCTGGCGAGGATGGCGATCTGCCGCTCGTCGGTGAGCCCGCCCATGCCGCAGAACATCGAGAGCAGGTCGCCGCGCAGCGTGCCGGTGTCGGGCATCGCGTGCGGCTCCTTCATGGAGCAGAGGGAGTCGATGACCAGGGCCGACTTGCTGCTCCAGCGGCGGTAGAGCGTGGCCTTCGAGGCGCGGGCGCCCGCGGCGACCGCGTCCATGGTGAGCCGGTCGTAGCCGACGTCGGCGAGGACGGCGAGCGTCGCCTCGTGGATCTCCTGCTCGCGGTCGCCCTCGACGCGGGGTCGGGCCACGACCTCGGTGCTCGGGTCGGTCGGTGTCACGTGTGTCCTCGGTCACTCGATGGAACGGTACGGTTTCGTACTGCCCAAGAGAGTACGGATCCGTTCCATTCCCGGCAACCCAGATAAATCATGAGAAACTTTTCCGAGCTGCCCTCCCGCGACGGCCGAGGACGACCGGGGGACAGGACCGGGGAGACGGCCGGGCGGGGTCAGGCAGCAGGCGCAGGCACTCCGAGGCCGCGACGTCGTTCCAGGCCGCGACCCGGCGGAACAGGTAGTGCCCGACCCGTCCCATGTCGTGGAAGCGGACCTCGCCGGCCGTCGGCTCGGCGCGGGCCAGGAAGCGTCGCGTCATCCGGGCCGAGGTGATCTTGTCGCTGCGCCCGTGGGCGGCGACCACGGGCTTGCCGAGCAGCGCGTCGACCGGGTCGTCGGGCTGCCACCACGGGGCGAGCGCGACGACGCCGACCACCGAGGCGTCGTCGGCGACGTGCGCGGCGGTGCGGCCGCCCATCGAGTGGCCGAGCAGGACGACGGGCAGGTCGCCGTGCGTGCGGCGCACCTCGTCGAGCGCCCACCGGGCGTCGGCGACGGGCGCGCCGCCGTTCCAGCCGCGCACGCGGTAGCGCAGCAGCCAGGTGGCGACGCCGGCGTCGTGCAGGGTCGGGGTGATCGCGCGCTGCAGTGCCGCCATCCGGCGCCACGACGCACTGCGCGCGTCGACCGGGGCGCGGCTGGACTGCTTGCCGCCGTGCAGCAGGAGCACGAGCGCCCGCGGTGCCGCGGGCTCGAGCCGCGTGAGGGCGTGCGGCAGCGCGGTCCCGGTCGTCACGACAGGGATTCGGAGCAGCACGCCGGGCCGGATGGGTGGCGTGGGTTGTCGGTGGGGCGCGGCAAGATGGTGCCGTGCCCGAGGAGACGAAGCCAGACGAGCCGGGTGACCCGACGCCGGTCACCGACGCCGCCCGCGACGAGCACCGCGTGCTGGCCGAGGAGATCGACGACGCCCGGTACCGCTACTACATGCTCGACGCGCCGACCCTCGACGACGCCGACTTCGACCGTCGGATGCGCCGGCTCGAGGCGATCGAGGAGGAGTTCCCCGAGCTCCGCACGCCCGACTCGCCGACCCAGAAGGTCGGGGGAGCGGTCTCGACCGACTTCGACAAGGTCGACCACCTGCAGCGCATGGAGAGCCTCGACAACGCCTTCTCCTACGACGAGCTCGCCTCCTGGCACGCCCGGCTGGCCCGCGACGGCGTCGAGTCGGCCGACCTGCTGTGCGAGCTCAAGGTCGACGGGCTGGCCATCAACCTCCTCTACGAGCACGGCCGGCTCGTCCGGGCCCTGACGCGCGGCGACGGCCGCACGGGCGAGGACGTCACCCACAACGTCAAGACCATCGACAGCGTCCCGCACCGGCTGGAGGGCTCGCAGGAGTACCCGGTCCCTGAGCTCCTCGAGGTGCGCGGTGAGGTGTTCATGCCGGTGGCGGCCTTCGAGCGCCTCAACGAGGCGATGACCGAGGCCGGCAAGCCGCCGTTCGCCAACCCCCGCAACGCCGCCGCCGGCTCGCTGCGCCAGAAGGACCCGCGCGTCACCGCCACCCGCGCCCTCGGCATGGTCTGCCACGGCATCGGCAGCCGCCGCGGCTTCGAGCCGCGGGCCCAGTCCCAGTCCTACGAGGCGCTCGCCGCCTGGGGCCTGCCGACCTCCGACCAGGTCCGGGTCGTGCCGGCGCTCGCCGACGTCGAGGCCTACGTCGAGCACGCCGGCGCCCACCGCCACACGATCGTGCCCTACGAGATCGACGGCGTCGTGGTCAAGGTCGACGACGTCTCCCTGCAGCGCCGGCTCGGCTCGACCAGCCGGGCCCCGCGCTGGGCGATCGCCTTCAAGTACCCGCCGGAGGAGGTCAACGCCAGGCTCCTCGAGATCCGGGTCAACGTCGGCCGCACCGGCCGCGTCACCCCGTACGGCGTCATGGAGCCGACCCGGGTCGCCGGCTCCACCGTCGAGAACGCCACCCTCCACAACGCCCACGAGGTCAAGCGCAAGGACGTCCGACCCGGCGACACCGTGGTGCTGCGCAAGGCCGGCGACGTCATCCCCGAGATCGTCGGGCCGGTGCTGCCGCTGCGCCCGAAGGGACTGCGGCCCTGGCGGATGCCGACGCGGTGCCCGGCCTGTCGCACGCCGCTGGCGCAGCAGAAGGAGGGCGACAAGGACCTGCGCTGCCCCAACCACGAGCGCTGCCCCGCCCAGGTCCGCGAGCGCGTCTTCCACGTCGCCGGCCGCGGCGCCTTCGACATCGAGGGGCTCGGCTACGAGGCCGCGGTCGCGCTGCTCGACGCGGGCGCGATCGGCAACGAGGGCGACGTCTTCGACCTCGACGCCGACCGGCTGCTCCGGGCGCCGCTGTTCACCCGGGCACCGCGGAAGGGCGAGGAGGGCCCGCAGCTCTCCGCCAACGGGCAGCGGCTGCTCGACAACCTCGGCAGGGCGACCGGCGCCCCGCTCTGGCGCGCCCTGGTCGGCCTCTCCATCCGCCACGTCGGCCCCACGGCGGCGCGCGCGCTGGCCCAGGAGCTCGGCTCCTGGGAGGCGATCCTCGAGGCGTCCGAGGAGCAGCTCGCCGGCGCGGAGGGGGTCGGCCCGACCATCGCCGCCGCCGTCGTCGAGTGGCGCGAGGTGCCCTGGCACCTCGAGATCGTGCAGAAGTGGGCCCGGCACCTCGCGCTCGCCGACGAGCGTGACGAGTCGGTGCCCCGCACCCTGGAGGGGCTCACGGTCGTGGTCACGGGCTCGCTCGTCGACTTCAGCCGCGACTCCGCCAAGGAGGCGATCCTGGTCCGTGGCGGCAAGGCGTCCGGGTCGGTGTCGAGGAAGACCGACTACGTCGTCGTCGGCGACAACGCCGGCTCCAAGGCCGAGAAGGCCGAGCAGCTCGGCGTCCCCGTGCTCGACGAGGACGGGTTCAAGGCGCTGCTCGCCGACGGCCCGCCTCCGGCCGAGGAGTCCACCGACCTGCCGGGCGACACCGCCGGCGGGTGAGGCTCAGCGTGCCCGGTAGGTGAGGCGGTCGGCCGCGTCGGCGCCCGAGCGGACCTCGACGCTGGGGACGCCGAGCACCGCAGCCGGTTGTCGTGGACGCAGTCCCGGCCGGTGCCGGCTCAGCTCCAGCCGGTGCTGCCCCCGAGGGCGAGGTCGTCGTCGTGGTTCTCGGTGCGCTCCGTCGTGCACTCCGAGCTGCCGTCGGCGAACTCGTGGCAGACCTCCTCCCCGACCTCGTCGGGGTACTGGTTCGGGAGGACCTCGAGGTCGAGCCGGGTGGTCGTGCACGGTCCCGACCCGCAGACGACCAGGTCGCCGAGGTCCGACACGGTGAACGGTCGCCCGTCGGCGGTCCAGCCCCAGCTGCCGGGACTCCCCGGCAGCGTGGTCGACGTCCCGGTCGCGAGGTCGTAGAGCTCGAACCGGCGCTGCGACCGCACCTGGTCGACGTACCGGGCGAACCGGCCACCGGGGGAGAGCTGGAAGTAGCCGGCCGAGTCCTGGGTGACGTCGCGCGCGACGATCTCCTCGCCGGTCGCGACGTCGATGACGGCGATGTGGCCGCCGTAGCCCAGGTTGCTCCGGCCCCCGGCGACCTCGTCGACGACCTCGAGGTCGGGGGCGACGGTCACCTCCTCGGTCCGGAGGTCCACGTCGAGGACGCCGGCGTCGCCGCCGCCGACGTAGACGTGGTCGCCGTCGAGGCGGGCGGGGGCGAAGCCGCCCGGGTGGTCCGGGAGCGGGACCTCGGCGACGCGTTCGTCGGTTCGCACGTCCTGGACCACGAGGGTCACCACGCCGTCGTCCTCGGTCGTCCACGCGAGCAGCGACGAGCCGGGGTCCGACGTGGCGCTCGGGGGCACGTCGAGGTCGATCACGGTGCCGTCGGCCGCCACCAGGTGCGTGCCGAGCGGTTCCTGGTCGGCGTCGTAGGCCTGCACGACGACGCCGACCGAGGTGTAGCTGAGGTTGCCGACGCGCGGGGCGGCGAGCGTCACGCTCACCGCGCCGTCGCGCAGGTGGACGGTGCTGCCGACGGCGAAGGCGGCGCCGAGGTCGGCCGTGGGCAGGCCGGCCGGCTCGACGGCGTCCCGGTCCGACGAGCCGGGGTCGAGCAGCGCGTAGCCGCCCCCGAGGGCGACGACGGCGGCCAGGGCGGCCGCGCCCGTCGTGGCCCGGCGGCGCCCGCGCCGCCGCCGTCCGTCGGCGAGGATGCCCGACGCCGGTGCCCGCGGGACGTCGAGGCCGCCGGCCTCGCGGGCCAGGAGGTCGTGCAGGTGGTCGCTCATCGGGAGGCTCCGTTGGTCTGGGGGAGGACGTCGTCGCCGAGCAGCGCGCGCAGCTTGGTCAGGGCGTCGGAGGTCTGGCTCTTGACGGTGCCCTCGGAGATCGCGAGGGCGGAGGCGGTCTCGGCGACGCTGAGGTCGTCGTAGTACCGCAGGACGACGACGGCTCGCTGCCGCGGCGGCAGCTGGGCCAGCGCGGCGAGCAGGGCCGGCCGGTCGCTGGGGTCCGAGCCGACCGTGCCGGGGTCGGGCAGCGTCTCGGTCGGTCGCTCGTTGCGCCACGACCGGCGCCGGAACCACGAGGTCGCGGTGTTGACCAAGGTGGTGCGCGCGTAGGCCGGCGCCGCCTCCAGCGAGCGCACCCTGCCCCACGACGCGTAGGTCTTGGCCAGCGCGCTCTGCACCAGGTCCTCGGCCTCGGCGCGGTCGCCGAGCAGGAGGTAGGCGGTGCGGTACAGCGACGGCCAGGCCGCGTGCACCAGCTCGGTGAAGTCCTCGTCCGAGGGTGGTCGGGTCATCTGCGAGCTCCTGCGGGCGGGTGGTGGGTCACCCTGACAGATGCGGCCGCGCACCGATCGGTTGGTCGGTCAGTAGCATTCACGCCGATGACCATCCGCCGGAGCAGCCCCACCGGGCGCGACCCGATCGCCGAGGCCCGGCGTCAGTGGTTCGCGCACGGCTGGGACGACGCCGCCGACGGGATGGCCGCCGTGACCTCGGTGATGCGGGCGCAACAGCTGATGCTCACCCAGATCGACGCCTCGCTGCGTCCCTTCGGGCTCACCTTCGCCCGCTTCGAGCTGCTGCGCCTGCTGAGCTTCGCCTCCGAGCAGCGGATGACGATGCTGCGCGCCGGCCACCGGCTCCAGGTGCACCCGACGTCGCTGACCAGCCTGGCCCGCCGGCTGCGCGACGACGGCCTCGTCGACCGGGTCTCCAACCCCGACGACGGCCGCTCGGCGATCCTGGAGCTGACGCCGGCGGGGCTGGCGCTGGTCGAGCAGGCCACCGAGGCGCTCAACGCCGAGGTCTTCGAGGACGTCGGGCTCTCCGGCGACGACATCGCGACCCTGGTCGACGTGCTGGGCCGCTTCCGCGCCGGCCGGGGCGACTTCGCGGGCTGACGTCAGCCGAGGAGCTTGCGGGCCACGACCACGCGCTGGACCTGGTTGGTGCCCTCGTAGATCTGGGTGATCTTGGCGTCGCGCATCATCCGCTCGGCGGGGAAGTCCTGGGTGTAGCCGTAGCCACCGAGCAGCTGGACGGCGTCGACGGTGATGTCCATGGCTGCGTCGGAGGCCAGGCACTTGGCGGCGGCGCCGAAGAAGCCGAGGTCGGGGTCGTCGCGCTCGGACTTGGCCGCCGCGACGTAGACCATCTGGCGCGCCGACTCGAGCTTCATCGCCATGTCGGCGAGCATGAACTGGATGCCCTGGAAGTCGGCGATCCGCTTGCCGAACTGCTGGCGCTCCTTGACGTAGCCGACCGCGAGGTCGAGGGCGCCCTGGGCGATCCCGACGGCCTGGGCGCCGATCGTGACGCGGGTGTGGTCGAGGGTGCGCAGCGCGAGCGGCAGGCCCGTGCCGGGCTCGCCGATCATCCGGTCGGCGGGGATGCGGACGTCGTCGAGGAGCAGCTCGCGGGTGGGGGAGCCCTTGATGCCGAGCTTGCGCTCCTTCTCGCCGAACGTGAACCCCTCGTCGGACTTCTCGACGATGAAGGCGCTGATCCCCTTGCCCCGCGGGGCGTCGGGGTCGGTCACGGCCAGGACGGTGTAGAACTCCGAGACGCCGGCGTTGGTGATCCACGACTTCTGGCCGTTGAGCACGTAGTGGTCGCCGTCGCGGACCGCGCGGGTCCTCATCGAGGCGGTGTCGGAGCCGGCGTCGCGCTCCGAGAGCCCGTAGGAGAAGCCCTCGCCGGCCGCGAGCCGGGGCAGGTAGCGCTGCTTGAGCTCGGGGGAGCCGCCGAGGATGAGCGGCAGCGAGCCGAGCTTGTTGACCGCGGGGATCAGCGACGACGACGCGCAGCCGCGGGCGACCTCCTCGATGACGATGCAGGTGGCCAGCGCGTCGGCGCCGACGCCGTCGTACTCCTCGGGCACGTGCGGGGCGTGGAAGTCGGAGGCGACCAGCGCGTCGTGCGCGGCCTGCGGGTACGACGCGGTCTCGTCGACCTCGGCCGCGTACGGTGCGACCTTGTTCTCGACGAGGTCGCGGACGGCGGCTCGCAGCTCCTCGTGGTCGTCGGAGGTGCGGAAGAGGTCGAACTGCGTGCCGGTCATGTCGGGCCCCTGAAACTCGGTATCGTCCTGATGGAACTCAGTGTCACACAAGGGAGAGGGAGAGCCCAACATGGCTGCGAGCACGCGTGAGCGACTGGCCGACGCGGCGTTCGCGCTGTTCGACGAGCAGGGCTACGACGCCACCACCGTGGAACAGGTCGTGGAGCGGGCGGGGGTGAGCCGCTCGACGTTCTTCCGGGCGTTCGGGAGCAAGGAGGACGTGATCTTCCCGCGCCACGACGACCTGCTGGCCCGGATCGGGGCGCGGCTGGGCACCGGCACGGCGCAGACCTACCTGCACGCGATCCGGGAGGGCGCCGCGCTGGTGCTGGCGCAGTACCTCGCGGAGGGCCACGTCGCGCTCAGCCGCTACCGGTTGACCCGGTCGGTGCCGGCCCTGCGCGACCGCGAGATCGCGAGCACCCTGGGCTACCAGCGGCTCTTCCGGGAGCACGCCCGCCACTGGCTCACCGAGCTCGGCGGCCCGGACGTCGAGCTGCACGCCGAGCTGCTCGCGGCGTCGGTGGTCACGGCGCACAACGTGGTGCTGCGGCGCTGGCTGCGGGGCGAGACGACCGAGCCGTGGCGCGAGTTCGAGGACGCGATGGACACCGTGCTCGTCGGCCCGGGCGGCGGGCCCAGCGGCGGGCCCAGCGGCGGGCCCAGCGGCGGGCCCAGCGGCGGGCCGGGCGGCGGGCCGGCGGCCGCGGGGCCGGCCGGGAGCGCCGTCGTCGTCGTGCGCACCGACCTCCCGGCCGACGAGGTCGCCGCGCGGGTGGCCGCAGCGCTCGAGGGGACGTCGCCCGGTTGACCCGGACGACGCCCCCTCGTTCGCGTCAGGCGGAGAGCTTGCCGGCCACCGTCAGCACCCGGGTGACCAGGTGGTCGAGGGCGGCGTTGTCGGTGTCGTCGAGCTCGGAGCCGTTGCCGGTGACCTTGCCGACGCCGTACGGGTTGCCGTCGGCGAACTTCACCGGGTCGGTGTAGCCGGGCGGCACGATGATGCCGCCGAAGTGGGCGAACGTCGTGTTGAGCGCCTCGAGGGTCGTCTCCTGCCCACCGTGCAGCGTCTGGCTGGAGGTGAAGCCGGCGTAGACCTTGTCGGCGAGCTTGCCCTGGCCCCACAGCGGGCCCAGGGTGTCGATGAACGACTGGAGCTGGCTGGTGATGTGGCCGTAGCGCGTGCCGGAGCCGAAGATGACGGCGTCGGCCCAGTCGAGGTCGTCGGGCGAGGCGACCGGCTCGCCCTCCATCTCGGCGACGTGGGCGGCCCAGGCCTCCTGGCTCTGCACCGCCTCGTCGGGGGCGGTCTCCCGCACGTGCCGCCGGCGGACCTCAGCGCCCTGCGCCTCGGCGGTCGCGGCGAGTCGGTTGGCCATCGCGTGCGCGGTGCCCATGCCGGAGTAGTAGATGATCGCGAGTTTCGTCATGCCGGAGGAACCTCCATCGTCGGAACGGTCGGTTGACAGTTCAACCACCCACTGTAGGCAGCCCTGGGCCGCGCCCGCTCACCCCGCCGGAGACGATCGGCGCCCGGAGGCCCGACGGTGGCGCGGGCTCAGCCCGTGGCGCCGAACTGCTCGACCCGCACCTCCGAGGCGCGCATCCCGGCCTCGCCCAGCACCCGCTGGGCGAACGAGGCGAACCCCACCGACCCGCACACGTAGGCCCGCTCGGCCGGCGTCGGGAGGTCGACGAGGTCGCGGACCTCCTCGGGGTAGGGCGGCGCGGCGACCCGGCTGCCCAGGTTCTCCCGGGTGAGGGCGACGAAGGCGCCCGCGGCGATCAGCTCCTCGGCGTAGGGGAGCTCCTCGAGGGTGCGGCCGACCGCGACGACGCGCAGCCGGTCGGCGATGCCGAGCCGGCGGGCGTGCCGCAGCATCGAGACGAGGGGGACGACGCCGGCGCCACCACCGATCGCCACCGCGGTGACGTCGCCGGTCCAGGTGAACCAGCCGCCGATCGGGCCGCGCACCTCCAGCACGTCGCCGACCTCGGCGACGTCGTGCAGGTGGGCCGACACCTCGCCGTCGGGCAGGCACTCGACCATCAGCTCGACGAGCGGGTCGGTGGGGTCGGACGCGGTCGAGTACGACCGCTGGGCGGTGTAGTCGTCGGAGGCCCGCAGCCGCACGACGTAGTGCTGGCCCGGCAGGTGCTCCTGGCGCCCGTCGACGTCGAGGCGCAGCCGGACCAGGCGGGTGCCGTCGCGCTCGACGGCGGCGATCCGGGCCGTCGTCCAGCGCGTCTCCACCGCGGCCGTCACGGGTCGCCCTGGTAGCGCTGCTCCAGCCACGGGTCGCCGCGGTCGTGGTAGCCGTTCTGCTCCCAGAACCCCGGCCGGTCGCTCGCCATCAGCTCGAGCCGGGTGACCCACTTGGCCGACTTCCAGAAGTACAGGTGCGGCACGAGCAGGCGCACGGGGCCGCCGTGGTCGGTGCTGAGCGGCCTGCCGTCGAAGTCCCACACCACCCACGCCCGGCCGCCGGTGACGTCGGCGAGCGGCAGGTTGGTCGTGTAACCCGTGGTCGAGTGCGCCATCACGTAGGCCGCCTCGGGCAGCGGCCCGGCCGCCTCGAGCAGGGTGTCGACGCTGACACCGGTGAAGGTGGTGTCGAACTTGCTCCACGTGGTGACGCAGTGGATGTCGCCGCGGTACGACGACCCCGGGAGGTCGTGGATCTCGCGCCACGACCACGACCGCGGGGTCTCCACGAGCCCGTCGACGCGCATCGACCAGCGCTCCACGTCGACGTCCGGCGTCGCCTCGGCGGTGAGGGACGGCCAGTCGCTGCCGGTGTCGTACTGGCCGGGTGGCAGGCGCTCGGCCCGCTGCTGGTCGGCGGCGGCGCCGCGGCGCTTGCCGGTGAAGCCACGGGTGACAGGCATGCGGCCCATTCTGCCTCCGACCCCGGCACTAGGCTGACCCCATGCCTGAGATCACTCGTGACGAGGTCGCCCACCTGGCGACGCTCGCCCGGATCGACCTGGACGACGCGGAGCTCGACCACCTCGCGCCCCAGCTGTCGGTCATCCTCGAGTCGGTGGCCTCGATCGCCGGTGCCGCCGGCGACGACGTCCCCGCCACGTCGCACCCGCTGCCGCTGACCAACGTCTTCCGCGACGACGTCGTCGTCCCGGGCCTGAGTGCCGAGCAGGCGCTGTCGGGGGCCCCGGCGCAGGAGCAGCAGCGCTTCGCCGTCCCGCGGATCCTCGGGGACGAGCAGTGATCCGCGGGAGTGCCGCCTCGATGGCGGCGGCCCTGGCCGACGGCACGACCACCTCGGTCGCGCTCACCCAGGCCCACCTCGACCGGATCGCCGCGGTCGACGGGGCCGTCCACGCCTTCCTGCACGTCGACGCCGAGGGCGCGCTCGCCGCGGCCGCGCGCTCCGACGAGCGCCGGGCCGAGGGCGCGACCGCCTCCCCGCTCGACGGCGTCCCGATCGCCGTCAAGGACGTCCTGGCCACCGAGGGCCTGCCGACCACGTGCGGGTCGCGGATCCTCGAGGGGTGGATCCCGCCCTACGACGCCACGGTGGTCACCCGCCTGCGCGCGGCGGGCCTGCCGATCCTCGGCAAGACCAACATGGACGAGTTCGCGATGGGCTCCTCCACCGAGCACTCGGCCTACGGCCCGACCCACAACCCGTGGGACCTCGACCGGATCCCCGGCGGCTCCGGCGGCGGCTCGGCCGCGGCCGTCGCCGCCTTCGAGGCGCCGCTGGCCCTCGGCACCGACACCGGCGGCTCGATCCGCCAGCCCGGCGCGGTCACCGGCACGGTCGGCGTGAAGCCGACCTACGGCGGCGTCTCGCGCTACGGCCTGGTCGCGATGGCCAACTCCCTCGACCAGGTCGGGCCGGTGACCCGCACGGTCATGGACGCCGCGCTGCTCCACGAGCTGATCGGCGGGCACGACCCGCGCGACTCGACCTCGGTCGACCAGCCGCTGCCCGACCTCGTCGGTGCCGCCCGGCGCGGCGCCGAGGGCGACATGTCCGGCGTCCGCGTCGGCGTGATCCGCGAGCTCACCGGCGAGGGGTACCAGGACGGCGTCCTGGCCCGCTTCGAGGAGGCCGCCGACGTGCTGGTCGCCGCCGGCGCCGAGCTGGTGGAGGTCTCCTGCCCCAGCTTCGTGCACGCCCTCGCGACCTACTACCTGATCATGCCGTGCGAGGCCTCCAGCAACCTCGCCAAGTTCGACGCCATGCGCTACGGCCTGCGGGTGCTGCCCGAGGGCGTCGACTCGCCCTCGGCCGAGGACGTCATGCGCGCCACCCGCGACGCCGGCTTCGGCGACGAGGTCAAGCGCCGCATCATCCTGGGCACCTACGCGTTGTCCAGCGGCTACTACGACGCCTACTACGGCAAGGCTCAGAAGGTGCGCACCCTGATCCAGCGCGACTTCGCCGCCGCCTTCGAGCAGGTCGACGTGCTGATCTCGCCGACCTCGCCGACCACGGCGTTCAAGCTGGGCGAGAAGCTCGACGACCCGCTGGCGATGTACCTCAACGACCTCGCCACCATCCCCGCCAACCTGGCCGGCGTGCCCGGCATCTCGGTCCCGAGCGGCCTGGCCGACGGCCTGCCCGCCGGGATCCAGGTGCTCGCGCCCGCCCTCGCCGACGACCGCCTCTACCGGGTCGGCGCCGCCCTCGAGGCGGAGCTGACCGGACGGTGGGGCGGTCCGCTGCTCGACCGGGCCCCGGCCCTGGAAGGAACCCCCTGATGGCTGACGCCCTGGTCGACCTCGACGACGTCCTCGCGGCCTACGACCCCGCCATCGGGCTCGAGGTCCACGTCGAGCTCAACACCGCCACCAAGATGTTCTGCGGCTGCCCCGCCGTCTTCGGCGGCGAGCCCAACACGCAGGTCTGCCCGACCTGCCTGGGCCTGCCCGGCGCGATGCCCGTGGTCAACGGCAAGGCCGTCGAGTCGGCGATCCGGATCGGCCTCGCGCTGAACTGCGACATCGCCGAGTGGTGCCGGTTCGCCCGGAAGAACTACTTCTACCCCGACATGCCGAAGAACTTCCAGACCTCCCAGTACGACGAGCCGATCGCGTTCGACGGGTGGATGGACGTCGACCTCGACGGGGAGACCTTCCGCGTCGAGATCGAGCGCGCCCACATGGAGGAGGACACCGGCAAGTCGCTGCACATGGGCGGCGCGACGGGCCGGATCCACGGCGCCGACTACTCCCTGGTCGACTACAACCGCGCCGGCATCCCGCTCATCGAGATCGTCACCCGCCCGATCATGGGCGCCGGCGAGCGGGCGCCGGAGATCGCGCGCGCCTACGTCTCGCAGCTGCGCGACCTGATCGTCGCGCTCGGCGTCTCCGAGGCCCGGATGGACCAGGGCAACCTGCGCGCCGACGTCAACCTCTCGCTGGCGCCGAAGGGCACCGGCACCCTCGGCACCCGCACCGAGACCAAGAACGTCAACTCGTTCCGGTCCGTCGAGCGCGCCGTCCGCCACGAGATGCGGCGCCACGCCGCCGTCCTCGACGGTGGGGGGTCGATCCTCCAGGAGACCCGGCACTGGCACGAGGACACCGGCGTCACCACGTCGGGCCGCGAGAAGTCCGACGCCGAGGACTACCGTTACTTCCCCGAGCCCGACCTCGTGCCGGTCGCCCCGTCGCGGGAGTGGGTCGACGAGCTGCGCGGCACCCTGCCCGAGAACCCCGTCGCACGCCGGGCCCGGCTCCAGGCCGACTGGGGCTACACCGACCTCGAGATGCGCGACGTCGTCGCCTCCGGGGCGCTCGTCGTCATCGAGGAGACCGTCGCCGCGGGCGCCTCGGCCCAGGCGGCCCGCAAGTGGTGGCTGGCCGAGCTCGGGCGCCGGGCCAACGACGCCGGCGTCGAGCTGACCGAGGTCGGGGTCACGCCGGCCCAGGTGGCCGCCGTCCAGGCCCTCGTCGACGCGCGGACGATCAACGACAAGCTCGCCCGCCAGGTCTTCGACGGCCTGATCGCCGGCGAGGGCACGCCGGAGGAGATCGTCGCGCAGCGCGGCCTGGCCGTGGTGTCCGACGACGGCGCCCTCGGTGCCGCCGTCGACGCGGCGATCGCCGCGAACCCCGACGTCGCCGCCAAGATCCGCGACGGCAAGCACGCCGCCGCCGGTGCACTGATCGGCGCGGTGATGAAGGAGATGCGCGGCCAGGCCGACGCCGCCCGGGTGCGCGAGCTGGTGCTGGAGAAGCTGGCCTGACCGAGGCGGCTGAGCCGCTGCGGTGTGACGATCGCGATACCGGCGCTGCAGCACCTGGGCGATACGCTGCGCGGACACATCAAAGTCACGCCCGTGGTGGGGAAAGCCGGTCCGAGTCCGGCGCTGACCCGCAACCGTAGGTGGACCCGAGCGATCGGGTCCGCGAGCCGGAACACCCGCCCGGGGCGTCCTCACCATTCGCTGTCGTGGAAAGCAGTGGGGTGCGTCCTCGGACGGTCCCCGCTGAGCTGCAGCGGGAAGGAACCCATGTCCAGCAAGATCGTGCGCGGCGCAGCCGTGCTCGCGGGCTCCACCCTGGCTCTCTCCCTGAGCCTCTCGGTGCCGAGCGCCCAGGCCGACGTCGTGCCGGCCCCGGCCGGCGCCGACCCCGGCCCGGCGGCGGGCGCCGCGGCGTTCCTCGCCGCCCAGCCCGGGGCCGACGGCATCATCAAGACCTTCTACGAGTTCCCCCCGGGCACCTTCGACAGCTACGTCGACTACGGCCTCACCGTCGACGCCGGCTACGCGCTGGACGCCGTCGGCGGCCAGGGCCCCGCCCTCACCGCGATGACCGACGCCCTCCAGGCCGGCATCGGCAGCTACGCCACCAGCGGCGGCGCCCGGGCCAAGCTCTCGTCGTTCCTGCTCTCCCAGGGGCGCACCGGCGCCGCCGTGGACGCCCTCGTCGACGACCTCGAGGACGACATCGCGACCTCCGCCCCGCTCACCGGGCGCCTGGTCGACCCCGACCCGAACGACTACAACACGCCGCTGACGCAGGCCTACGCCGTCTCGGCGCTGCACGACGCCGGCTCGTCGCTGGCCGCCCCGGCGCTCGACTTCGCGCTGGCCCAGCAGTGCGCCGAGGGCTTCTTCCGGTCCTCGTTCGCGGACAAGTCCGCGGCCGACCAGAGCTGCGACGCGAACCCGAGCGCCTCGGGCAGCGTCGACACGACCGCGCTGACCGTCCTCATGCTCCAGGACCAGAAGTCCGCGCCCGCCGTCCAGGCCAGCATCACCGAGGCGCTGGACTGGCTGGAGGACCACCAGGCTCCCGACGGGTCCTTCTCCAGCGGCAACGCCAACGCCACCGGCCTCGCCGGCTGGGCGCTCGGCGTCTCGGGTCGCACCGCGCCGGCGCAGCAGGCCGCCGGCTGGCTGCGCGCCCACCAGCTCGTCAACGCCGGGTCGTGCGCGCCGTACGCCGCCGCGACCAACGGCGCGGTCGTCCTCGACGACCTCGGTCTGCTCAACGCCTCCTCCGGCCCGCTGGACCAGGTCGACAACAGCGTCGCGACCCGGGCCACGACCCAGGCGCTGCCGGCCCTGCTGTGGGCGGCCGGTGGCCGCAAGGCCGGCGCCTCCACGCTGACCGGCACGACGTCCTACGTCGCCGACAAGAGCAAGCAGACCGTGACGATCCAGGGCGCGCCCGGCAACACCCTGTGCGTCAAGCCCGGCGGCAAGGCCGCCCAGCGCGTCGTGCTCGGGGCCGACGGCCGCGCCTCGGTCGCGGTGACCCTCCCGCAGGGCACCCGGAGGACCGTCGTCTCGTCGGTCGACGCCGCTGGCCGCACCGCCACCACGACCTTCCGCGCCCTCGGCGCGACCCAGCTCAGGGTCGACGCCCCCAAGAACGTCAAGCGCGGCGCCAGGGCCGGCGTCAAGGTCACCAAGCTCGCCGCCGGCGAGAAGGTGAAGGTCTCCTTCCGGGGCAAGGTCGTCGCACGGGGCACCGCCAACGCGCGCGGCGTCTTCCGCACCAAGATCGTCGCCAAGGGCAAGCCCGGCAAGGTCCGGGTCAAGGTCGTCGGGCAGCTCGCCGACCGCAGGGGCTCGACGGCGATCCTCGTCAAGCGCTGACCGTGGTCCTCCGCTCGCTCACCCGGCTCGCCGCCGCGGTCGTCGCGACCGCGGCGGCGGGCCTGGTCCTGCCCCTGGCCGGCCCGGCCGCCCCCGCGGCGGCCGCCACCTGCACCAGCAGCGGCGGCGTCACCGTCGTCGTCGACTTCAACGAGCTCGGGGGAGGGGTCCAGGGCAGCTGCGTCGCCGGCGGTGCCGGCAAGGCGGCGTCCTCGCTCTTCCCGAGCGCGGGATTCACGCTCACCCCCGTGACCGGCAACCCGGGGTTCTTCGTGTGCCGGGTCTCCGGACTTCCCCAGGGCTCGGAGGAGGCCTGCAACGAGACCCCGCCGGACACCGCGTACTGGGCCCTGTGGTGGTCCGACGGCACCAGCGGCCGGTGGACCTACGCCAACTACGGCGCCAACGGCCTCAAGGTGCCCGACGGCGCCTGGGTCGGTTTCTCGTGGAAGGAGGGCACCGGCTCGGCCGACGCCCCCGGCGTCTCCCCGCGCACGCCGGCGCCCCCGGCGCCCACCTCGCAGCCGTCCAGCCAGCCGTCGAGCCAGCCCTCCAGCCAGCCGTCGAGCCAGCCGTCGAACCAGCCGTCCGGGCAGCCCTCCGACCAGGGACCGGGCGGCGGTGGCGGCGGTAGCGGCGGCGGGAGCGGCGGCGGCACCGACCCGTCGGCCGACCCCACGGCCGACCCCTCGACGCCGGCACCCGACGCGACGACCGCCCCCGGCACGGAGGCACCGACCACACCCGCCACGACGTCGCCCGGCGCGTCGCCGTCCGGAACACCGACGGAGGGCGCCACGACCCCCGGCCCGACCGCCTCCGACACCCTGCCCCCGGCCTCGACGGTGACGGAGCCGACGGAACCGGTCGCCGCGCCGTCCGAGGACGGCGGCCTGCCCGGCTGGGTCGCACCCGGCGTCATCGTGCTGCTCTTCGCGGGGGCCGGCGTCGCGCTGGTCGTCCGGCGGCGGGGCACACCGGCACCATGACCACCCCCCTCACCACCCCGTGACGGCGCTGCCGCGCGACCTGCACCCCGTGGCCTGGTGGCTGTGGGCGATCGGTCTCGCGACGGCGGCGTCCCTGACCACCAACCCCTGGGTGCTGCTCATGATCGTCGGCGTCGTCGCGGTGGTGGTGACGCTGCGCCGCACCGACCACCCGTGGGCCAGGTCGTTCCGGTTCTACGTGTGGCTCGGCGTCGCGGCGGTCGTGCTGCGCGTGCTGTGGCGCGTCGTCCTCGGCGGCGGCTACCCCGGCGAGGTGGTGCTCGACCTGCCCGAGGTGCCGCTGCCCGACTTCGTGCTCGGCATCACCCTGCTCGGCCCGGTCACGGGCGAGGCGCTGCTGGCCGGTCTCTACGAGGGCCTGCGGCTCGCGACGCTGGTGATCTGCGTCGGGGCCGCCAACTCCCTGGCCAACCCCAAGCGCCTGCTGCGCAGCCTGCCGCCGGCGCTCTACGAGATCGGGACCGCACTGGTGGTCGCGGTGACGGTGCTGCCGCAGTTCACCCAGAGCATCCAGCGGGTGCGGGCCGCGCAGGCGCTGCGCGCGGGTGACACCGGGCGGGTCCGGCGCCTGCGGCGGTTCCTGGTGCCGGTCCTCGAGGACACCTTCGACCGGTCGCTGGCGCTCGCCGCCGGGATGGACACCCGTGGCTACGGCCGCTCCGGCACCGCCTCGCCGGGGGAGCGGCGCACCACCGGCGCGCTGCTGCTCGGCGGGCTCTGCGGCGTCGCGGTCGGCGTCTACGCCCTGCTCGACCAGACCGCCCCGCGGCTGCTGGCCGGTCCCATGCTGGCGCTCGGGGCCGCCGTCGCGATCGCCGGGCTGGTCAGCGCCGGACGCCGGGTCGAGCGCACCCGCTACCGCCCCGACCGCTGGCAGGGCCCCGAGCTGGCCGTGGTCGCGGTCGGGCTCGGCGTCGCCGTCCTCGGCTGGTGGGTCAGCCACCACCAGCTGCTCGTCGCCTACCCGGCCCTCGGCAGCGCGCCCGAGGTCAGCCTCACCGCGCTCGCCGCCGCGCTCCTGGGCCTGGCCGCCGTCGCCGTCACCCCGCCCCCGGCGGTGACCCGGTGACCGACCTCCTCTCGCTGCGCGCGATCACCTTCGGCTACGAGGCCGGTGCGCCGATCCTCGACGACGTGCACCTCGACGTCGACGAGGGCGAGCTGCTGCTCGTCTCGGGGCCGACCGGCGTCGGCAAGTCGACGCTGCTCGGCGTCGTGACGGGGCTCGTCCCGCGCTTCAGCGGGGGAGTGCTGCGCGGGGACCTGCTGCTCGACGGCACCAGCATCATCGACACCCCGCCGCGCGAGCGGGCCCACGCCATCGGCTACGTCGGCCAGGACCCCGTCGCGGGGTTCGTGACCGACAGCGCCGAGGAGGAGCTCGCCTACGGGATGGAGCAGCTCGGGCTCCCGCCGGAGACGATGCGCCGCCGCGTCGAGGAGACCCTCGACCTCCTCGGCATCGCGCACCTGCGCCGCCGCGACCTGCACACCCTGTCCGGTGGGGAGCAGCAGCGCGTCGCCATCGGCTCGGTGCTCACCATGCACCCCCGGCTGCTGGTGCTCGACGAGCCCACCTCCGCGCTCGACCCCACCGCCGCCGAGGAGGTGCTGGCCACGATCACCCGGCTGGTCCACGACCTCGGCGTCTCGGTGCTGCTCGCCGAGCACCGCCTCGAGCGGGTGGTGCCGTTCGCCGACCGGATGGTCCTGCTCACCGGCGCCGGACGGGTCGACGTCGGCGCGCCGGCCGACCTGCTGGCCACCTCGCCGGTCGTGCCCCCGATCGTCGCGCTGGGCCGCGCGGCCGGCTGGTCGCCGCTGCCGCTGAGCGTCCGCGAGGCCCGCCGTCCGGCCCGCGCGCTGGTGCTCACCCCGCCCGCCGAGGTGCCCCCGCCCGCCCCCGACCCGCTGCTCACCGCGAGCGGCGTGGGGGTGAGCGTCGGCGGCACGGTCGCCCTGCGCGGCGCCGACCTCACCCTGGACGCCGGCCGCGTGACCGCCCTCATGGGCCGCAACGGCGCCGGCAAGTCCACCCTGCTCTGGACCCTCCAGGGCACCCGCAAGCGGCAGGCCGGCCGGGTCCGGGTGGGTCGCGAGGACGCCGCCGCCGACCCGGCCGCGCTCGACGCCGCCGGGCGCCGCGGCCTGGTCGGGCTGCTGCCGCAGACGGCGTCGGACCTGCTCTACCTCGAGACGGTCGCCGAGGAGTGCGCCGCCGGGGGAGCGGGCGCCCGGGCGATCCTCGACCGGCTCGCGCCCGGCATCGACGACGAGCACCACCCGCGCGACCTGTCCGAGGGCCAGCGCCTGGCCCTCGCCCTCGCGCTGGTGCTCGCGCCCGAGCCGCGCGTCGTCCTGCTCGACGAGCCGACCCGCGGCCTCGACTACGCCGCCAAGGGCGAGCTCGCCCGGATCCTGCGCGACCTCGCCGGCCGCGGGCACGCCGTCCTGGTGGCGACGCACGACGTCGAGTTCACCGCGATCGCCGCCGACGACGTCGTCGTGCTGGCCGAGGGCGAGGTCGTCTCGGCCGGCCCGACCCGGCGCGTGGTGGCCGAGTCGCCGGCCTTCGCCCCCCAGGTGATGAAGGTCCTCGGCAGCCCGTGGCTGCGCGTCGACGAGGTCGTGGCCGCGATGGGGACGCGACCGTGAGCGCCGCCGAGAAGATCGCCCTCGACCCCCGGGCCCTCCCGCTCGGCGGGCGCACCCGGGTGACCCTGGCGCTCGCCTCCCTCGTCGGGCTGATGATGCTCTGCTGGCCGCTCCTGGTGCGGGTCGCGCCGGGCTCGGAGTCGCGGATCGACCCGCCGTTCCTGTTCCTCGTGCTGCTGCCGGTGGTGATCGCCGTCGTGCTCGCGGAGATGAGCGAGGGCGGGATGGACTCCCGGGTGCTCGCCGTCCTGGGGGTGCTCGCCGCCATCAACGCGCTGATGCGGGTGCTCTCGGCGGGCACCGCCGGCGTCGAGCTGGTCTTCTTCCTGCTGATCCTGTCCGGGCGGGTCTTCGGCGCCGGGTTCGGCTTCGTGCTCGGCGTGACGTCGCTGTTCGCCTCCGCGCTGATGACCGCCGGCGTGGGTCCGTGGCTGCCCTTCCAGATGCTGTGCGCCGCGTGGGTCGGGATGGGGGCCGGGCTGCTGCCGCGCCGGGTGCTCGGTCGGGAGGTCCGGGGACGCGGGGAGATCGCGGTGCTGGCCGTCTACGGCGTCGTCGCGGCCTACCTCTTCGGTGCCCTGATGAATCTCTCGAGCTGGCCGTTCCTCCTCGGGGTGGCCGTGCCCGGACACGAGGGCAACCTCTCCTTCGACCCGGCGGCCGGCGTCCTGGAGAACCTGCGGACCTTCGGCGTCTACACGCTGATCACCTCCACCGGCAGCTTCGACACCGGTCGCGCCATCACCACCGCGGTGGCCGTCGTCGTCCTCGGCCCGGCGGTGCTGGCGACCCTGCGGCGGGCCTCGCGGCGGGCGATCGTGCAGCAGGTCCAGACCGCTCCCTGACCCCTCGGGCGGGTCACCTGGCCCGGTCGGGCCAGGCGGGATGGTCACTCCGGGCCAGGCTCCTCCCCAGGGTCCGGCCTTGTTGGTCGAGGGCGGCCGTGCTGTTCGTCCGTCGTTCACGGGCGACGCCCTCGGCGTTACCCCGGCCTCCCGAGACTGCTCGCGGCTCGCCGGGTGGACCCCGCGCGGACCAGTCAGCAGACCTTTCTCCACCGAGCGGGGACAGCAACACAGGTGACGACCACACTGCCCGACCTCGACCGCACCGAGCGGTCCGAGGCCGACGACCAGCCGCGCCGGCTCTCGCGGCGCAGCACCGGCGCGGACGCCGCGTTCGTCTGGAGCGTGCGCGTCGTCGGCGCCTCGGTGCTCGTCATCACCGGCGGGGTGGCGATCTTCCTCGGCGCCCAGCTGAAGCCGACCCTGGACCGCTACGGCCTCGCCTTCTTCACCACCCAGGAGTGGTCGCCCGACACCGACGTCGTCGGGATCGCCGCGGTGATGGTGGGCTCGATCGCGATCGGCCTCACCGCGATGGCGATGGCCTTCCCGCTGGCGGTGCTGATGGCGCTCTACGTCAGCGAGTACGCGCCGGCCCGGCTGCGCAGCACGCTGGTCTCGGTGATCGACCTGATGGCGGCCGTGCCGTCGATCGTCTACGGCCTGTGGGCCAAGGACCTGATCATGCCGCACTCCTCGGCACTGGCCCGCTGGATGCACCAGCACCTCGGGTGGATCCCGCTGTTCGACGTCCCCGGCACCGACCCGAGCGCTCCGATCCCCGACGCCACGCGCTACATCTCCTCCTCGTTCTGCGCCTCGATCGCGGTCGCGATGATGGTGATGCCGATGGCGTGCGCCGTCATGCGGCAGGTCTTCTCCCAGACCCCCCAGGGCGAGAAGGAGGCGGCGCTGGCCCTCGGCGCCACGAAGTGGGGCGTCGTCACCAACGTCGTGCTGCCCTTCGGGCGCGGCGGCATGATCGGCGGGACGATGCTCGGCCTGGGCCGCGCGCTCGGCGAGACGATCGCGGTGCTGCTCATCATCTCGCCGGCCTTCGACATCAAGTGGAGCCTGACGGAGGTCGGGTCGAGCAGCGTGAGCGCCCTCATCGCGGGCCGGTTCAGCGACGCCTCCGACGCCCAGCTCTCCGCCCTCCTCGCCGCCGGGTTCGCCCTCTTCCTGCTCACCCTGGCCGTCAACACCGTCGCCGCGCTGATCGTGAACCGGAGTCGTTCCGGCGAGGGGGTGGACGCCTGATGACGCTCGTCGTCCACACCCCGCCCACCACCGGTCCGGCCGCCCCGGCCGCCCCGGCCGGTCCGGCCGACCCGGCGCCGCGGACCCACCTCCCGTCGCACGACGCCGACGCACCGCCCCGCGCGCCGCGGGCCGGCCTCGGGCGGAGGTCGCCCGACGAGCTGTTCGTCCGGTTCGGCGCGTGGTTCTCGGCGCTGGGCCTGGCGTGGCTGATCACCCAGCGCCTCCTGCCCCTCGCGGGCATCCCCTGGTTCGTCGTCGTCTGGTTCGTCGCGGGCGTCGTCGTCACCGCCGTCGCGACGGCGATGACCGGGACGTCGGTCGACGTCAAGGACCGGGTCGCCGCGGTCCTCGTGCACGCCGCGATGGTCGTGGTGCTCGGTGCCCTGGTGAGCGTCGTGGTGTTCATCGTGCTGCAGGGCTGGCGCCCGCTGACCAACGCCAACTTCTTCCTCGACGACATGAGCGGGGTGGGTCCGCGCGACCCGTTCGACAAGGGCGGCGTCGGCCACGCGATCGCGGGCTCGCTCGTGCAGGTCGGGATCGCCGTCGCGATCACGCTGCCGCTCGGCATCGGCACCGCCGTCTTCATGACCGAGGTCGGGGGGCGCTTCGCGCGCATCGTCCGGACCGTCGTGGAGGCGATGACCGCGCTGCCCTCGATCGTGGCGGGGCTGTTCATCTACACGGTCTGGATCATCGCCCTGGGCCAGGAGCGCTCGGGGCTGGCCGCCGGCCTGGCCATCTCGGTGATGATGCTGCCGATCATCGCCCGGGCCGCCGACGTCGTGCTCCGGGTCGTCCCCGGCGGGCTGCGCGAGGCGAGCCTCGCGCTCGGCGCGAGCCGCTGGCGCACGGTGTGGCACGTGGTGCTGCCGACCGCGCGCCCCGGCCTGGCCACCGCACTGATCCTCGGCGTCGCCCGCGGGATCGGCGAGACCAGCCCGGTGCTGCTCACCTCGGGATCGGCGGCCTTCTACAACGCCGACCCGGCCCACGGCTCGATGACCTCGTTGCCGCTGTTCATCTTCGACAGCGTCCGCAGCGGCGACAACGCCCTGATGCAGCGCGGCTACGGCGCCGCCCTGGCCCTGCTGCTCCTCGTCCTCGTCCTCTTCGTCGTGGCGCGCCTCCTCGCGCGGCCCCGCGGCAACCGTCCGACCTTGCGCAGCCGCCTGCGCCGGTCCCCCTCCTCGCGCACCCGGAAGGCCTCATGAACGCCCACCTCCACCGCCGGCGGGCCACCGCGCTCGTGCTGGCCGCGGTCGCGCTGCTCGCCGCGGCCGTCCCGTCGGTCGCCGACGACACCCGCGACCCCGCACCCCGGGCGGCGGCCGGCGCGGGGCCGTCGGCCCCGGCGGCACCCACGTCCGGGCGGGCGGCGTACGCGACTATCGAGGGCACCGGCTCGACGTGGTCGAAGATCATGGTCGACCAGTGGATCGCCGACGTCGACTCCAGCGGCATCCGCGTCGTCTACTCCGGCGGTGGCTCGACGAAGGGCCGCCGCGACTTCGCCCTCAACACCAACGACTTCGCCATCTCCGAGATCCCCTTCCAGGGCACCGACGAGGACGGCAACGCCGACACGAGCAACGGACGCGAGTTCGCCTACCTGCCGATCGTGGCCGGCGGCACCGCGTTCACCTACCAGCTCAAGGTCGGCAACGAGCAGGTCAAGAACCTGCGGCTCTCGGGGGAGACGCTCGCCAAGATCTTCACCAACCAGATCACGACGTGGAACGACCCCGCGATCCAGGCCGACAACAACGGCCGCGGCTTCCCGGCGATCCCGATCACCCCGGTCGTCCGCTCCGACGGCTCCGGGACGACGGCGCAGCTCACCACCTGGCTCGACAAGGCCCACCCCTCGCTCTGGCGCCCGTACTTCGGCAAGTCCGGCCTCACGTCGTACTACCCGCGCAAGGGCCGGATGATCGGTCAGTCGGGCTCCGACCAGGTCATGTCGACGATCAAGGCGGCCACCGGCAACGGCACCATCGGCTACGTCGAGTACTCCTACCCGCGCGAGGCCGGCTACCCCGTGGTGAAGGTGCTCAACAAGGCCGGCTACTACGTCGAGCCGACCGAGTACAACACCGCCGTGGCGTTGACGAAGGCCCGGATCAACACCACCGACAAGAACAACCCGAGCACCTACCTCACCCAGATCCTCGACGGCGTCTACACCAACGCCGACCCGCGGGCCTACCCGATCTCGTCGTACTCCTACATGATCATCCCGACCGGTGCGGGCGACCGGCGGCTCGACTCGACCGCGAAGCGGCAGACCCTCGCCGACTTCATGTACTACTCCTTGTGCGGGGGGCAGGCCAAGGCCGGCGACTACGGCTACTCGCCGCTGCCGCTCAACCTGGTGCAGGCCGGCTTCGAGCAGCTCGCCAAGCTGAAGAAGGCCGACCCGGCCGTCGTGCTCGACAACCGCGACGTCACGACCTGCGCCAACCCGACCTTCGACGGCACGAACCCGAACAAGAACGTCCTCGCGGAGAAGGCGCCGATGCCCGCGGCCTGCGACCAGCAGGGGGCCGGGCCCTGCGGCACCGAGACCGGGACCGGCGAGCCCAGCACCGACGACCCCGCGGCCCCGAGCACCGACGGAGCCGGTAGCGGCGACGGCACGGGCACCGGTGGTGGCGGCGGTGCGCCGGCGCCCGGCGCGGGCCCGGGCGGCGCCACGCCGGACGCGCCCGGAGGCGGCGCCCCGGCACAGGTCGACCCCGAGACCGGGGCCGTCGTCGGCACCGCGGACGCCGGCGGCCCGACGACGGTGGACGAGATCTACGCGACCTCGACGCTCGTCGACGACCGCCCCACGGACGCCCGGACCTTCGGGTGGGTGGCCGTGGTCGAGCTGCTCGCCCTGGTGCTGGTGCCCGGCATCGTGGTCTCGGTGCTGCGTCGCCGCCGCCGCGAGGGGCAGGTCGCGTGATGGGCACCCCGACGCCCCGCTCCCGTCGCCGGCCGCTCGGTGCGCTCGGCGCGCTCGTCCTGGTGGCGCTCCTCCTGGCCGTGCCCAGCGGCGCCGCGGGCCGCTCGGCCCCCGCTGCCCCCGGTGCCCCCGGAGCGCCGGCCGCCGGCTACGAGAAGACCCGCACCCTCACCCGCACCTTCGTCGACGCCCAGGGCCAGCAGGTCGTCGACTCGACCTACGACGTCACCGTGACCGCCGACCAGACCACCGACCTGCGCGGTCGGCAACGGGTGGAGGTGTCGTGGAGCGGCGCCCGGCCCAGCGCGGGCCGCGCCAGCAACCCGTACGGCGTCGGCGGGCTCCAGCAGGAGTACCCGGTCGTCGTCCTCCAGTGCCGCGGGCGCGACGACGCGACCCTGCCCCCCGATCGGCAGCTGCGGCCCGAGACCTGCTGGACCTCGGCCTACGCCCAGCGCTCGCAGGTGCAGAAGTCGATCGCCGTCGAGTCGACCTGGACCAAGGACCTGTACGCCGACCCGGCCGACAAGCAGCGCGTGTCCGGCATGGAGCCGCTGCCCGACGCGACCGCGTGCCCGACCGCGGACACCGACGGCTTCGCGACCCACCTGACCGAGTTCGTGAGCGCCGCGGGCACGGTGTTCCCGGCGTGCGACGCCGAGCAGATGCCTCCGGAGGCCGCCGTCGGCGGTGCCTTCCCGCCCGCCGAGGTGGCGGCCTTCACCGACCTCGACGGCAACGGGTCGGTGCAGTTCGAGGTCCGCAGCAACGTCGAGAACGAGTCGCTCGGCTGCTCCCACGAGGTCGACTGCTCGATCGTCGTCCTCCCGATCGTCGGGCTCAGCTGCGACCAGGAGGCGGCCGAGCCGACCCGCCTGGACCGCGAGTGCCGCTCGTCCGGCGTCTTCGGGGCCGGGTCGAGCAACTTCACCAACCTCGGGGCCGCGCAGGCCGTCAGCCCGTCGCTGTGGTGGTCGGCGTCCAACTGGCGCCACCGGTTCACCATCCCGATCACCTTCGGCCTGCCGCCCAGCGTGTGCGACGTGCTCGACTCCCGCTCGCCGGTGGGCTTCTACGGCTCCGAGCTGCTCGCCCAGGCTGCGCTGCAGTGGGCCCCGGCGTACTGCCTGGACGAGGAGCGGTTCAAGTTCGAGCTCAACCAGATGTCGGACATCGCCGGCTTCAACCTCATGCAGGAGGGCCGGGCCCCGGCGGCGGTGGTCTCCTCCGAGCACGAGCGGACCGGCGGACCGGTCGGCTACGCGCCGACCGCGCTGACCGGCTTCGGCATCGGCTACGTCGTCGACCGGCCCGACAACGCCGGCGAGCTGACCGACCTCCGGCTGACCCCACGCCTGATCGCCAAGCTGCTCACCCAGAGCTACCTCGGCTCCGACCTCGGGCGCGGCCACCCCGGCATGACCGACAACTTGCTCGCGATCGTCGAGGACCCCGAGTTCCAGGCCCTCAACCGCGGCCTCAGCACCAACGCCCAGGAGGCGGCGGCCACCCTGCTCGCGCTCTCCGACGACTCCGACGTGATCCAGCAGCTCACCGAGTACATCGCCCAGGACCGCGCCGCGATGGCGTTCGTCCGGGGCCGGCCCGACGAGTCCGGCATGGTCGTCAACCCCAGCTACCGGGGCATCGAGCTGCCGCGCGCCGAGTGGCCGCTGCTCGACACCTACGTGCCGGAGACCCAGGACGTCTGCCGCACCGACAACCCGGCGGTCTACTTCAACCAGCTCGCCGCTCCCGTGACCCGGCTGCGGCAGGTGGCCGAGGCCGTCCTCGACGGGTGGCCGAACGTGCAGACCCGCTGCGAGCGCGACCCCGCGACCGGCAGGGACAAGACCGGCCGGGTCGACCAGCAGTCCTACGGCTCCCGGTTCATGCTCGGCATCGTCAGCCTCGGCGACGCCGCCCGCTACGGGCTGCGCGTCGCGCGGCTGCGGACCGCACCGGGCACCTTCGTCGCACCGACCGAGCGGGCGCTGGGCGCCGCGATCGGGATCTCCGAGCAGGCCGGGCCGCGCCGCCCGTTCGCGCTCGACCAGGCCGACGTCGTCCGCAACCGCCAGGCCTACCCCGGCACCATGGTCGTCTACACCGCCGCCAGGACCCGCGGTCTCGAGAAGGACGTCGCCGCCGACGTCGCCTCCTTCATCCGCATCGCGACGACCGAGGGACAACGGCAGGGGAGCGGGAACGGCCGGCTGCCGGGCGGCTTCGTGCCGATCCGGGCCACCGGGCCGACCGCCAAGCTGCTCGCCTCGGCCCGCGAGGTCGCCGACGCCGTCGAGGCCCAGACGCCGAGGCCGGCCGAGCCGACCGAGGAGCCGGACGTCGACGACGGCGGCGGCGGTGGGACGCAGCCGCCGGGGGTCACCCCCACCGAGGACGACCTGACGCCGCCGTCGGACCCCGTGCCGAGCGCGGCACCGACGACCACCGCGCCGGAGGTGGTCGCCGAGGTCGACGACGAGGTGGTGCCGACCGCGGCCACGGCCTCGGAGTCGTCGGGGCTGGCCGGCGCGCTCTTCCCGGTGCTGCTCGGGGTGGGCCTGCTCGCCCTGGTGGGCACCGTCGGGTCGCGCTTCTTCGTGCGGCCGCCGCGGAGCCTCTCGTGACGGTGACCAGCGACCAGCCGGCGGGCCCGGTGCCCGTCGAGGAGCCCGTCGACGCGGCGGCCGCGCCCGCGGCGGGCGCTCCGGGCCGTGCGCCGAGGGCGCCGCGGCCGGCCCGGCCGCCCGCCGAGGGCGCGCACGCCGTCGTCCAGACCACCCTGGTGATGGTCGCGATCGTCTGCCTCTGGACCTGCGCCCAGGTGCTCGTGCTCAGCGGGATCTCCCAGGACCGGGAGCAGAGCCTGCTCCACGACCGGTTCCGCACCCAGCTGGCCGACCTGACCGCGCCGATCGGCCCCGTCGTGCCCGCGGGCGACCCGGTCGCGCTGCTCAGCGTCCCCGCCATCGGGCTCGAGGAGGTCGTCGTCGAGGGCACCGCCTCCGGCGACCTCCGGGCCGGGCCCGGACACCGGCGCGACACGGTGCTCCCGGGGCAGGTCGGCGTCTCGCAGGTCTACGGCCGCGCCGGCACCTACGGCGGCCCGTTCCAGCGCCTCACCTCCCTGCAGGTCGGTGACACCGTCGGCCTCGTCACCGCCCAGGGCGAGCGCACCCTGCGGGTCATCGGCGTCCGGTACGACGGCGACCCGCTCCCGCAGCCGCCGGGCGACGGCGTCGCGCGGCTGACCCTCGTCTCCGCGGTCGGCGAGGGCCGGCTCTCGGCCCTGACCCCCGACACCACTGTCTACGTCGACGCCGAGACGACCGACGGCGCGCCTGCGCCGGGCGGGCGTCCCGTCGTCCTGCCGGAGTCGGAGCGGGCGATGGCCACCGACGGCGCCGCCCTGCCCCTGCTCGCCCTCTGGCTCGCCCTCCTGCTGGCGCTGACGCTCGGGGTCGTCGCCGCCCGACAACGCTGGTCGGCCGCCCTGGTCTGGGTGCTCGCGAGTCCGCTCGCGCTCGCCCTGGCCTGGATGACCACGGACACGCTCGTGCGTCTCCTGCCGAACCTGGTCTAACCGGCCAGCGTCGCTCCACCCGCACGACCAGCACCACCGCACCACCACTCCCGCACCACCCCACGCAGCACCATCTCTGAGGAGCTCACTCGTCATGTTCGTACGCAGGTCTCTCGCCGGCGTCCTGTCGGCCACCGTGGTCGGCTCGGCCCTCGTGCTCGTCTCCACCGGCACCGCCCACGCAGCCGTCGACCCCGACGACACCACCTTCACCCCGGTCGCCGCCGACCTCGTCGGCGTCGGCTCCGACACCAGCCAGAACGCGCTGTTCCGGCTGGCGAACGCCTACAACGCCACCACCCCGACCCCGGCCAACCGGCTCGTGACCCTCGCCGCCACCGGTGGGGGCGACATCACCCTGCGCGCCGGCGTCCAGATCGCGCGACCCAACGGCTCCGGCGCCGGCAAGGGCCGGCTGTACGGCGCGAACGACACCGCCGACGTCGACTTCGCCCGCTCCTCCTCCGAGCTCAACGCGGCGGAGGCCAACGCCGGCCTCCAGGCCTTCCCCTTCGCGCTGGACTCCCTGGGCGTCGCGGTGTCCGGCTCCACGGCCTCGAACGCCCCGGCCGGCCTGACCGGCGCGCAGATCCTCGGGATCTACAAGGGCGACCTCACCACCTGGAACCAGGTCGGCGGCACGAGCAGCGCCACCATCAAGCCGCTCATCCCGCAGGACGGGTCGGGCACGCGCTCCTTCTTCCTCAACGAGCTCAAGGCCCTCAACGGCGGCACCACCGTGACCCTCGGCGTGAACGTCGCCGTCGTCCAGGAGAACGACCCGGCCCCGCTCAGGAACGACGCCAACGCGGTCGGCCCGTTCTCCATCGGCCGCGCCGGCCTGCTCGGCGGCCAGCTGCGCATCCCGACCGGCTTCAAGGCCGACCGGGCGCTCTACAACGTCGTCCGCGGCACCGACGCCAGCAAGCCCGAGGTGACCAAGGTCTTCGGCCCGGCCGGCTTCGTCTGCTCCGACGCCGCGCTCCCGCTCATCGAGGCGGCCGGCTTCAAGCAGCTCGCCACGGCCGAGAACGACGGCGTGTGCGGTGAGGCCACCCAGGCCAAGACGACCGACTTCACCACCAACGAGCCGGTCGTCGCGGTCGACACCCGCACGACGGTCGCCGGCGTCAGCACCGCGGCGCGCGCGCTGCGCCTCACCGCCCGCGTCGCCGGTTCGTCGACGCCGGCCGGCAGCGTGCAGTTCCTCGCCAACGGCACCGTCCTCGGCTCCGTCGGCCTCAGCGGCGGCACCGCCGTCCTGAGCCGGACCGGCGTGGCGCCGGGCCGGTACGCCGTCACCGCCCGCTTCGTGCCCGCCAGCGGGTCGGCCTACGTCGCCTCGCAGGGCGCCGGCACGGTCACGGTCAAGGCCGCCTCGTCGGTCAAGGAGTCCTTCCCGGCCGCGGTGGCCAGGAAGGCGAAGGTCGCCAAGGGCGCCGTCACCGTCACGTTCGCCGGGACCTCGGCCAAGCCCAGCGGCAAGGTCACCCTCAAGGAGGGTGCCAAGACCGTCGGCACCGGCGTGCTGCGCAACGGCACCGTGACCATCACGCTGAAGCGGGCCAAGGTCGGCGCCGGCAAGAGCACGCTGAAGGCGGTCTACGGCGGCGACGCCAACGGCTTCGGCTCCTCGAAGAGCTTCACCGTCACCTTCAAGAAGTAGTCCCAGCACCCGGGGCCGGGCGGTCGCACCCCCGCGACCGCCCGGTGCCGGGCAGGACACGAGACAGCCACGAGATCGGACCCCGATGACCAGCCTGATGCCCGCCCAGACCGCGCCCGCCGACCCCGGTCCGGCACCCTCGAGCCCGGCCCTCGCCGAGATCGAGGGCCGTGAGATCAGCGCGTGGTTCGGCGACCGCAAGGTGCTCGACCGGGTGTCCCTGGTGATGCCGGCCGGCGGCGTCACCGCGCTGATCGGCCCGTCCGGCTGCGGCAAGTCGACCTTCCTGCGGATCCTCAACCGGATGCACGAGCTCGTCCCGTCGGCCGCGCTCGCCGGCGAGGTGCTGCTGGACGGCGAGGACATCTACGACCCCGGCAAGCGCCTCATCGACGCCCGCCGGTCGATCGGCATGGTCTTCCAGAAGCCCAACCCGTTCCCGGCGATGTCGATCCGGGAGAACGTGCTGGCCGGGCTGAAGCTCACCGGGACCCGGGCCTCGCGCAGCGAGAAGGACGACCTCGTCGAGTCCTGCCTGGTCAAGGGCGGGCTGTGGAACGAGGTCAAGGACCGGCTCGACGCCCCCGGCGGCGGCCTGTCGGGCGGTCAGCAGCAGCGGCTGTGCATCGCGCGGTCGCTGGCGATCAAGCCGCGCGTGCTGCTGATGGACGAGCCCTGCTCGGCCCTCGACCCCACCTCGACCCGCGTCATCGAGGAGACGATGCTCGACCTGGCCCGCGAGGTCACGATCGTCATCGTCACCCACAACATGCAGCAGGCCGCGCGGGTCTCCGACCAGTGCGCCTTCTTCCTCGCCTCCCACGGCACGCCCGGGGTGATCGTCGAGCACGGCGAGACCCAGGCCATGTTCGGGAGCCCCCGCGACCAGCGCACCAGCGACTACGTCAACGGCCGGTTCGGCTGACCCGGACGTCGGGGCGACCCGCCGTGCGGACGCCGTGCGGACGCCGTGCGGACGCCGTGTGGGCGGCCGTGTGGAGCGGCGGCGTAGGTTCGCGGGGTGCCAGGAACAACGACGCTCGAGGTGACCGCGACGCAACGACTGACCCCGGGGATGGTCCGGGTCAGGTTCCGCAGCGCCGACCTCTCGGCGTTCGCCGACAACGTCTTCACCGACCGCTACGTCAAGCTGGTGCTCGGCACCGAGGACGCGCCCGTGGTGCGCACCTACACCGTGGTGGAGCCCGACGTCGCCAACCGGACGCTGGCCATCGACTTCGTCGTCCACGGCGACGAGGGCGTCGCGGGGCCGTGGGCCGCCGCGGCCCGGCCCGGTGACCGACTCGAGGTCCGGGGTCCGGGCGGCGCCTACGCGCCCGACCCCTCCGCCGACTGGCACCTGCTGGCCGGCGACTCCTCGGCCCTGCCGGCGATCCGTGCCGCGCTCGCCGCGCTGCCGCCGCACGCCGTCGGCGACGTCGTCGTCGAGGTGCCGGGACCCGAGCACGAGCAACCGCTCGACGGTCCCGGTGGCGTGCGGGTCACGTGGGTGCACGGCGACCTCGAGGCCGCCGTCCGGGCGGTGCCGTGGCGCCCGGGCCGCGTGCACGCGTTCGTGCACGGCGAGGCCCGGGCCGTGATGCACGGCGTGCGGCCCTACCTGCTCAAGGAGCGCGAGGTGCCCCGCGCGGACGCCTCCGTCTCGGGGTACTGGCGGGCGGGCCGCACGGAGGAGGGGTTCCGCGCGTGGAAGTCGGAGCTCGCGGCCGCGGAGTCCGGGGGGTAGTGGTGGCCCGGCCCCGGTGCTGTGGATCACACGTAGCCCGACACGGGGTCGTTCGTTAACGTCCTGTGTAACCCGAATTTGGATGATGTATCCGAAGCGGTTGCAGTTCATGCTTCACACGTCTGGCGTCGGCTCGCCAGACGGGCCCCACTCACCGGGGTCTCATCGGGGGATATAGCCGGCAGGTCCTGGGGGGGATCATCAGATGGCTCAGATGTTCGACGTGTCGGAAATCCGCACTCACTTCGCGATCGAGCGCGACCGGACGGCCCACGAGGCCGCCGCGCCGCTCGAGCTCGGACCCGCGCCGCGGCTCGGGGCCCGGGTCACGCACTCGCTGCGGCGCCTGCCGTGGGTCACGCTCCTGGTGGGCTCGCTGGCGGTCGTCCTGACCGCCGTCGCGCTCACCGCGGACGTGCGGGCCGCGCTCGGCGTGCTCCTGCTCCTCTGGGTGCAGGTGCCCGCGGCCCAGCACCGCTCCGGCCCCGCGCCGGCCGCCGTGTCGGCGGCCACCGCACGCCACCTGGCGCTCGGTGCCGCCGTCCTGGTCGTGGCGCTGCACCTGCTCGCCGGGGGCCCGGCCGTCCTCGACGACGCGCTGGCCCTCGGAGCGGTGGGCCTCGTGGTCGCCACCGGCGGGGCCGCGCTGGGTGCCCGTCGGGCCCACCCGCCGCGCGTCCTCCTCGTCGGCGACCTGCCGCAGGTGCGCGGCATGGTCGCCCGCTGGATCGACGACGGCAGCGTGCGGGTGGTCGGCGGGCTCGCCCTCGGCGCCACCCCGGAGCGCGCGGCCACCGGCCTGGGCGACCTCGGGATCGCCGCGATCGCCACGCTCGACGACGTCGTCGAGCACGTCCGCCGCCACGCCACCGACCTCGTGGTCGTCGCGCCCGGGCTCGACGTGACCCCGGCCGACCTGCGGCGCCTGTCGTGGAACCTGCAGTCCACCGAGACCCGCCTGGCCGTCGTCAGCGCCACCGACGACGTCGCCCCGCACCGCATCGTGGTCGCCGCGGTCGGCGGCTCGACCGTCGAGCTCGTCGCCGCCCCGGGCGGCGGCACCACCTACGCCCTCGCGAAGACCGTCGCCGACCGCGTGCTCGCCGCCGCCCTGGTGGTCGTGGCCTCGCCCGTGCTGCTGGTCGCCGCGCTCGCCATCCGCCTCGACTCGGCCGGGCCGGCGCTGTTCCGCCAGGTCCGGGTCGGGCGCGACGGCGTCCCGTTCACGATGTACAAGATGCGCACCATGACCACCGAGGCCGAGCACCTGCGTGCCGAGCTCGAGGGCAACGACGACGGCAACGGCGTGCTGTTCAAGATGCACCGCGACCCGCGCGTCACCCGGGTCGGCCGGCTGCTCCGCAGCTCCTCCCTCGACGAGCTGCCGCAGCTGCTCAACGTCGTCCTGGGCCAGATGTCGCTGGTCGGCCCGCGGCCCGCGCTGCCGAAGGAGGTCGCCTGCTTCACCGACGGCGAGCGACGCCGGCTCGCGGTCAAGCCCGGGATCACCGGACCGTGGCAGGTCAGCGGCCGGTCGCTGCTGAGCCGGGAGCGCTCGATGCAGCTCGACACCGGCTACGTCGACAACGGCCGCGGCGTCGCGGACATCTCGATCCTCCTGCGCACCGTGAGCGCCGTGCTCTCCCGGAGGGGCGCTTTCTGATGCGCGTCCTCCACGTCGGCGGCATCGACCACCGACGGGGACTGCGCGACCGGTACCTCCTCGACCTTCTCGCCGGGCAACGCGCGGCCGGCCACGACGTCGACCACCTCGCCGACCCGACCGCCGCGGCGGTGGGCGTGCTGCGCCGCACCAGGCCCGACGTCGTGCACCTGCACCCCGCGTCGGTGCCGTCGCTCCTGGCGGCCGCGGCGGCGGCCTCCGCGGCGGGAGTGCCGACCGTCCTGGTCCTCGACCCCGACCTCGTGCCGACCCGGACCCCGCCGGTCGACGTGCTGCTCTGCGCGAGCGAGGCCCAGCGCCGCACCCTCGTGCAGCGGGGCCTCGACCCCGCCCGGCTGGTGCACCTCGACCCCGCCATCGACGTCGCTGCCGTCGCGCCGGCGAGCCGGGCGGGGCACGGCGTCCTGTACGTCGGCCGGCTCGGCCACGACGACGGCGTCGACGTGCTGGTCGAGGCAGTCCGCAGCCTGCCGCGCGGCCTGTCCGTGACGATCGCCGGCGACGGTCCCGCCCGTGCGGCCCTCGAGCGCCGGGCCGCCCAGCTGGTGCCCGGTCGCGTCACCTTCCAGCCCCGGCCCGGCGACGCCGCGCGGCACCAGCAGCTGCGCGACGCCGCGGTGGTCGTGGTGCCCGCGCGGGCCGACGAGTGCCGGCCCCGGGTGGCCCTGGAGGCCTTCAGCGCCGCTCGACCGGTGGTCGCCACGACGACGAGCGCCCTGGCCGGGCTGGTCGACGACGGCGTCACCGGCGCCCTCGTCGAGCCCGGCGACCCGCACGCGCTGGCCGAGGCGCTGCGGATCCTCACGATGGACCCGACCGTGGCCTTCCAGCAGGGCCGCGAGGCGCGCCGCCGGGCCGAGGAGCGCTTCGCGCTGGCCGGCCACGTCGCGGCCCTCGACCGGATCTACGTGGCCGCGCGCTCGCGCCGCCACGTCGCCTGACCCCGCGGTCGGCCCCGGTCCGCCCGGAGGTCCCGCGAGCGGGGGACTCGTCGGTGCCACCGCCTATCCTGTGACCAGGTCCCCCTCCCACGTCTGGGCGGGGGCGTTCGTGCTGCTCATCGATCCTCGGAGACCACCCGTGTCGCTGCCCGCCCTGGCCCGCCTCGTCCTGGCGACGCCGCCGTACGCCGCCCTGTCGCAGCGGGCGCGTGCCGCCGCGCCGGGCGACTCGGCCCTCGACCTCACCGGCCCGGCCGCGCTCCGCCCGTTCGTGACGGCGGCGCTGGCCGCCGCCGACCGCACCGTCCTGGTCGTCACCGCGACCACCCGCGAGGCCGAGGAGCTCACCGTCGAGCTCGGCGACCTCGTCGGACCCGAGGTCGTCGCGCACTACCCCAGCTGGGAGACGCTGCCGCACGAGCGGCTGAGCCCGCGCAGCGACACCGTCGGCAAGCGCCTGGCGGTGCTGCGCCGGCTGGTCCACCCCGGTGACGACGCCAGCAACGGCCCGCTCCGGGTCGTCGTCGCCCCGGTCCGGTCGGTGCTCCAGCCGCAGGTGAAGGGGCTGGCCGACCTCGAGCCGGTCGAGCTCTCCGTCGGCGACACCGTCGGCCACGACGCGCTGGTCCGGCGTCTCGCCGACGCCGCCTACTCCCGAGTCGACCTGGTCGAGCGGCGCGGCGAGTTCGCCGTGCGCGGCGGCATCGTCGACGTGTTCCCGCCGACCGAGGAGCACCCGCTGCGCGTGGAGCTCTGGGGCGACGACGTCGAGGAGATCCGCTCGTTCTCGGTGGCCGACCAGCGCACCCTCGACAAGGTCGAGCGCCTGTGGGCGCCGCCGTGCCGCGAGCTGCTGCTGACCGACGAGGTCCGCGCCCGCGCGGCCGAGCTCGGCCGCGCGCACCCCCAGCTCCTCGAGCTGACCGACAAGATCGCCGCCGGCATCGCGACCGAGGGCATGGAGTCGCTGGCCCCGGTGCTGGTCGATGACATGGAGCTGCTCGTCGACCTCCTGCCGGGCGCCACCCACGTGCTGGTCGTCGACCCCGAGCGGGTCCGCAGCCGCGCCCACGACCTCGTCGCGACCAGCGAGGAGTTCCTCGGCGCGAGCTGGGCGGCCGCGGCCAGCGGCGGCACCGCCCCGATCGACCTCGGTGCCGCGTCCTACCGCTCGATCGGCGACGTGCGCGAGCTGACCCTGGCCGCGGGTCGCTCCTGGTGGACCCTGAGCCCGTTCGGGCTCGGCGACGCCGCCGGCGAGGCCGGCGACACCGCGGTCGGCCGGCTCGACAGCGACGTCACCCTGACGGCGTCGCCGGTCCCGCCCTACCACGGCGACGTCGAGCGGGCGATGGACGACCTGGCCCGCTGGAGCGGCGAGGGCTACCACGTCGTCGCCGTCCACCCCGGTCACGGACCGGCCCAGCGGATGGTCGAGGTGCTCGGCGAGCGCGACGTGCCGGCCCGGCTCGTCGAGCCGGCCGACGCCGTCGACGCGGCCGTCGTCTCGGTGACCTGCGGGTCGCTGACCCACGGCTTCGTCGACGACCAGGCCCGGATCGCCATCGTGACCAGCGAGGACGTCTCGGGCCAGAAGGCCTCCACGCGCGACATGCGCAAGATGCCGGCGCGCCGCAAGAAGCAGATCGACCCGCTCGAGCTCAAGGCCGGCGACCACGTCGTCCACGAGCAGCACGGCGTCGGGCGCTTCGTGGAGATGAAGCAGCGCGAGGTGCAGGGTGCCACCCGCGAGTACCTCGTCCTCGAGTACGGCGCGAGCAAGCGTGGCGCCCCGCCCGACCGGCTCTACGTGCCGGCCGACGCCCTCGACCAGGTCACCCGCTACGTCGGCGGCGAGCAGCCCGCCCTCGACCGGCTCGGCGGTGCCGACTGGACCAAGCGCAAGAACCGCGCCCGCAAGGCGGTCCGCGAGATCGCGGCCGAGCTCATCAAGCTCTACGCCGCGCGGCAGGCCACCAAGGGCTACGCCTTCGGGCCCGACACCCCGTGGCAGCGCGAGCTCGAGGACGCCTTCCCCTTCACCGAGACCCCCGACCAGCTGAGCACCGTCGAGGAGGTCAAGTCCGACATGCGCCAGGTCGTGCCGATGGACCGGCTGATCTGCGGCGACGTCGGCTACGGCAAGACTGAGATCGCCGTGCGCGCGGCGTTCAAGGCGGTCCAGGACGGCAAGCAGGTCGCCGTCCTGGTGCCGACGACGCTGCTCGTCACCCAGCACCTGAGCACCTTCAGCGAGCGGATGAGCGGCTTCCCGGTCGTCATCAAGGGCCTGAGCCGGTTCCAGACCGACAAGGAGGCCAAGGAGGTCGCCGCCGGGCTGGCCGAGGGCAGCATCGACATCGTCGTCGGCACCCACCGGCTGCTCAACCCCGACATCCGGATGAAGGACCTCGGGCTGATCATCGTCGACGAGGAGCAGCGCTTCGGGGTCGAGCACAAGGAGCAGATGAAGCGGCTGCGCACGTCGGTCGACGTGCTCAGCATGAGCGCGACTCCGATCCCGCGCACGCTCGAGATGTCGATCACCGGCATCCGCGAGATGTCGACGATCACCACGCCACCGGAGGAGCGGCACCCGGTGCTCACCTACGTCGGTGGCTACGAGGACCGGCAGGTCACCGCCGCCGTCCGGCGCGAGCTGCTGCGCGACGGCCAGGTGTTCTACATCCACAACCGGGTCAGCTCGATCGACAAGGCCGCCAGCCGGATCCGCGAGCTGGTGCCGGAGGCCCGGGTCGCGGTCGCGCACGGGCAGATGAACGAGAAGCTGCTCGAGCAGGTGATGCTCGACTTCTGGGAGAAGACCTTCGACGTCCTGGTCTGCACGACCCTGGTCGAGTCGGGCCTCGACGTGTCGAACGCCAACACCATGATCATCGAGCGGGCCGACACCCTCGGCCTGTCGCAGCTGCACCAGCTGCGCGGCCGGGTCGGGCGCTCGCGCGAGCGCGCCTACGCCTACTTCCTCTACCCGCCCGAGAAGCCGCTCACCGAGACCGCCCACGAGCGGCTCGCGACCCTGGCCCAGCACTCCGACCTCGGCGGCGGCATGGCGATCGCGATGAAGGACCTCGAGATCCGCGGTGCCGGCAACCTGCTCGGCGGCGAGCAGTCGGGGCACATCGCCGACGTCGGGTTCGACCTCTACGTCCGGCTGGTCGGCGAGGCCGTCAACGAGTTCAAGGGCACCCCGGACGCCGACCAAGGACTCAACGAGGTCCGCATCGAGCTGCCCATCGACGCGCACCTCCCGCACGACTACATCGAGAGCGAGCGGCTGCGCCTGGAGATGTACCGCCGCCTCGCCGAGGTCCGCACCGACGACGACGTCGACGTGCTGGCCGAGGAGATGGTCGACCGCTACGGCGAGCCGCCGGTCGAGGTGCTGTCGCTGCAGCTCGTCGCGCGGTTCCGGGCCCGGGCCCGGCAGGCCGGCATCGGCGAGGTCACCATCGCCGGGCGCAACGTGCGGTTCGCGCCGGTCGTGCTGCCGGAGTCGCGCACCGTGCGGCTGGGCCGGCTCTACCCCAAGTCGATCGTCAAGCACGCCGTCGACACCGTCCTGGTGCCGCGACCGGGCACGCCGGGCGCCACCGGACGCCCGCTCGAGGGCATCGCCCTGCTTGAATGGGCGAGGGGCGTCATCGACAGCGTCCTGGACCCGAAGCCCACCCAGGAGTCGTCATCGTGAGTCGCCCGACGCGCCGTACCGGCGTCCGCCCGTCGTTGCTCGCCGTCGCGGCGGGCCTGACCGCCGCCGCCCTGCTCTCCGGGTGCGGTGTCTCCGACGGCGAGCTCCGTCCGGGCGTCGCGGTCTCCGCCGACGGCACCGACGTCTCGCTCACCGACGTCGACGACGCGACCGAGGCGGTCTGCTCCTACCTCGGCTCCGGCGAGGTCCAGCAGTTCACGCCGTTCCCGCGCGTCATCCAGCGGCAGACGACGGCCACCGTGCTGCTGCAGGAGGTGGCCCTGCGCGCGCTCATGGGCGAGCAGGACCTCGCGCTCCCCGACGACTACGGCCGGACGATCTCCGACCTCGAGGCGCAGTTCGCCGACCTCGACGACGACGTCCGCGACGAGGTCGTCGACTACGCCACCACCAACACCTACGTCGGCGCCGCCGCCTCCGCGGTCGGGTTCGCCGAGTTCGAGGCGGAGGACTCGGCCCCCGGCTCCGCCGACATCGCCCAGCAGCGCGGCCTCGCCGCCGCCGCCACCTGGCTCGAGGAGCACGACGCGGTCGTCAACCCGGTGCTGGGGCTGGACCTGACCGAGGCGGGCCCCGTGCCGGCCGACGACGACGTCTCGGTGGCCGCCAGCGACCGCGCCGTCGCCGGCGTCCTCGACCTCGAGGACCCGACGGTCACCGACAAGATCGCCGGGCTGGTGGCCACGCTGCCCGCCGAGCAGGTGTGCGGCGCCTGAGCGTGCCTGACCCCGGGCCGGGCTCGCCGGCGCTGCTCGAGCTCCTCGAGGTGATGCGGCGGCTGCGGGCCGAGTGCCCGTGGAAGGCGGGGCAGACCCACCGCTCCCTGGTGCGCTACCTCGTCGAGGAGCTGCACGAGGCCGTCGACGCGATCGAGTCGGGCACGCCCGACGACCTGCGCGAGGAGCTCGGCGACCTGCTGCTCCAGGTCTACTTCCACGCGGTGATCGCCGAGGAGACCGGCGACTTCACCCTCGACGACGTCGCGGCCGGCATCGTGGCCAAGATGCGCCGGCGCAACCCGCACGTGTTCGCCCCCGACGACGTCGCGACGCCGGCCGACGCGGCCGCCGTCAACGAGCTCTGGGAGTCGGTCAAGGCGGGGGAGAAGCGGCGCGACTCGGTCACCGACGGGCTGGCGCCGACCCTGCCCGCGCTGCTGTACGCCGACAAGGTCGTCGACCGGCTCGGCCGGGCCGGCGCACCCACCGCCCTGCCCGCGCCGGTGCTGCTGCTCGTGCCGAGCCCGCTCCTCGGCCCGGCGACGTGGGCGCCGGTGGCCTGGTGGCTGCGCGGCGCCGGCCACGACGTCGAGGTGGTCGACCTCGGCGACACGCCACGGACGCCGGCGGCCGTGGTCGAGGCGGTGGTGGCGGCGGCGGCCGGCCGACCCGTCGTCCTGGTGCCCCACAGCAACGCCGGCCTGTACGCCCCCCACCTCGCGACGCTGCTCGACGTCCGCGCGACGGTCCACGTCGACGCCGCCCTGCCGACGTCGGCTCCCACCGCGGCGCTCGCGCCGCCGGACCTGCTGGCGATGCTCGCCCCGCTCGCCGACGACGGGCTCCTGCCGGTCTGGACGCAGTGGTGGGACGACGTCGACGCGCTGTTCCCCGACGCGGCGTCGCGCGCCGCGGTGGAGGCCGAGCAGGTGCGCGTGCCGCTGTCCTACCTCCAGGAGCACGTCCCGGTCCCGGCGGGCTGGGCCGAGGCTCCCACCGCCTACCTCGCCCTCGGTGACACCTACGCCGAGGAGCGGAGCCGGGCGCGCGCCTCCGGCTGGCCCGTCCGCACCCTCGACGGCACCCACCTGCACGCGCTGCACGACCCGGCCGCCGTCGGCGCCGCCGTCTCCGGGTTGCTCGCCGACCTGCTCGGTCCCCGCACCGGCGAGCGGCTGCTCGACGTGGTGCGCGCGGGCCACGACGCCGGGGTGGACCCCGAACAGGCGCTCCGCGACGCCGTGCGCCGGCTGCTCCGGCGCTGAGGTCGCACGGCCGGCCTCGGGGTCAGCGCGTCCGCCGGTCGACACGCAGGCGGACGAGGCGGCCGGCGACCCCGACGGCGACCACGGCGAGCCCGGCGACGACGGCCGGCACCGGCAGGGAGGCGCCCAGGACCACGCAGCCCAGGAGCCCCGTGACGTTGACGGCGCGCGGCCACCGCCGTGCGGCGACCGGCTGGCGCAGGGCGGCCAGGTTGGCCACGGCGTAGTAGACGAGGACGCCGAAGGAGGAGAAGCCGATCGCGCCCCGGAGGTCGGCGACCAGCACGAGCCCGACGACCGCCGCGCCGACGACGAGCTGGGCGTGGTGGGGGACCCGGTGCCGGGGGTGGACGGCGGCCAGCCCCGAGGGCAGGTCGCGCTCGCGGGCCATCGCGAGCGACGTGCGTCCGATGCCGGCGAGCAGGGCCAGCAGCGCACCGAGCGAGGCGGCCGCGGCGCCCACCCGGACCACCGGCTCGGCCCAGGGTGCTCCGGCCGCCTCGACGGCCGCGGCCACCGGCTCGCCCGACCCGGCGAGTCCCTCGCCGAGCACGTGCAGCAGGGCCACGGCCACCAGGGCGTAGAGGACGACGACGACCCCGAGCGCCACCAGCACGGCGCGGCCGAGCGTCTCCGGCGTGCGGACCTCCTCGGCGAGGGTCGCGATCCGCGCGTAGCCGGCGAAGGCGAAGAAGAGCAGGCCGGCCGACTGCAGCACCCCGGGGAGGCCGCCGGTCGCCGTCCAGCCGCCGGCCGGCGCAGCCGCGTCGCCGCCCGCCACCACGACGAGGGCGACGACGAGGGTGAGGGCGGTCAGGCCGAGCAGGACCCGGGCGAGCAGGGCGGTGCGGGTGATGCCGCGCACGGTGGCGGCCGTCAGCAGGACCACGGCGGCCACCGCGGCGAGCCGGCGCACCCACTCCTCGCCCGGGACGGCGTACGCGGCGAAGGTCATCGCCATCGCCGCGCACGACGCCGTCTTGCCGACGACGAACCCCCACCCGGCCACGAAGCCCCACCACGGGCCGAGCACCTCGCGACCGAAGAGGTAGGCGCCGCCCGAGGCCGGGTGGGCCGACGCCAGCTGCGCCGAGGCGACGGCGTTGCAGGTGGCGACGACGGCGGCCAGGCCCAGCCCCACCAGCAGCAGCGAGCCGGCCGCCTCGGCCGCCGGGGCGAAGACCGAGAAGACCCCGGCCCCGATCATCGCCGTCAGGCCGACGACGACGGCGTCCCCCGTGCCGAGGCGGCGGGCCAGGACGGGCTGGTCGGTCACGCGCTCATCATGCTCGGCGCCGGCGCCGGCGCCGGCGCCGGCGCCGGCGCCGGCACCCACCCGGACGCACCGGACCCCGGTGAGCGCCGCTCACCGGGGTCCGGGTGGTTCGTGGGTCGCGCGAGGTCGGGGGTCAGTAGACCTCCTTCACGCCCTCGGCGTCGGTCGCGGAGAAGGTGAGGTCCTCCGAGCTCCCGTTGCACTGGGGGTAGTGCATGATCGAGGCCGAGTCGTACGGGGTGAGCGGGCGCCAGTTGTCGTCCTCGAAGCAGGTGCCGGACTCCGGGCGGGTGTGCTCGTGGCGGAAGCCCAGGGTGTGCCCGAGCTCGTGGGCCATGATGTTGGCCGGCGACCAGCCCGAACCGACCAGCGAGTCGGCGTTGACCAGCACGTTCATCTCGTAGTCCGAGGAGCTCGGGAAGAACGCCCGGGCGATGAACGAGGTGTCGGAGGTCGGCTCCACCGAGAACAGCACGTCGTCGTTGCTCGTGGTGCAGTCGGCGTCGGCCGCGGAGTCGTACACGAAGTCGACCGAGGGCGCCTCGGCCTCCCAGGTGGCCGCGCCGGAGCTCATCGCGCTGACCACGGTGGCCTTGTCGGCGCCGAAGTCGTCGCTGACGCAGTAGGTCAGGTTGCCGGCCTCGGAGGCGCTCCACAGGTCGTCGCCGGACGGACCCTGGTTGACGATCAGGCTGGTGGAACCGCCCTGGGCGCCGCCGTCGGCGACCATCCGGTCGTAGTAGGACCGCAGCTCGGCGCGGTCCGACAGCGCCTCGTCGCCGTTGACGATGTAGAGGCCCTTGTCGTCGCGGTGGGTCGTGGCGGCGAACTCCTCGAACGACGGGGGGTTCTCCGCCTTGACCGTTCCGCCGGGTGCCCCGGTCCCGCTGTCGGCACCGGACGCCGTCGGCATCACGCCACCGCCGAGGCCGGCGGCGACGACCGCGGCGGCAGCCAGTGCGATCTGGAAGGGGCGACGAGAGTGCTGCATGGTTGTCTCCTGGTGGGTTCGTCCATGTCGTGGTCGTCCGGGTGCTCCGGACGAGGTGGGTCCACCGTGTCCTCCGGCGCGGGGGCCGGGAACCGGGCTAACCCTTGCGACCTCCCTACGACTCCCGGCCGGACCTCGGACCGGGAGAGCGGGCGTCGGCGCGGACGGATACGGTGAGGTGACCGCCCCTGCGGCCCCACTCGTCATCACGACCCACCAGCACAGGAGCACACCGTGGCAGCCATCGAAGCCGTCGGAGCACGCGAGATCCTCGACTCGCGCGGCAACCCCACCGTCGAGGTCGAGGTCGCCCTCGACGACGGCGCGTTCGCCCGGGCCGCCGTGCCCAGCGGCGCGTCGACCGGAGCCTTCGAGGCGGTCGAGCTGCGCGACGGCGGCGACCGGTACCTCGGCAAGGGCGTCCTGCAGGCCGTCGACGCGGTGATCTCGAAGATCGCCCCGGCTGTCGAGGGCATGACGGTCGACGACCAGCGCCTCATCGACCAGACCATGCTCGACCTCGACGGCACCCCCAACAAGGCCGAGCTCGGCGCCAACGCCATCCTCGGCGTCTCGCTGGCCGTGGCCCGCGCGGCGGCCGACTCCTCCGGGCTCCCGCTGTACCGCTACGTCGGCGGCCCGAACGCCCACGTCCTGCCCGTGCCGATGATGAACATCCTCAACGGCGGGTCGCACGCCGACTCCAACGTCGACGTCCAGGAGTTCATGATCGCCCCGATCGGCGCTCCGACCTTCCGCGAGGCGCTGCGCCAGGGCGCGGAGGTCTACCACGCGCTCAAGTCGGTGCTGAAGAAGAAGGGCCTGGCCACCGGTCTCGGCGACGAGGGCGGCTTCGCGCCCAACCTCGACTCGAACCGCGCCGCGCTCGACCTGATCGCCGAGGCCGTCGAGGCCGCCGGGCTGTCGCTCGGCACCGACATCGCCCTCGCGATGGACGTCGCGGCCAGCGAGTTCCACGACAACGGCACCTACGCCTTCGAGGGCGGCTCCAAGAACAGCGCGGAGATGACCGCCTACTACGCCGAGCTCTGCGAGGCGTTCCCGATCGTCTCGATCGAGGACCCGCTCGACGAGGACGACTGGGACGGCTGGAAGACGATGACCGACCAGCTCGGCTCGAAGATCCAGATCGTCGGCGACGACCTGTTCGTCACCAACGTCGAGCGCCTGCAGCGCGGCATCACCGGTGGCAACGCCAACGCCCTGCTCGTCAAGGTCAACCAGATCGGCTCGCTCACCGAGACCCTCGACTCCGTCGACCTCGCGCACCGCAACGGCTTCCGCTGCATGATGAGCCACCGCTCCGGCGAGACCGAGGACACCACGATCGCCGACCTCGCCGTGGCCACCAACTGCGGCCAGATCAAGACCGGCGCCCCGGCGCGCTCCGAGCGCGTCGCCAAGTACAACCAGCTGCTCCGCATCGAGGAGGAGCTCGGCGACGCCGCGCGCTACGCAGGAGCTTCGGCTTTCCCGCGTTTCGCGCGCTGATCGCGGCCTCCCCCGGGGGAGGATGATCGGCATGTCGCAGTCCGGTGGTCGTCGCACGCCCGCGCGCGGACCCCGCACGACGCCCGGCGGCCGCAAGCCACGCGCCACCGCCCGACCCGCCCCGCGCGGGTCGGGCGGTCGGCCGTCGTCGACCGCGCCCACCAGGCCCACCACGCCGGCCAGGCCCGCCAGGCCCGCCGCCGCCCCGGCGGGGCCGCGTCCGCGGATCACCAGCCGCGCCGCCGTGCTGGTGGTGATCGTGGCGGTGCTGGCGGTCTCCTACGCCTCCTCGCTCAAGGCCTACCTGCAGCAGCGCGACCACATCCAGGACGCCCAGGAGCGGATCGCGGCGAGCGAGGCGACGATCGCCGACCTCGAGAAGGAGAAGCAGAAGTTCGAGGACCCCGCCTACATCGAGCAGCAGGCGCGGGCCCGCTTCGGCTACGTGATGCCCGGGGAGCGGCCCTTCGTCGTGCTGCGCGGCGGCGAGCCGATCGACGTCGAGGGCTCGCTCAGCGACCCCGACAGCATCGACCCGAGCGACCCGCCGCCCTGGTGGGACGACGCCTGGACCACGATGGAGATCGCCGGGGACCCGCCCCGCAAGACCGACCCGCCGCCGCTGACCCTCGTCGACGAGCCCGACGGCGCACCGGACCAGGAGGGCTCCCCGTGATCGACCAGGCCGACGAGGAGGCGATCCGCGCCCAGCTCGGGCGACCGCCGCGGGCGATCGCCGGCGTCGGGCACCGCTGCCCCTGCGGCAACCCCGACGTCGTCACCACCGAGCCGCGGCTGCCGAACGGCGACCCGTTCCCGACCACCTTCTACCTCACCTGCCCGCGCGCGGCGTCCCTCATCGGGACCCTCGAGGGCGGCGGCGTGATGAAGGAGATGCAGGCCCGGCTCGGCGACGACGAGGAGCTCGCCGCGGCCTACCGCGCGGCCCACGAGTCCTACCTGGCCTTCCGGGCCACCCTCGGCGACGTGCCCGAGATCGACGGCGTCTCGGCCGGCGGCATGCCCGACCGCGTGAAGTGCTTGCACGTCCTGGCCGGCCACGCGCTGGCCGCCGGACCCGGCGTCAACCCGCTCGGCGACGAGGTCCTCGAGCGGCTCGGCGACTGGTGGGCCGCGGGCCCCTGCGTCCCCACCGCCCACGATGACTGAGGTCCGGGCCCGGAGCTCCGAGCCGCTGGCCGCGATCGACTGCGGCACCAACACGATCAAGCTGCTGGTGCGCCGCGGTGACCGCGACGTCGTCCGCGTGGCCCGCATGGTCCGCCTCGGCCAGGACGTCGACCGCACCGGACGCCTCGCCGAGGAGGCGCTGGCCCGCACCTTCGCCGCGATCGAGGAGTACGCCGGCCTGCTCCGCGAGCACGGGGTCGGGCGGGTCCGGTTCTGCGCCACCTCGGCCACCCGCGACGCCGCGAACGCCGACGTCTTCCGCGCCGGCGTCCGCGAGCGGCTCGGCGTGGCGCCGGAGGTGCTGTCCGGGGCCGAGGAGGCCGCGCTGGCCTTCGACGGCGCCGTCCGCAACCTCGCCTCCGTCCCGGCGGCACCGGTGCTCGTCGTCGACATCGGCGGCGGCTCGACCGAGCTGGTCCTCGGCCGCACCCCCGGCGCGCCGCCGGACGCCGCGCACTCCATGGACGTCGGGTCGGTCCGCCTCCACGAGCGCCACGTGCGCCACGACCCCCCGACCGCCGCGGAGGTCGCGGCCGTCGTCGCCGACGTCGACGCCGCCCTCGACGGGTGTCTCGTCGACGCGGGCGCCGCGGTGACCGTGGTGGGCGTCGCCGGGACGGTCACCACGGTCGCGGCCGGCGTCCTCGGGCTGCCGGCCTACGACCGGGCGGCGATCGACCAGGCGGTGCTGTCGGTGCCCGACGTCGCCGCGCACGTCGAGGCCCTGGTCGCGATGACCGTCGCCGAGCGCCGCGCGCTGCCGTGGATGCACCCCGGGCGCGCCGACGTCATCGGCGTCGGCGCACTGATCCTCGCGCGGGTGCTGGCCCGCACCGGCGCCGAGCACCTCGTCGTGTCCGAGTCCGACATCCTGGACGGCATCGCGTGGTCGCTCGGCTGAGGTCGCTGTCCACCCTCGAGGCGCTCGACGCCCGCCTCGTCGACTGCCGCCGGTGCCCGCGGCTGGTGCGCTGGCGCGAGAAGGTGGCGGCCGAGAAGCGCGCCGCGTACGCCGACGAGGAGTACTGGGGGCGCCCGGTGCCGGGCTTCGGCGTCAGCGACCCCGCCGTGCTGGTCGTCGGGCTCGCCCCCGCCGCGCACGGCGCCAACCGCACCGGACGGATGTTCACCGGTGACCGCTCCGGCGACTGGCTCTTCGCCTCGATGCACCGCGTCGGGATGGCCAACCAGCCGACCAGCACGCACGCCGACGACGGGCTGCGGCTGCTCGGCACGCGGGTGACCGCGCCCGTGCGGTGCGCGCCACCGGAGAACAAGCCGACCACCGGGGAGAAGGAGCGGTGTGCGCCCTGGCTCGACGCCGAGCTCCGCCTGGTCGCGCCGTCGGTGCGGGTGGTGGTGGCGCTCGGGTCGATCGGCTGGGACTCCGCCCTGCGCGCCGTGCGCCGCGCCGGCTGGAGCGTCCCGACGCCGAAGCCCCGCTTCGGGCACGGCGCCGAGGCGGTGCTGGGCGGGCCGCACGGCGACGTCCTGCTGCTGGGCAGCTACCACCCGAGCCAGCAGAACACCTTCACCGGCCGGCTCACCGAGTCGATGCTGGACGACGTCCTGGGCCGGGCGGCTGCGATGATTCCCCGGTGAGCCAGCCCGCGACCTCCTACGCCATCACCGTCCTGGGCCACGACCGGCCCGGCATCATCGCCGAGACCACCGACCGGATCGCCGGCCTGGGCCTCAACCTCGAGGACTCGACGATGACCCTGCTGCGCGGGCACTTCGCGATGACGCTGGTCTGCGCCGGCGCCGCCTCGGACGCCGAGATCCGCACCGCGCTCGCCCCGCTGACCACCGACGGCACCCTCAGCGTGACCGTGCGCGAGGTGCCCGCCGAGGACGCCGCCGGTGGCCCCGGCGCGCCGTGGGTGCTGACCGTGCACGGCGGCGACCGGCCCGGGATCGTGTCGGCCGTCGTGGCCGAGGTGGCCCGCGTCGGCGGCAACATCACCGACCTCACCACCCGCCTGGCCGGCGACCTGTACCTGCTCGTCGCGGAGATCGACCTGCCCCTCGAGGCCGACGAGGCCGCCCTCGAGGCGGCGATCAAGGGTGCGGCGAGCGCCCTCGGCGTGGGTGCCACGCTGCGTCCCGCCGACGCCGACGAGCTGTGAGCACCCCACCGGCCAGCCCGCCGGCCACCCGACCCGCCTCCGAGCGCCTGCGGGCCTGGACCGAGGCCGAGCTGGGGGTCGAGGGCCGCGTGCTGGACGTCGTCCGCGCGCCTGCCGCGGTGCTCTCGACGCCCGGCGGTGCCGTCGACCCCACCGACCCGGCCGTCGTCCAGCTGGCCGCCGACCTGGTGGCCACCATGCGGGTCAGCCCCGGCTGCGTGGGCCTGGCCGCCCCGCAGGTGGGCCTCGCGGTGACCGTGTTCTGCGTCGACGTCTCGGAGCACCCCAAGACCCGCGAGCACCACGGCACCTTCGTGCTCTGCAACGCCGAGGTCGTCGAGTCCTCCCGCAACGACCGGGGCCGCGAGGGGTGCATGAGCGTCCCCGACCTCACCGGCGACGTGAAGCGGGCCTCCCGCGTCGTGGTCCGGGGCGCGCTGCCCGGCACCGGCGAGGTGGTCGAGGTGGCCGCCACGGCCTTCGAGGCGCGCGCCCTCCAGCACGAGATCGACCACTGCGCCGGCCTGCTCTTCCTGGACCGTGTCGCCGGCGCCCACGCCGTCTACGCTCGCCAGACCTACCTGTAGGCAGCCGGCCCCCGTATCCCAACCGGTAGAGGAAGTCGCCTTAAAAGCGACGAGGTGTGGGTTCGAGTCCCACCGGGGGCACGACGTACGACCGGTTCACCCGCGCGCACTTGTCCTCAGGTCGACCTGAAGTGCGACGGTGGACCCATGACCGATCTCCGCGACATGTTCACCCGTGAGTTCTGGGACGAGCGCTACGCCTCCTCCCACCGCATCTGGTCCGGCGAGCCGAACCGGCGCCTCGTCGACCAGGTCGAGGCGCTGGCGCCCGGCACCGCCCTCGACGTGGGCTGCGGCGAGGGTGCCGACGCCGTCTGGCTGGCCGCCCACGGCTGGACCGTGACCGGCGTGGACGTCTCCGGCGTCGCGCTGGAGCGGGCCGAGGAGCACGCCCGCGAGGCCGGCGTGGGGGAGCGGACGTCGTGGCTGCGCGCCGACGTCTTCGCCGGCGACGCGCTGCCGGTCGGGTTCGACCTGGTGTCGGCGGCGTACGTGCACGTGCCGCCGGAGGACTTCGCGGCCGTCTACACCGCGCTCATCGCCTCGGTCGCCCCGGGCGGCTCGCTGGTCGTGCTGGCCCACCACCCCGACGACGTCCACACCGGCCTGCGCAACACCGAGCTCTCCCACCTGCTCTTCGGCCCCGACGCCGTCACCTCGCTGCTCGACCCGGCGCAGTGGGACGTCGTGGCCGCCGAGACCCCGACCCGCCCGATCACCCACGACGGGCGCGAGCTCGAGGTCACCGACACCGTCGTCCGGGCCGTGCGGCGCGCCTGACCCGCCGGCCCGGCAGGTGCCTGAAGACCTGCTGAGAACGGAACTTTCTGCGCCGCCTCGCGCGTTCAACCAGGTGACCGGCCGTCTAGACTGACGGCAGATCAGAGGGTGAACCGTCACAGGGACGGTCACCACCGGCCTCCAAGGAGAGACCATGCAGAGCAACAACCCGGTTTTCCGTCGCTCGGAGGAGTTCAACCGGGCTGGCGGACAGACTCAGCAGACCTACGCCCAGCAGTCGCCGTCCACCTGGCAGACCAGCCCCGCCGGCGGCGCCTTCGGCTACGACGACGTCCGGCAGACCCCCGCCAACCGCGGCGGCGCCATGTCGATCGACTCGGTGGTCCAGAAGACCGCGATCACCCTGGGCGTGGTGATCCTGACCGCGCTCGCGACCTGGATCCTCACCCCTGACATCGACGGCTTCACCACCTCCTCCGAGCTGGGCACCATCTACGGCGCCGCGATGTTCGGTGCCCTCGGCGCCTTCGCGCTGTCGATGGTGAACTCGTTCAAGCGGGTCGTCAGCCCGGCCCTGGTCCTCGCCTTCGCCGCCCTCGAGGGCGTCGCGCTGGGCGCGATCAGCAAGGCCTTCGACGCCCAGTTCGGCGACGGGGTCGTGTCCGGCGCCGTCATCGGCACCTTCGCCGCCTTCGCCGGCACGCTGACCGCCTACAAGGTGTTCAACATCCAGGTCGGCGCGAAGTTCAAGATGTTCGTGATGGCCGCCGTCTTCGGCATGATCGGGCTCAGCCTGATGGAGCTCGTCCTGAGCCTCTTCGGTGCCCAGATCGGCCTCTTCGGCGTCAGCGGCCTCGGCATGGTGACGGCGTTCGCCGGCCTGGTCCTCGGCGTGTTCATGCTGATCATGGACTTCGACTTCGTCGAGCAGGGCATCCGAAACCAGCTCCCCGAGCGCGAGTCGTGGCGCGCGGCGTTCGCGATGACCGTGAGCCTGGTCTGGATCTACACCAACCTGCTGCGCATCCTGGCGTTCTTCAGCCAGGACTGACCACCCGCACCACCAGCGTCACCGCAGGGCCCCGGACGACGTCCGGGGCCCTGCGTGCGTCGGCGCGTGCGTCGGCACCGCGGGCGGCGCGGGGAGACGGGTCAGCGATCGGACGACGGAGCGCCGTGCTCGGCGTCCTGGGGCGCCTCGCCGCGCGTCTGCGGACGCCGGCGGCGGTGCCGCAGCTCGACCCACAGGCCCCGGACGCCGGCGCGGTTGCCGCCGACCTCGGTCCCGTCGAGCTCGGTGCCGGGCTCGTTGACCGCCTGGATCGCCGCCCGGGCGACCGGCATGACGCCCTCGCCGCGGTGGGTCTCGGGGCGGGCCTCCTCGTCGGGGGCCAGGCCGAGGCCGGCCAGCACCGACGGGAGCAGGATCCGCGCGAGGGCCCGGTAGCCCTCGGCGGAGGGGTGGAACTGGTCGGGCCCGAACAGCAGGGCGGGGGCGGCCAGGAACTCGGGGCCGAGGACCGAGCCGAGCGAGACCGTGCGGCCGCCCTCCTTGATCACCGCGATGGTCTGGGCCGCGGCCAGCCGGCGCGACCAGGCGCGCGCGACCTGCTTCAGCGGCGGGGCGATCGGCTTGATGGTGCCCAGGTCGGGGCAGGTGCCGACGACGACGTGGACGCCGGCCTCCCGCAGCCGCCGCACGCCCTCGGAGAGGTGGCGGACCGACTGCGACGGCATCGTGACGTGGGTGACATCGTTGGCGCCGACCAGGATGACGGCGAGGTGCGGCTCGATGGGCAGGGCCCGGTCGATCTGGCCCGCGAGGTCGGCCGAGACCGCGCCGACCTTGCAGAACTCGCGCAGGTAGACCCGGCGGTCGCCCTGCTCGGCGACACCGCTGCCCAGCAGCGCGCCCGGGACCTCCTCGACGCGGTCGACGCCGTACCCGGCGGCGCTGGAGTCGCCGAAGAGCGCGATCTTCAGCGCCGGACCCGGCCGGCCGCGGCCGTACCACCCGGTGGCGTCGGGGGTGGGGTCGGAGGACGCCTCGCCGATCGTCTTGCGGGCCAGCTTCGCCTCGGCGGTCAGGACGCCGTACAGGCCGGCGCCGAGCAGGGAGAGCCCACCGCCCCCGAACGCCGCCGCGGACGCGAGTTTGCGCGCCGCTCCCGCTTTCCCCACGTGCCGATCCTACGAACCCGACGGATTGGCTCTAGTTTGAGGGGGTGGAGTACGCGAACTCAGTCCTGGACCTCATCGGCAACACCCCGCTCGTCCGGCTGTCCCGGACCCTCGACCTGCCCGGCGCGGGCGACGGGTCCGCCGGCGGGCCCCTCGTGCTGGCCAAGGTCGAGTACCTCAACCCCGGTGGGTCGGTGAAGGACCGCATCGCCACCCGGATGATCGAGGCCGCGGAGGCCTCCGGGGCGCTGCAGCCCGGCGGGACGATCGTCGAGCCGACGTCCGGCAACACCGGCGTGGGTCTGGCGATGGTGGCCCAGCAGAAGGGCTACAGCTGCGTGTTCGTGTGCCCCGACAAGGTGAGCGAGGACAAGCGCAACGTGCTGCGCGCCTACGGTGCGGAGGTCGTGGTCTGCCCGACCGCCGTCGCCCCCGAGCACCCCGACTCCTACTACAACGTCTCCGACCGGCTCGCCTCGCAGCCCGGGGCCTGGAAGCCCGACCAGTACTCCAACCCGCACAACCCGCGCTCGCACTACGAGACGACCGGACCCGAGATCTGGGCGCAGACCGAGGGCCGGATCACCCACTTCGTGGCGGGGATGGGCACCGGCGGCACGATCAGCGGCGTCGGGCGCTACCTCAAGGAGCAGAACCCCGACGTGAAGGTGATCGGCGCCGACCCCGCCGGTTCGGTCTACTCCGGCGGCACCGGCCGCCCGTACCTCGTCGAGGGCGTCGGCGAGGACTTCTGGCCCGAGACCTACGACCGCGGTGTCGCCGACCGGGTCATCGAGGTCAGCGACGCCGACTCCTTCGCCTTCACCCGGCGCCTGGCCCGCGAGGAGGCGCTGCTCGTCGGCGGCTCCTGCGGCATGGCCGCCCACGCCGCCCGCACGCTCGCCCACGAGCTGGCCGGGACCCCCGAGGGCGAGGACGCCGTCATCGTGGTGATCCTGCCCGACTCCGGCCGCGGCTACCTCACCAAGATCTTCAACGACGAGTGGCTCGCCCAGTACGGCTTCTCCAGCGGCAACCAGGTGCCGTCGCAGACGGTCGGCGAGGTGCTGCGCGGCAAGTCGGGTCGCCTGCCCGAGCTCGTGCACACCCACCCGAGCGAGACCGTCGCCGAGGCCGTCGCGATCCTCCAGGAGTACGGCGTCTCGCAGATCCCCGTGGTCCGCGCCGAGCCCCCGATCGTGGCCGCCGAGGTCGCCGGCTCGGTCTCCGACCGCACCCTGCTCGACGCGCTGTTCGCCGGCCACGCCCGGCTGACCGACCCCGTCGAGCAGCACATGTCGCCGGCGCTGCCGACGATCGGCTCCGGCGAGGACGCCGACGCGGCCGTCGCGCTGCTCGAGTCGGCCGACGCCGTCCTGGTGCACGAGGACGGCAAGCCGGTCGGCGTCCTCACCCGCCAGGACCTCCTCGCGCACCTCGCCCGGGCCTGAGACCAACCGCCCGACGTCGGCGCGACACCCGCAGGGGTGACCTGGGCGGCCCGGCTTCGTGATGGGGTCGGTAGTTCCGTTTCGCCGAGGGTTTCGAGGGGTGCACCGAGAGCGTGTGGGACTTCATCGTCGAGCGTCGTGAGGCGCTGCTGTACAACACCTTCCAGCACGCCAACCTCGTCGTCCAGGCGGTGCTCGTCGCGACCGTCGTCGCCGTGCTGCTGGCCGTGCTCATCACCCGCGTCCCGCGGCTCGAGGGGCCGGCCAACGCCCTCAGCGCGATCGGGCTGACCATCCCGTCGTTCGCCCTCGTCAGCCTGCTGCTCACCTTCTTCTCGTTCGGCTCGCTGCCGGCGTTCATCGCGGTGGCGTTCTACGCGGTGCTGCCGGTGCTGCGCAACGCCGTCGTCGGCCTCCAGGGGGTCGACGCGACGCTGCTGGAGTCGGCGCGCGGCATGGGCATGAGCGAGCTGACCACCCTGCTGCGGGTGCGCCTCCCGCTCGCCTGGCCGGTGATCCTGGCCGGCGTCCGGGTCTCCATGCAGATGTCGATGGGCGTCGCGGCGATCGCCGCCTACGTCGGCGGACCCGGTCTCGGCACCTACATCCTCAAGGGCCTCACCCAGATCGGTGGGGCCAACGCCATCAACTACGCCCTGGTCGGCACGATCGGCGTCGTCGTCGTGGCGCTGCTCGCCGACCTCGTGCTGCTGCTCCTGGGCCGCGCGACCATCTCGAAGGGAGTCCGGGCATGACCACCGACCTGACCAAGGAGTCCGAGCCCGGCCCGGCCCCCGAGCAGGGCACCGCGGACATCAGCGGCGCCGAGATCGTCCTCGAGGACGTCGTCAAGAAGTACCCGGGGCAGAAGAACGCGGCCGTCGAGTCGCTGTCGCTGACGATCCCGGCCGGCGAGATCGTGATGTTCATCGGCCCCTCGGGCTGCGGCAAGACGACGTCGCTGAAGATGATCAACCGCCTCATCGAGCCGACCTCGGGCACGATCCGCATCGGCGGCGAGGACATCCGCGGGCAGAGCGAGAACGAGCTGCGCCGCAAGATCGGCTACGTCATCCAGGGCGGCAGCCTCTTCCCGCACATGACCGTGGCCAAGAACATCGCGCTGGTGCCCAAGCTGCTCGGCTGGGACGCCAAGCGGATCAGCACCCGCGTCGAGGAGCTCCTCGAGCTGGTCGGGCTCGACCCGAGCCGCTACCGCGACCGCTACCCGCGCGAGCTCTCCGGCGGTCAGCAGCAGCGCGTCGGCGTCGCCCGCGGCCTCGCGGCCGACCCGCCGGTGATCCTGATGGACGAGCCGTTCGGCGCCGTCGACCCGATCACCCGCCAGCGGCTCCAGGACGAGATGCTCAGCATCCAGCGCGAGCTGCGCAAGACCATCGTCTGCGTCACCCACGACATCGACGAGGCCATCAAGCTCGGCGACCGGATCCTGATCCTCCAGGAGGGTGCGCAGGTCGCCCAGTACGACACCCCCGAGGTCATCCTGGGCGCGCCGGCCAACGAGTTCGTCGAGGACTTCGTCGGCGCCGGCTCCTCGCTGAAGCAGCTCAGCCTGACCCGGGTGAGCGAGGTCGAGCTGCGCCGGCCGACCACCGCCGTGGTGGGGGAGCAGGTCGCGGAGGTCAAGCGCCGGGCCGAGGCCAACGGCGACCGCTCGGTCATCGTGCTCGACAGCCGCAACCGCCCCGTGGGCTGGCCGTGGCTGCGCCAGCTCAAGGGCGACGTCGTCCTCGAGCCGACCGAGGACCTGGTCAACCTCGACCAGCGCGCCACGCTCAACGACGCGCTCGACACCATGCTCAGCTCCAGCCACGGCGGCGCCGTCGTCACCGGTGACCGCGACCAGTACCTCGGCGTGGTCGTCTTCGACGCCGTGACCGACCACATCCGCTCCCTGGAGGAGCAGGCCCGTGGCTGACACCAGGGCCCCGGTGCGCGAGGAGCCCACCGGCATCGTGATGGAGGCCGAGCCGGAGGCCGGCAAGAAGCGGGGTCGCCGGGTCGACCGCGAGACCCTGCTCATGCTCACGGTGCCGCCGGCCCTGGTCCTCATCGCCTTCGCCGCGTTCGTCGTGTGGCGCCAGAGCGCGGAGTTCACCGAGACCGAGCTGCGCCAGCTCGCCTGGACCGAGATCCGCAGCCTGCTGTGGCAGCACGTCAAGCTCACCGTGACCTCGTCGGTGCTCGTCGTCGCGATCGCCGTCCCGCTCGGCATCGCCCTGACCCGCAGCGGGCTGCGCAAGTTCTCCCCGCTCGTCGTCGGCTTCGCCAACATCGGGCAGGGTGCCCCGTCGATCGGCCTCATCGTGCTGCTGGCGATCTGGCTCGGCTACGGCTTCTGGACCTCCGTGCTCGCCCTGACCCTCTACGGGCTGCTGCCCGTGCTGCGCAACACCATCGTCGGCCTGGACGGCGTCGACCCCACCCTGGTCGAGGCCGGGCGCGGGCTCGGCATGTCGGCCGGCTCGGTGCTGCTGCGCGTCGAGCTGCCGCTGGCGCTCTCGGTGATCATGGCCGGCGTCCGCACCTCGCTCGTGCTGGTGGTCGGCACCGCGACCCTGGCGACGTTCATCAATGGCGGGGGTCTCGGCGCGATCATCCAGACCGGGATCTCGCTGTTCCTGCCCAAGCTGATCGTCGCCGGCGCCCTGCTGGTCGCGCTCCTGGCCCTGTTCGTCGAGTGGCTCGGCCGGGTGCTGGAGTTCCTGGCCCGGCCGAAGGGAGTCTGATGAGGACCCGCCTCAGGAACGTCCTGGCCGCCGCGGCCGCCGGGGCCGTCGTCACCACCACCGCCGGCTGCGGGCTGGGCACCGCGGGCGGTTTCGTCCCAGACGCCCAGCTCGCGGGCCCGCTCGCCGACGCCCCGCGCCTCGACGGCGTCCCGATCACCGTCGGGTCGAAGAACTTCTCCGAGAACATCCTGCTCGGCAAGATGGCGCTGATCCTCTTCAAGGCGGCCGGCGCCGACACCGAGGACCTCACCAACATCCCCGGCAGCGCGCCCGCCCGCCAGGCCCACGTCGAGGGCGACGTCGACGCCATGTGGGAGTACACCGGCACCGGGTGGCTGGTCTACCTGGGGCACCCCAAGCCGGTGCAGGGCAAGGAGGAGCAGTACGACGCCGTCCGCGAGGAGGACCTCGAGGTCAACGGCCTCGACTGGCTCCCCCCGGCGCCGATGAACAACACCTACGCCTTCGCGGTCACGAAGGCCAGCCAGGAGAAGTACGGCATCACCAAGCTCTCCGAGATCAAGCAGAAGGTGCCGAAGGCCGAGCGCACGTTCTGCGTGGAGTCGGAGTTCCGCAACCGCGCCGACGGTCTCGAGGGCATGCTCAAGGCCTACGGCATCCCGCTGGGCAACGAGGTCCCGAGCGGCAACCTGCAGACCTACCAGACCGGCGCCATCTACGACGCGACCGCGTCCGGGCAGTGCCTGCTCGGCGAGGTCTTCACGACCGACGGCCGGATCCTGGCCCTCGACCTCCAGGTGCTCGAGGACGACAAGGCCTACTTCCCCAACTACAACGTCTCGCTCGTCGTCCGCTCGGGCCTCCTGGAGGACCACCCCGAGATCGAGGACCTGATGGCACCGGTCACCGAGAAGCTCACCGACGAGGTCATGAAGGAGCTCAACGCCGAGATCGACGTCGACGGCCGCGAGCCCGAGGACGTCGCCTTCGACTGGCTCAAGTCGGAGGGCTTCGTCAGCGACCCGTGAGCGGCGTCGCCTGACCGCGACGTCCGGCCGCACCCCGGTTACGGTCGTGGGGTGAGCTCGCCCCCCACCGAGGTCCTCGACCTCTTCGCCGTGCCCCACGTCGTGGAGCCGCTGCCGGGCGGCTCGGGTCGCAGCGTGCGCGCCGGCGACCTGGTGCTCTCACCCGGGCGCGACGAGGCGACGGCGGCCTGGCTCAACCCGGTGCTGGCCCGGCTCGCCGTGCGGCTCGACGAGAGCCCGACCCGGCGTCCGCGCGACCTGCGCATCGCCATGCCGGTGCCGGCGCGGGACGGGGCGTGGGTGGTCGCGGGGTGGGGCGCCAGCCGCTACGAGCCGGGCACGACCGGCTGCGACGACCTCGACGTCACCCTGGCCGCCGGGCGCCTGCTGCACGCCGAGCTCGCCTCCGTGGTCGGCCGGCCCCCGGCCGCGCTCGCCGCCCGCACCGACCGCGCGGCGCTGGCCGAGCGGGCGGCGTTCGGGGCGGTGGGGGAGCTGTCCGGTCCGGTGGCCGGTCGTGTCGCGCCCCTGCTCGACGACACCCCGCTGGGTCCCGACCAGCTCGTCCACACCGCCCTCCACGGCAACGTGCTCCTCGACGCCGCCGGCGCCCCGGTCGTCCTCGACGTCACCCCGGCCTGGCGCCCGACCCTCTGGGCCGAGGCGCTCGCCGTCCTCGACGCCGTGCTGGCCGCGGACGCCCCGCTGTCCGTGCTCCAGCGGTGGACGACGGCCCGGGAGCGCCAGGCGATGCTTCGCGCCCTGCTCTTCCGCGTCCTCGCCAACGACGTCCAGGCCCTCGCCCCCTACGCACCCGTGCTCGCCGTCCTCACCGGAGGGTGAGCAAGCGAGCCCCCGCGAAACCCACGCCGGAGGTCGAGCAAGCAAGCGCCAGCGAGCGCCGACGAAACCGGTCCCGCGCTGCCGGAGGTTGAGCAAGCGAGCGCCAGCGAGCGCCGACGAAACCGGTCCCACCCCGCCGGAGGTTGAGCAAGCGAGCGCCAGCGAGCGCCGACGAAACCTGCCGAACCGCTCCGTCCACGCCAGCCACCCCGCCGGAGGTTGAGCAAGCGAGCGCCAGCGAGCGCCGACGAAACCTGCCGAACCGCTCCGCCCGCGCCAGCCACCCCGCCGGAGGTTGAGCAAGCGAGCGCCAGCGAGCGCCGACGAAACCGGTCCCACCCCGCCGGAGGTTGAGCAAGCGAGCGCCAGCGAGCGCCGACGAAACCGGTCCCACCCCGCCGAAGGTTGATCAAGCGAGCGCCAGCGAGCGCCGACGAAACCCCGGCCAGCCGCGCGCCCAGCCCCCCCATCCACAGGCACGCACACCTGCAGTTTCAGCCCGCACCCCGACCGGGCACCGGTGACGCATGGCCTGGACCTACCTCCTCGAGTGCGCGGACGGCTCCTACTACGCCGGCAGCACGACCCAACCGCTGGAGACCCGCGAGTCCCAGCACAACCTCGGCCTCGGCTCCCGCTACACCCGCCGTCCTGGACGTCGACCGGTGCGGCTCGTCTGGCACGCCGAGTTCCCGCGGGTCGAGGACGCGTTCCGGTTCGAGAAGCAGATCCAGGGGTGGAGCCGCGCGAAGAAGCAGGCGCTGATCGCCGGCGAGCACGACCAGTTGCCCGGCCTCGCCCGCGGACGAGGTCGCCCTGCGCCGCCGTCCGCGCCTGCTGCGGGTGGGGGTGAGGACGGTGGTTGAGTCGGCGTCCTCGGCCCGGGGGTTTCGTCGGCGCTCGCCGGGGCTCGCTTGCTCAACCTCCGGTGGGAGCGAGGGCGGTGGTTGAGTCGGCGTCCTCGGCCGGGGGTTTCGTCGGCGCTCGCTGGGGCTCGCTTGCTCAACCTCCGGACGTCGGCCGGTTTCGTCGGCGCTCGCTGGGGCTCGCTTGCTCAACCTCCGGTGGTGCCGGTTTCGTCGGCGCTCGCTGGGGCTCGCTTGCTCAACCTCCGGTGGTGCCGGTTTCTCCGGGGCTCGCTTGCTCAACCTCCGGCGGTGCCGGTTTCGGCGGGGGTCGTTGGATCAACCTCGGGTGGGGTCGGGGAGGGCGTCGAGGTAGAACCAGCGGCCGGCGCGGTGCTCGAAGCGGCTGCGCTCGTGGAGGCGGCCGGGGCGGCCGTCCTGCTCGAATGTCGCGGTGAACTCGACCTCGTCGCCCGAGGCGTCCTCGACGACGAGACCGGTCCAGCGCAGGGTCGGGTCGGGGTTCACGTCGAGGGGGCGGGTGCGGGGGTGCCAGGTGCGCCAGACGTAGCCGCCGTCGCCGACGGCGTACGCGGCGTACCGGGAGCGCATCAGCTCCTCCGGCGTCCCGGCCTGGGCGGCACCGCGGTGCAGGCGGCCGCAGCAGGCGTCGTACGTCGCGCCGGTGCCGCAGGGGCAGTCGGGTCGCAGGCTCACGGGCCCCATCATCGCGCCGGCACCCGTCGAACCAGGCGTCCGCCTCGCCGACGGAGCCGCTTCGGAGCCCTGCCGGGGGACCGCGTTCGGACCGCGGGAGTAGCGTGAAATGGTGACTCGACCCACCATCTCCACCCTCGGCGAGCTGCGCGCCGCCGGGCACGTCCAGAAGTCCCTCCGCACCGAGATCCGCGACAACCTGCTGGCCAAGCTGGCCGCCGGGGAGGATCCCTGGCCCGGCCTCCACGGCTTCGAGAACACCGTCGTCCCGCAGCTCGAGCGGGCCCTCATCGCGGGCCACGACATCGTCCTGCTCGGTGAGCGCGGCCAGGGCAAGACCCGGCTGCTGCGCACCATGGTTGGCCTGCTCGACGAGTGGACGCCGGTCCTCGCCGGCTCCGACCTCGGTGAGCACCCCTTCGAGCCGATCACCCACGAGTCCCGTCGCCGCGCGACGGAGGAGGGCGACCGGCTGCCGGTCGAGTGGCGCCACCGCGACGAGCGGTACGCCGAGAAGCTCGCCACCCCCGACACCAGCGTCGCCGACCTGATCGGCGACGTGGACCCGATGAAGGTCGCCGAGGGCCGCTCGCTCGGCGACCCCGAGACCATCCACTTCGGCCTGATCCCGCGCAGCCACCGCGGCATCGTGGCGATCAACGAGCTGCCCGACCTGGCCGAGCGGATCCAGGTGGCGATGCTCAACGTGATGGAGGAGCGCGACATCCAGATCCGCGGGTACGTCGTGCGGCTCCCGCTCGACGTCCTCGTCGTGGCCAGCGCCAACCCCGAGGACTACACCAACCGCGGCCGGATCATCACCCCGCTCAAGGACCGCTTCGGCGCCGAGATCCGCACGCACTACCCGACCGAGCTGGACGCGGAGATCGCCGTCATCCGCCAGGAGGCCGACCTGGTCGCCGACGTCCCCGACTACCTCGTCGAGATCCTGGCCCGCTTCACCCGCCAGCTGCGGGAGTCGTCGTCGGTCGACCAGCGCTCGGGCGTCTCGGCCCGCTTCGCGATCGCCGGCGCCGAGACGATCGCCGCCGCCGCGCTGCACCGCGCGACCGTCCAGCACGAGGACGACGCGGTGGCCCGGGTGGTCGACCTCGAGACCGCCGTCGACGTCCTCGGCGGCAAGATCGAGTTCGAGACCGGCGAGGAGGGGCGCGAGGACGAGGTCCTCACCCACCTGCTCCGCACCGCGACCGCAGAGACCGTCCGGGCGCACTTCCGCGGCCTCGACCTCGGCGTCCTCGTGGCCGCCATCGAGAACGGCGCCATGGTCACCACCGGCGAGCAGGTCACCGCCCGCGACTTCCTCACCGGCCTGCCGGTGCTCGGCGAGTCCGAGCTGTACGACGACATCTGCGACCGTCTCGGCGCCTCCGACGACGGCACCCGCGCCGGCGCCATCGAGCTCGCGCTCGAGGGCCTCTACCTCGCCCGCAAGATCGGCAAGGACTCCGACGGATCCGAGACGGTCTATGGCTAGGACGCGCTCGAACCGGTTCAAGAAGTACGACGGCGGCGACCCGCTCGCCCCGCCGGTCGACCTGGCCGAGGCGCTCGACGCCATCGGCGAGGACGTGATGGCCGGCTACAGCCCCGAGCGCGCGATGCGGGAGTTCCTGCGCCGCGGTGGCCAGGACCAGCGCGGGCTCGACGACCTCGCCCGCCGGGTCGCCGAGCGGCGCCGGGAGCTGCTGGAGCAGCACGACCTCGACGGCACGCTGCAGGAGGTCCGCGAGCTGCTCGACAACGCCGTCCTCGAGGAGCGCAAGCAGCTGGCGCGCGACGCGATGATGGACGACGGCGACCGCGCCCTGCGCGAGATGCAGATGGACAACCTGCCGCCCAACACCGCCGCCGCGGTCAGCGAGCTCGGCGGCTACGACTGGCAGAGCAGCCAGGCCCGCGAGGACTTCGAGAAGATCAAGGACCTCCTCGGTCGTGAGCTGCTCGACCAGCGCTTCGCCGGCATGAAGCAGGCGCTCGAGAACGCCTCGGAGGCCGACCGCGCCGCCGTCCAGGAGATGCTCGGCGACCTCAACGAGCTGCTCGACAAGCACCGGCGCGGCGAGGACACCCAGCAGGACTTCGACGACTTCATGGCCGAGCACGGGGAGTACTTCCCGGAGGGCCCGGAGAACCTCGAGGAGCTGCTGGACACGATGGCCCAGCGGGCCGCGGCCGCCCAGCGGATGCTCAACTCGATGTCGCCCGAGCAGCGCCAGGAGCTGATGGAGCTCAGCGCCCAGGCGTTCGGGTCGCCCGAGCTGATGGACCAGCTCGCGCAGCTCGACTCCAACCTGCAGTCGCTGCGTCCCGGCGAGGACTGGGGCGGCTCGGAGCAGATGGGCGAGGGCGGCGAGGGGGTCGGGCTCGGCGACGGCACCGGGGTCTTCCAGGACCTCGCCGACCTCGACCAGCTCTCGGAGCAGCTCGCCCAGTCCTACGGCGGGGCGCGGCTCGACGACCTCGACCTCGACGCACTGTCCCGCCAGCTCGGTGACGAGGCCGCCGTCGACGCCCGCACCCTCCAGCAGCTGGAGAAGGCGCTGCGCGACGGCGGCACCCTGCGTCGCGGGTCCGACGGCCAGCTCAGCCTGACGCCGAAGGCGATGCGCCAGCTCGGCAAGGCGCTGCTGCGCGACGTCGCGCAGAAGCTCAGCGGCCGGCAGGGCCAGCGCGACCTCGACAGGGCGGGTGCCTCGGGGGAGCGCTCGGGGGCGACCCGCGAGTGGCAGTTCGGCGACACCGAGCCGTGGGACATCCCGCGCTCGGTGCTCAACGGCGTCCGCCGGCGCGCGACCGACCCGACCGACCGGCGCGCGCTGGCCATCGACGACGTCGAGGTGCAGGAGACCGAGGCGCGCACGCAGGCCGCCGTCGCGCTGCTGGTCGACACGTCGTTCTCGATGGCGATGGACGGCCGGTGGGTGCCGATGAAGCGGACCGCGCTGGCGCTGCACACGCTGATCCGCACCCGGTTCCGCGGTGACCACCTCCAGCTCATCGGCTTCGGGCGGCAGGCGGAGGTGATGGACATCGAGCAGCTCACCGCGCTCGACGCGATGTGGGACAAGGGCACCAACCTGCACCACGCCCTGCTGCTGGCCAACCGGCACTTCCGCAAGCACCCGAACGCCCAGCCCGTGCTGCTCGTCGTCACCGACGGCGAGCCGACCTCGCACCTCGAGGCCAGCGGCGAGGTCTACTTCTCCTACCCGCCGCACCCGATGACGATCGCCCACGCCGTCCGCGAGCTCGACAACTCGCGCCGGATGGGGGCGCAGACGACGTTCTTCCGGCTCGGGGACGACCCCGGCCTGGCCCGGTTCATCGAGCAGATGGCCCAGCGGGTCGACGGGCGGGTGGTGAGCCCCGAGCTCGACGACCTCGGCGCCGCCGTCGTCGGCTCCTACCTCGGCTCGCGCGATGCCGGCCGACCCGGGGGATCGGGCGGGATCATGTCCGGCCTCCGGTCGCACTACGGCGACTGGCTCGGGGGCCGCGGCTCCTGGGTCGGCGACGACTGAGCCGGCCCCGGCACGGCACGAGGCCCGCTCCTCCGTCGATCGACGGAGGAACGGGCCTCGGTTACGTGCTGGTCGTGCTGGTCGTGCTGGGCTGTCGCGAACGTCAGCCGGGGATGATGCAGCCGATGACCTTGGCGGTCCGGGCGTTGCGCGGCGTCTTCGCGGCGACGACCTCGAAGCAGTTGCCGATCCGGCCGTCGAAGGCGATGCGGAACTTGCCCTTGCCGTTGGTGCGGGCGGACTTGTAGGCGCGGAACGGCTTGTTCTTGCTGACGGCCTTCCGGAGGAGGACCTTCTTGTTCTTGAACGTGGGGATCTTGCCGAGGGCGGCGAACTTGCCGCCGCCGGTCTCCACCCCGCGGACGCTCTTCATCTTGTGGCGCGGCAGGGCCGCCTTGGCGGCCGGGGCGGCCGACGACGCGGAGAACCGGTCGGCGGACGGGGCGGCGGCGGTCGACGGCGAGGCGACCAGCGAGGTCATCGTGGCGGCCATGACCAGGGCGGCCACGGCAGCGATGGTGCGGAACATGCGCATGCGAAATCCCTTAGAACGAGTGAATGGGGTCGGAAACACCTTAGGCTTCGCGGCCCCGGTCTAAACCTCCTGGGTCCCACGAGCTTCGTCGCGGTGCCGGCGCAGCACCCCGGCCAGCTCCTCGATCCCGTCGACCAGGCGGGGTCCCGGCCGGGCCCACATCGCGTCGGCGTCCACGGCGTGCACGAGGACGCCGTCCGGGAGCGTGCCCGCCGCCACCAGCGCGTCGGCCTGGGCCTGCGCCCCCGCACGGTCGTAGCCGCACGGCGCGACCACGACGACGTCCGGCCGGGCGTCGAGGACGGCCGACCACGGCACCCGGGTCGACTTCTCGCCCGCGACGCCCAGCACGCACTCGCCGCCGGCCAGGGTGACCATCTCCGGGATCCAGTGCCCCGGGGCGTACGGCGGGTCGGTCCACTCCAGGACGACGACCCGCGGCCGGTCCGCGGCCCGCGCGACCCCCTCCCGGACGACGTCCAGGCGCCTGCGCAGGTCGGCCACGAGCCCCTGCGCCGCCGGGAGCCGGCCGGTGGCCTCCCCGAGCCGGAGCACCGAGGCGAGGACGTCGTCGAGGGTGTGCGGGTCGAGGGTGAGCACGTCGGCGGTGCAGCCGAGGTGGGCCAGGGCGTCGTCGACGAGGGTGACGTCGATGGCGCACACCGCGCAGAGGTCCTGGGTGACCACGAGGTCGGCGTCGAGGTCGGCCAGGGCGCCGGCGTCGAGGCGGTAGAGGTCCTCGCCCCGGGCGACGGCCGCGGCCACGTGGGCGTCGATCGCGGCCGGCGTCAGGCCCTCGGGCATCGACGACGTCGACACGATCCGGCGCCGTCGGGCCTCCGGCGGGTGGTTGCACTCGAAGGTGACCCCGACGACGTCGTCGCCGGCGCCGACGGCGAAGAGGATCTCGGTGGTGGAGGGGAGGAGGGAGACGATGCGCACCCGGCCACGCTACGGCCCACCACTACGGTGAGCCGGTGAGCGAGCCGACCCTGACCGTGCTCGCGCTGCTGGCGCTGGCCGGCCTGGTCGCCGGGTACGTCGACGCGGTGGTCGGCGGCGGCGGGCTGGTCCAGCTGCCGGCGCTGCTCCTCGGCCTCCCGGGCGCGAGCCCCGTCGAGGTCCTGGCCACCAACAAGCTCGGCTCGATCTGCGGGACGTCGGTCAGCTCGATCACCTACTACCGACGGGTGCGCCCGGACCCCCGCACGTTCCTGCCGCTGATGGGGTTCGCCTTCACCGGCTCGGTGCTCGGCGCGTTCGTCGCCAGCCACATCCCCCGCAGCGCCTTCGACCCGATCGTCCTGGTGGTGCTGGTGCTGGTCGGCACCTACGTCGTGGTCAAGCCCGACCTCGGCGACGAGACCACGCTGCGCTTCGGCGGCCACCGGCACACGCTGATGGCGGTGCTCACCGGCCTCGGCGTCGGGTTCTACGACGGCGCCCTCGGCCCGGGCACCGGGAGCTTCTTCGTCTTCCTGCTCGTGGGGCTGCTCGGCTACAACTTCCTCGAGGCCAGCGCCAAGGCGCGGCTGGCGAACTGGGCGACCAACCTGGCCGCCCTGTGCGTCTTCGTCCCGCAGGGCGCCGTGCTGTGGCACGTGGGCCTGACCCTCGGCGCGGCCAACCTGGTGGGCGGCTACCTGGGCGCCCGGACCGCCATCGCGAGGGGCGCGGGCTTCGTGCGCGCCTTCTTCATCGTCGTGGTCGCGGGCTTCGCCGTCCGGATCGGCGGCGGGGTCGTCGGCCTGTGGTGAGCGCCGGCTCGTACCTCACGATCGCCCGCGACACCCAGGCCGAGACCGAGGCCCGGCGGTCGCGCTTCCTCTGCACGCTCGAGCGGGTCGAGGACGAGGACGCCGCCCGCGCCGTCGTCGACCGCCTGCGTCGCGCCCACCACGACGCCCGGCACCACTGCTCGGCGTTCGTGCTGGGACCGCCGGGCGGCGGACAGGTGGTGCGCTCCAGCGACGACGGCGAGCCGTCCGGCACCGCGGGGGCGCCGATGCTCGAGGTGCTCCGCGGGCACGGGCTGGCCGACGTCGTCGCGGTGGTCACCCGCTGGTTCGGCGGCACCCTGCTCGGCGCCGGCGGGCTGGTGCGGGCCTACGGCGACGCGGTCCGCGCCGCCGTCGACGAGGCCGGCACCCTGCGTCGCGGGCTGCTCCGTGAGCTCGCGCTCGAGGTCGGGCACGACGTCGCCGGGCGGGTGGAGAGCGACCTGCGGGGCCGGGGGGTCGTCGTCCTCGACACGGCGTACGGCGCCGCGGTGACGCTCCGGCTCGGCGTGCCGCCCGCGGAGGAGGACGCCGTCCACGCGCTCGTCGCCGAGCTCTCCGGCGGCGCGGCCGAGGCGCTCGTGGTGGGGGAGCGGTGGGTCGACCTACGGTGAGGTCATGACGACTGACGCGACGAGCGCCGCGACGCCGACCGGGGCCGGGCCGACCTGGCTGACCGCCTTCCTCGACCTGGCGCCCGACGACTTCGAGCGCGGGGTGGTGTTCTGGGCCGGTGTCACGGGCTGCGAGGTCTCGCCGAGCCGTGGGCGCCACGACGAGTTCGCGACGCTGGTGCCCGCCGACGGCGACGCCCACCTGCGGCTGCAGTGCCTGCGGGCCGGGCGGTCCGACGTCCACCTCGACCTGCACGTCGCCGACCCGTGGGCGGCAGCCGAGCGGGCGGTCCGGCTCGGCGCGAGCGTGGTCGCCGACCGGGGCTACGTGGTCCTGGAGAGCCTCGCCGGCCTGACGTTCTGCCTGGTCCCCGAGCCGGGGTCGGCCCGGCCGGTGCCGGCCACGCCGGGGTCGTGGCCCGGTGGCCGCTCGCAGGTCGACCAGGTCTGCCTCGACGTCGGGCCGGCGGCCCACGACGCCGAGTGCGCGTTCTGGCAGGAGCTGACCGGCTTCGACCCGACCCCGGCGAGCGGCGCGGAGTTCCGCCGGCTCGACGCCCCCGGGATGCCGCTGCGCCTGCTGCTCCAGCGCCTCGACGAAGAGCGGCCGCCGGGGATCCACCTCGACCTGGCCGCCGACGACCGGGCGGCCGAGGTCGAGCGGCACCTCGCGCTCGGAGCCACCCCCGGTCCGACCCCGTCGGGACCCGACCGCGGCTTCACCGTGCTGGTCGACCCGGCCGGGTCGCGGTACTGCATCACCGACCGGGTGCCCGGCACCCGGGGCGCCGGCAGCGGTACCTGAGGTGGAGGTCGGCGGCGTCCGGGCTTCGTAGGTTCGGGGCATGACGCTGCTCCAGCCCGGCCCCCGCACCTCCTCCCCGCTCCGGGCCGACGACCGGTCCGCCGCCTCCGCGCTGTCCCTCGCCGTGGCGCTCGGCATCGCGCTCGGCGTGGTGGACCTCCTGCTCCAGACGACGCTGCCCTACCCGTGGGCGAACCTGGCCAACTCCTCGGCGGTCTGGGCCGTGGCGGCCTTCGCGCTGGCGCGGGTGCTGGCGCCCACGGCGGCCGTCGGCGCGGCCGCGGGCGCGGTGTTCCTCGTCGTGGCGGTCGAGGCCTACTACGTGGCGGCGATCGCGGTCGACCTGGCCTCGCCGTCCTCGCTCGTCGCGGCGTCGTCGCTGGCGTGGGCGTTCTTCGGCGTCGTCGCCGGTGTCGGGTTCGGGGTCGCCGGGGTCTGGTCGCGCGCCGGCGACACCTGGCCGGCGGCCGCGGGTCTCGGGCTCGCCTCGGCGGTCCTCGTCGCCGAGGCGTGGCTGCGGCTCGACACCCCCGGCACCGCCGTCCTCACCGGCACGGCTGGCGTGCTGGTCCTCGCGAGCACCGTCCACCGTCCCGTGCTGCTGCGCCGTGCCGCGTTGTGCGCCGGCGCGCTGGTGGTGCCGTGCCACCTCGCCTTCGGGGTCGCAGGCTTCGGGGGCTGAGGCTGCGCTCGCCGGCGCGGGCTAGCGTCACCCGGGTGAGGCTCCCCGAGCACGTCCGCACCGGCCCGCCCCCCGTCGCCGACCCGACCGCCGTCCGGCGGCACCCGGGGACCGGCGCGTGAGCGGCGGCATCCGGCCGATGACGCCGGACGACTGGCCCCGCGTGTGGCCGTTCTTCCGCGACGTCGTCGCCGCCGGCGAGACCTACGCCTACCCCCTCGACCTCACCAGCGAGCAGGCCCGCGACCTCTGGACGATGCGCCCGCCCGGTCTCACGGTCGTGCTCGAGGACGACGACGAGCCCGGGCGGCTGCTCGGCAGCGCGACGATGGGCCAGAACCGCCCGGGTCGCGGCGCGCACGTCGGCACGGCGTCGTTCATGGTCGCCCCGGACGCGCGTGGGCGCGGCGTCGGTCGCCGCCTCGGCGAGCACGTGGTCGCCTGGCACCGCGAGCAGGGCTTCGCCGCGATCCAGTTCAACGCGGTGGTGGAGACCAACACGGTCGCCGTCCGGCTCTGGGAGAGCCTCGGGTTCCGCGTGATCGGCACCGTGCCGGCGGCGTTCGACTCACGCGCGCACGGCCGGGTCGGCCTGCACGTGATGCACCTCGAGCTGTGAGGCTCAGGCGTCCGGCTCGGAGAACCCCGGGAGGAACTCGTCGAGGATGTCGCGGAACGGCGCCTCGGCGTCGAGCTGGCTCAGCACGCCGATGCCGCCGACCCAGGTGCGGTGGATCAGCAGGTACGACGGCGGCAGGTTGAGCTTGATGGCGATCGTGTAGGCGGGTTCGCGGGGGTTGTTGATGCGCTGGAACTGCGCGCGCATCCACTCCCGGCTGAACCGGAACCGCTCGACCAGGGTCGGCTCGACGAACGGCGCCAGGTAGTCCATCAGCAGCTGGGCGTCGAGCTTGATCTTCTCGCGCACGAAGCCCTCCGCGCGCAGCCCCTCGAGCACCCGGTCGGCGTCACCGGTGGCGCACAGCCGCATCAGGATGCCGATCGACTCGGGGAGCTGCTCGTCGGGCAGCCGCGCCACCGCTCCGTAGTCGAGGACGCCGAGCCGGCCGAGGCCGCCGTCCTCGGCCGGCATGATGCGGAAGTTCCCGGGGTGCGGGTCGGCGTGCAGCATGCCGGTGCGGGTGGGGCCGGAGAAGAGGAAGCGCACGAAGAGCTCGCCGTAGTGGTCGCGCTCCTCCGGGGTGCCCTCGGCGATCACCCTGGCCAGCGACGAGGTGGAGTCGAGCCACTCGGTGATCAGCACGGTCGGGCCGACCTCGACGACCGGCGGGACGACGATCTCGGGGTCGTTGGCGTAGGCCGCGGCGAAGGCGCGCTGCGCGTCGGCCTCGAGGGCGTAGTCGAGCTCGTCCTCGGCGCGGGCCTGCATCTCGTCGATCAGCGGCTTCACGTCGATGCCGGGGAAGAGCGGGCCGATCGTGCGGCCGAGCCGGGCGAGCTGGCGCAGGTCGGAGCGGAGCGCGTCACCGGCGCCGGGGTACTGGACCTTGACCGCGACGTCGCGGCCGTCGTGCCAGCGGCCGCGGTGCACCTGCCCGATCGAGGCGGACGCCGTCGGGCCCCCGTCGAGCCAGACCAGGCGCTGCTTCCAGTCGGCGCCCAGCTCGGCGGCGAGGATCTCGCGCACGGTCTGGGTCGGCATCGGCGGCGCGGAGTCCTGCAGCTTGGTGAGCTGCTCGCGGTAGGGGCCGGCGACCTCCTCGGGCAGCGCGGCCTCGAAGACCGACAGCGCCTGCCCGAACTTCATCGCCCCGCCCTTGAGCTCGCCGAGGGTGCGGAAGAGCTGCTCGGCGGTGCGCTGCTGGATCTCGGTCATCACCGCGTCGGCCGGGGCGCCGCCCATCCGGCGTCCGAGTCCGACCGTCTTGCGACCGGCGTAGCCCAGTGGCAGCGCGGCCAGCCGGGCGGTGCGGCGGACGGCCTTGCGAGGGAGATCGGCCATGTCCCCATCCTCGCGCACCCCACCAACCGGGCGTCTCACCCCACCGTCGTCCGGTCGTCGCCGGGTCGGGGCGGAGAAGCACGTACACGACGGCGCGCACGCGTCAGCCACACCGCGCTGACCTGCGGGAACGCGGGGTCGGCGGGAGCGGCGAGGCCGAGCTGTACGTGCTTCTCCGGCGCGGCAGGGTCAGCCGGGGAACCGCACGCCGGTGTTGGCGTGGCACCGGTAGCCGAAGGGGTTCTTGGCCAGGTACTGCTGGTGGGCTTCCTCGGCGTAGTAGTACGGCGTCTCGGCGGCCGGGCGGATCTCGGTGGTGATGTCGCCGAGGCGGCGCCGGGCGAGCTCGTCGCCGTAGACCTTGGTGAGGTCGCGGGCGACCTGCTCCTGCTCGGGGGAGGTGTAGTAGATCGCCGAGCGGTACTGGGTGCCGACGTCGTTGCCCTGGCGCATGCCCTGCGTGGGGTCGTGGACCTCGAAGAACGCCTTCACCAGGTCGGCGAAGGAGACGACGGCGGGGTCGAAGACGATCCGCACGGCCTCGGTGTGCCCGGTGCGGCCGCTGCAGACCTCCTCGTAGGAGGGGTGGCCGGTGTGGCCGCCGGCGTAGCCGACCGAGGTTGACCAGACGCCCTTCTTCTGCCAGTAGATCTCCTCGGCGCCCCAGAAGCACCCGAGGCCGAAGATCGCGACCTCGAGCCCGTCGGGCACCTCGTCGGTGACCACGGGCGTGCCCAGCACGACGTGCTGGTCGCTGCGCTGGAAGGGGTCGGAGTCGCGCCCGGGCAGGGCGTGCTCGGCGTCGACGAGGGTGGTCTTGGCGCGGGAGAACATGCCTCCATCATCCCAGGTCGGGCAAGTCCCCGCGGGGTGGTCCCCGACCGAGCAGGACACCGTCGCCCGGGGCTGGGTAGCCTCGTCCAGGTGACCCAGAACGAGATCTCCAAGGCCGGGTTCGAGACGCGTGCGATCCACGCCGGATACGAGCCCGACCCGACCACCGGCGCGGTGATCCCGCCGATCTACGCCACCTCGACCTACAAGCAGGACGGCGTCGGCGGGCTCCGTGGCGGCTACGAGTACAGCCGCTCGGCCAACCCGACCCGCACCGCGCTCGAGGGTGCGCTCGCCTCGGTCGAGGAGGGGGAGCGCGGCTTCGTGTTCGCCTCCGGCCTCGCCGGCGAGGACACGCTGGTGCGCTCGACCTGCAGGCCCGGCGACCACGTCGTCCTGCCCGACGACGCCTACGGCGGCACCTACCGCCTCTTCGACAAGGTCGAGCAGGCCTGGGGCGTCGAGCACACCCCGGCCGCCGTCTCCGACGTGGACGCCGTGCGCGCGGCGATCCAGCCCGGCCGCACCAAGCTGGTCTGGCTCGAGACGCCCACGAACCCGCTGCTCAACGTCGGCGACATCGAGGCGCTGGCCGCCGTCGCCCACGAGGCCGGCGCGCTGCTCGTCGTCGACAACACCTTCGCCTCGCCCTACCTCCAGCAGCCGCTGACGCTGGGCGCCGACGTCGTCGTCCACTCCACGACCAAGTACGTCGGCGGCCACTCCGACGTCGTCGGCGGCGCCCTGGTCGTGCGCGACCACGAGCTTGCCGAGCGGATCGCCTTCCACCAGAACTCGATCGGCGCCGTCCCCGGCCCGTTCGACTGCTTCCTGACCCACCGCGGCCTGAAGACGCTCGGCGTCCGCATGGACCGGCACTGCGACAACGCCGAGCGGGTCGTCGACTTCCTCACCGGCCACCCGGCGGTGACGCAGGTGATCTACCCGGGCCTGCCCGAGCACCCCGGCCACGCCGTCGCCAGCCGCCAGATGAAGCGGTTCGGCGGCATGGTCTCCTTCCGCGTCGCCGGCGGTGTCGAGCAGGCGCTCGCCGTGTGCGAGCGGACGAGCGTCTTCACCCTGGGCGAGTCGCTGGGCGGCGTCGAGTCGCTCATCGAGCACCCCGGGCGGATGACCCACGCGAGCGTCGCCGGCACCGAGCTCGAGGTGCCCGACGACCTGGTGCGGCTCTCGGTCGGCATCGAGACCGCCGACGACCTGCTGGCCGACCTCGACCGGGCTCTCGGTCAGAGGTAGTGCCGAGCGACCCCGGGCGCGAGCAGGCCGTCTGCGTCGACTTCGGCTCCACCTACACCAAGGCGACGCTCGTCGACCTCGTCACCGGCGCGGTCGCCGGCCGCACGGAGCACCGCACCACGATCGACACCGACGTCCTCGACGGGCTCGACGCCTGCCTGGCGACGCTCGGCCTCGCCGACGCCGTGGCCCGCGGTGAGGTGCCGGTGCTGGCCTGCTCGAGCGCCGGGGGCGGGCTGCGGATCGCGGTCGTCGGCAACGAGGAGCTCGTCACCGCCGAGGCCGGGCGCCGGGTCGCGCTGTCCAGCGGCGGCAAGGTGGTCGCCGTCGTGGCCGCGGCGGCCGGCCCCGTGCGGCTCGACGCGCTGGCCGACCCCGACGTCGTGCTGCTCACCGGCGGCACCGACGGCGGCAACGCCGAGGTGATCCTCGCCGCGACCCGCTCCCTGGTCGGCTCCGGCTGGCGGGGCCCGGTCGTCGTGGCCGGCAACGCCGACGCCGTCGAGGAGGTCTCGGCCCTGCTCGCCGACGTGCCGCACGTCGTCGCGGCCAACGTCGTCCCGCGGATCGGCGTCCTGCACCCGGACGGCGCGCGGGCGGCGGTCCGCGAGATGTTCCTGTCCCACGTCATCGGCGGCAAGGAGCTCAGCGCCCGCGGGGACGGCGGCGAGTTCGTCGCGATGGTCCGCGGCGCCACGCCCGACGTCGTCCTGACCGGGGTCGAGGTGCTCGCCGCGACCGCCGGCGACGTCGTGGTCGTCGACGTCGGGGGCGCGACCACCGACGTGCACTCGGTGGTCGAGCTCGACCCCGAGGACGGCGCCCTCGCGCGCGACGTCGTCGCCCCGACCGCCGTCACCCGCACCGTCGAGGGCGACCTCGGGATGCGCTGGTCGGCCGTCACCACCGCCGAGGCCTCCGGCGACGACGCCCTGGCCGCGCCCGCCGCCCGCCGCGCCGCCGACCCGGCCTACCTGCCCGGGAGCGACGCCGACCGCGACGACGACGAGGCGATCGCCCGGGCCGCCGCCGGGCTGGCCCTGCGCCGGCACGCCGGCCGCTCGCGCGTCGTGGTCGGCCCCGAGGGACGCGTCGTCGAGCGCACCGGCACCGACCTGCGCGAGGTCGACCTCGTCGTGGCCTCCGGGGGAGCGCTGCGGCACGGCCGTCCCGGCGTCGTCGACCGGGTCCTGGCCGGCAGCACCGGCCCCGACGTCGAGGGTGGGTGGCAGCTGCCCGAGCGGGCGCGCGTCGTCCTGGACGCCGACCACGTGCTCGCCGCGGTCGGCCTGCTCGCCGCCGAGCACCCCGGGGCCGCGCGGCTGCTGGCCGGCGGCCTGCTCGGCGCGCCTAGGGTGGCCCGGTGACCCCCGACGATCCCGAGGTGCGCGGCCTCGAGAAGCCCCCCACCGGTCCGCCCGCCGACCAGCCCGCCGCCCAGCCAGCTGACCGGTCCGCCGACCGGCCAGCCGACCGGCCCGCCGACGCCCTCGCCCACCACGAGCGGGTCGAGGAGGAGAGCAGCCGCCGCCGGCGCTGGCAGCGCGGCGCCGACCACGGCGCGGAGGCGCGCGAGCGCGAGCGCGAGGAGCGGGTGGTCGCCCGGATCGCCGCCCAGTGGGCGCAGATGCGGGAGGAGCGTCGCCACGACGCCGCCTCCACGCCGGCCGTCGCGGGCGGAGCCTCCAACTTCAGCCAGGCGCAGGTGCCATGGGGCCTCGACCTCGCCGCGGCGTGGGGCTGGCGCTTCCTGGTGATCTGCGCCGCGGGCTACGTCATCCTGTGGCTCACCGCTTTCTTCGCCGTGGTCACGCTGCCCCTCGCCATCGCGCTGCTCATCGCCGCGCTGTCCAGCCCCGTCGTCTCCGGGCTGCGCCGGCTCGGGGTCCCGCGCGGGCTCGCGGCGATCGTCGTCGTGGTCGGGCTGCTCGGCTTCATCGCGATGCTGCTCACCTTCGCCGGCCAGCAGGTGGCCAGCGGCGCCAACGACCTCGCCGACTCGACCGTCAAGGGGCTCGACGAGATCCGGGACTGGCTCAAGGACGGTCCGCTGCACGCCAGCGACACCCAGATCAACTCCTACATCGAGCAGGCCCAGAACACGATCACCGAGCGGACCCGCGACAACGACTGGTTCGCGCAGGCCACCGAGATCGGCAGCGCGCTCGGCCACGTCCTGGCCGGCTTCTTCATCATCTTGTTCTCGACCTACTTCTTCCTCGCCGACGGCGACCGCATCTGGTCGTGGCTGGTGCGGCTGTCCCCGCGCGCGGCGCGCGAGCGGGTCGACGCCTCCGGCCGGGTCGCCTGGATCTCGCTGACCCAGTTCGTGCGGGCCACGGTCATCGTCGCGGCGGTCGACGCGATCGGCATCATGATCGGCGCGGCCGTGCTCGACGTGCCCTTCGTGCTCGCCATCGGCGTGCTGGTCTTCCTCGGTGCGTTCGTGCCGATGATCGGTGCCACCATCGCCGGCACGGTCGCCGTGCTCGTCGCGCTCGTCGACCAGGGCCCGATCACCGCGCTCATCATGCTGGCCGTCGTCATCGGCGTGCAGCAGATCGAGGGACACATCCTCCAGCCGTTCCTGATGGGCCGGTGGGTGTCGGTGCACCCGCTCGGCGTCATCCTCGCGATCGCCGGCGGCGTGCTGGTGGCCGGCATCGCCGGCGCCCTCGTCGCGGTCCCGCTCGCCGCCGCGGTCAACGCCGTCGTGCAGCACCTGGCCTCCTACACCGAGCCCGGCTCGGACCCCGAGGAGGAGCTGGCCGAGGACTACGAGGAGTCCCGGGCGACGTCCGGAGTCGAGGAGCAGGCGTGAGCGCTCCGGGCGAGGGCATCGGCATCGAGGAGGTCCGTGCGGCCCGCGAGGTGCTGCGTGGCGTCGCGATCGAGACGCCGATGGAGGAGTCGCGCTGGCTCTCCGCGCTCGTCGGCGGCCCGGTCTCGCTGAAGTGCGAGAACCTCCAGCGCACCGGGTCGTTCAAGGCACGGGGCGCCTACGTGCGGATCTCGCGGCTCTCGCCCGACGAGCGGGCCCGCGGCGTCGTCGCCGCGTCGGCCGGCAACCACGCGCAGGGCGTCGCCCTGGCCGCCCAGCAGCTCGGGATCCGGGCCACCGTCTTCATGCCCGAGGGGGCGCCGATCCCGAAGGAGAAGGCGACCCGCGGCTACGGCGCCGAGGTGGTCTTCGAGGGCCGCTACCTGGAGGACGCCCTCGTCGCGGCCCGCCGTTTCGCGACCGAGACCGGCGCCGTGCTGATCCACCCCTTCGACCACGAGGACGTGATGGCCGGCCAGGGCACCGTCGGCCTGGAGATCCTCGAGCAGGTCCCCGACGTCGAGACGGTCGTGGTACCCACCGGCGGCGGCGGGCTGCTCGCGGGCATCGCGATCGCGGTCAAGGCGCTGCGGCCCGAGGTCTCGGTCATCGGCGTCCAGGCCAAGGGCGCCGCCGCCTACCCGGGCTCGCTGCAGCAGGGCGCCCCGGTCCCGCTCACCTCGATGAAGACGATGGCCGACGGCATCGCGGTCGGCATGCCGGGCGAGCTCACCTTCGCCGCGGTCCGGGACTTCGTCGACGACGTCGTCACCGTCACCGAGGAGGAGATGTCGCGCGCCCTGCTCGCGCTGATGGAGCGCGCCAAGATGGTCGTCGAGCCGGCCGGTGCCGCGGCCGTGGCCGCGCTGCTGGCCGACCCCGGCGCGTACCGGACGCCGGCCGTGGCCGTGCTCTCCGGCGGCAACATCGACCCGATCCTGCTGGGCAAGGTGATCCAGCACGGCATGGCCGCGGCCGGTCGCTACCTCAACCTGCACGTCAACATCCCCGACGTCCCGGGTGGGCTGGCGCGGCTGCTCTCCGAGGTGGGCGAGACCGGGGCCAACGTGCTCGAGGTCGCCCACGAGCGGATCTCGCCCTCGCTGCACCTCGACGAGGTCGACGTCCACCTCCAGCTCGAGACGCGCGGGCTGCCGCACGCCGAGCTGGTCACCGGGCGCCTGCGCGCCCGGGGCTACCGGGTCCTGGAGTAGCCCGGGCCCGGCCGGGCCCCGCGGGGGGCCGGCCGGGGGCCGCTCACTCGGTGTACGGCGCGACGTCGAGGACGACGACCTGCAGCGTCTTGCCGGTGGGCGCCTCGAAGGCCACGCTGTCGCCCTTGCTCGCGCCGAGGAGCGCCTCGCCGAGGGGGGCCTGCGGGGAGTAGACGTCGACGTCGACGTAGTCCTCGTTCTCGCGGGCGCCGAGGAGGAAGCGCTCGGCCTCGTCGTCGTCGTCGCCGTCGAACTTGTAGGTGATGACCTTGCCGACGCCGACGACGCCGTCGTCGTCGGGGTCGTCGGAGACGGCCTTGAGCAGGAGCTCCTCGAGCAGGCGGATGTTGCCCTCGTTCTTGCCCTGCTCCTCGCGGGCGGCGTGGTAGCCGCCGTTCTCCTTGAGGTCGCCCTCGTCGCGCGCCTCGCTGATGCGCGTCACGATCTCCTCGCGCACGGGCCCCTTGAGGTTCTCCAGCTCGGCCTTGAGCTGGTCGTGGGCGCGGCGGGTGAGCCAGGTGGTGCCGGGCTCGGTCGACTGGGTCATGGGGGTACTCCTGTGCTGCTCGGGGGTGCGTGGGTTCGTACGTCGAGAAGGCCGCCGCGGGCCACGAAGGGGGCCCAGCGCGGACGGCCGAATGATCGACACTACCAACTGGGGGTCACCCGGGGGCGCCCCAGCGCGGTCGGCGTGCGGTCAGCGCGGTCGGCTCTGCCCCGGGGCGGTGCACCCGACCAGCTCGACCGACGTCGCCCGGCGGTCGGTCGCGACGTCGCGCTCGACCGTGCCGCTGGTGCCGGGCTGGACCACGAACGACACCGTGCCGACAAGGTTGTGGTCCTCGGCGTAGGCCTTGAGCGTGCAGGTCGCCTCGACGTCGTCGTCCTTGTCGACGGTGAACCGCGCGGACGCCGTCCGGTCGTCGACGACGTCGAAGGTGAGCTGGCCCGAGGCGACGTCGGGGTCCGCCTGGCCCTTGATGATCCACCCCAGCACGGCCGCCGCGGCGAGGACCACGACCACCACCGCGGCCAGGAGCGCGGGACGCCGCCAGGTGGCGCGGGTGCCGTAGCGGTCGGCCAGGTCGGTGTCGCTCACCCCACCACTCTACGATTGGTCCCATGCCGCAGGACCCGCAGGACCAGCCCGACCAGCACCCGTCCCACCAGCCCGGTGACCCGGCGACGTACGCCGGGTTCCGCCTGATGCACGTGCACGCCCACCCCGACGACGAGTCGAGCAAGGGAGCGGCGTCCACGGCCAAGTACGTCAACCAGGGCGTCGACGTCCACGTCGTCACCTGCACCGGCGGCGAGCGCGGCTCGATCCTCAACCCGAAGATGGACCGGCCCGACGTGCTGGCCAACATCACCGAGATCCGGCGCCAGGAGATGGAGCGGGCCCGCGACATCCTCGGGGTGCGCCAGGACTGGCTCGGCTTCGTCGACTCCGGCTGGCCCGAGGGCGACCCGAAGCCGCCGCTGCCCGACGGGTGCTTCGCGCTGGTGCCGCTGGAGGAGTCCACCGAGCGGCTGGTCCGCCTGATCCGCAGCTTCCGCCCGCACGTGATGACGACCTACGACGAGCGCGGCGGCTACCCGCACCCCGACCACATCCGCTGCCACGAGGTGAGCGTGGCGGCCTTCGAGGCCGCCGCCGACCCCGAGCGCTACCCCGAGGCCGGGGAGCCGTGGCAGGTGCTGAAGCTCTACTACCACCACGGCTGGAGCTGGGAGAAGACGAACCGGCTGCACCAGGCGATGCTCGACCACGACCTGGAGTCGCCCTACGCCGAGCGGCTGCGCGACTGGACGCGCGAGCCCGAGTGGGACAACCGGATCACCACCCGGGTCCCGTGCGGTGAGTACTTCGGCGTCCGCGACCAGGCGCTGCTCGCCCACGCCACGCAGATCGACCCCGACGGCATGTGGTTCGCGATCCCGCGCGAGCTGCAGGTCGAGGTCTGGCCCACCGAGGACTTCGAGCTCGTGACCAGCCACGTGCCGAGCACGCTGCCCGAGGACGACCTGTTCGCCGGCATCCCCGCCCCCGTACCCACCCTCGACACCGAGAAGGTCTGACATGGCCGCCACCCTGACGCAGCTCGCCCAGGTCGCCGTGATGGCGGTCCCCGAGGACGAGGACGTCGTCGCCGGCTGGACGGCGTTCCTGATCTTCGGCCTGCTCATCGCCGCGGTCGTCATCCTCGGCTTCAGCCTCACCAAGCGGCTCAAGAACGTCGACCGGGCCGAGGAGGCCGGGCTCTACGACCCGACCGACAAGAAGCCGCGCCAGGGTGTCCCGCTGCGCGGGCTCGCCGCCGCGCGACAGGCGCGGGAGCAGGCGGCCGCCGAGGAGTCCGGCGAGGGCTCCGGCGGCACCACCCCGCGCCCCGGCACGGACGCCGACCCCGGCCGCTAGGACGGACCTCCGGGCACCCGCGCCGACGCGACGGCGGGCGCCGACGACGGGACGCGCACGGAGTTGCGCGACCCTCCTGACGTGCGCCCTACCGAGGAGTAGGTTCGCGTCGTGACCTACGACACGTACGACTACGTCATCGTCGGTGCCGGCAGCGCCGGCGCCGTCCTGGCGAACCGCCTCACCGAGGATCCCGCCACCACGGTGCTCCTGCTCGAGGCCGGTGGCACCCCCGACGTCGACGAGGTGGCCATCCCGGCGGCCTTCGCCGCCCTCGCCAAGACCAAGTGGGACTGGAACTACCAGACCACCGAGCAGAAGCAGCTGCACGGCCGCCGGGCGGCCTGGCCGCGGATGAAGGCGCTGGGCGGTTGCTCCTCGATCAACGCGATGATCTACATCCGCGGCAACCGGGTCGACTACGACGCCTGGCGCGACGAGCACGGCGCGACCGGCTGGGGCTACGACGACGTCCTGCCGTACTTCGTGCGGGCCGAGGCCAACACCCGCCTCGGCGGGCCGTTCCACGGCACCGACGGGCCACTCGTCGTCGAGGACCGGCGCTACACCCACGAGCTCTCCTCGACGTGGGTCGAGAGCGCGGTCGCGGCCGGGCTGAAGCGCAACGACGACTTCAACGGCGCCGAGCAGGAGGGCGCCGGCCCCTTCCAGGTCACCTGCCGCGGCGGGCGTCGCTGGTCGACCTACGAGGCCTACCTGAAGCCGGTCCTGGCGCGGCCCAACCTGACCATCGCCACCGGTGCGTTCGCCACCGGCCTCGACCTCACGACGCCGGCGCACGGGTCGACGCCGGTCGCCTCGGGCGTGACGTTCCGCCAGGGCGGGCGCGAGCACTCCGCCCGGGCCCGCCGCGAGGTGCTGCTGAGCGGCGGGGCGATCAACTCCCCGCAGCTGCTCATGCTCTCGGGCATCGGGCCGGCCGCCCACCTCGCCGAGTTCGGCATCACCGCCAAGGTCGAGCTCGGCGGCGTCGGCAGCGGGATGCAGGACCACCCCTACACGCCGATGGTGTGGCACACCCGCGACACCACCGACCTGGCCGAGCTGAACACGCTCGGGAACTTCCTGCGGTGGAAGACGCGCAAGCAGGGACCGCTGACCTCCAACATCGCCGAGACCGGCGGGTTCTGGCGCTCGCGCGAGGGCCTGCCCGCGCCCGACCTGCAGGCCCACGTGCTGCCCACCGGGCTCTTCGGCGACGGCATGGTCGAGCCGACCAGCCGGATGGTCACGGTGCTGGCCACCCTCGTCGGCACTGCCAGCCGCGGCAGCGTCCGGCTCCGCTCCGCCGACCCGGGCTGGCACCCGGCCATCGACGCGGCCTACTTCGACGACCAGACCGACCTCGACGCCATGCTCGCCGGCTGCCGCCGGGTCATGGAGATCACCCAGCAGGGACCGATGGCCGCGCTGGTCGACCGCCCGTTCGGGCTCGACGCGGCGCCGTCCGACGAGGAGCTCGTCGAGCACGTCCGCACCTACACGCAGACCACGTTCCACCCGACCTCGACCTGCGCGATGGGCAGCGGTGAGGACGCCGTGGTCGACGAGCACCTGCGGGTGCGCGGCGTCGCGGGCCTGCGCGTCGTCGACGCCTCGGTGATGCCCTCGGTGCCCCGCGGCAACACCAACGCCCCGACCATCATGGTCGCCGAGAAGGCGGCCGACCTCATCAGGAGCGCACGATGACGATCCACGACGACCGGCAGCCGACCCACGAGGCGGGCCCGCACCGCACCTTCGACTCGCTCAGCCCGATCACCGGCGACGTCGTCGCCAGCCACCCCCTGCACGGCGAGGAGGACGTCGCGGCCGCCGTCCTGGCCGCGCGCGACGAGGCCGCGTGGTGGGGCGCGCTCACCTTCGAGGAGCGCTCCGCGCGACTGGTGGCCTGGAAGGGCGTCATCACCCGCCGCCTGGCCCAGCTGGCCGACCTCGTGCACCAGGAGACCGGCAAGCCGCACGGTGACGCGCTGCTGGAGGCCTCGCTCGGCATCGACCACCTCGGCTGGGCCGCCACCCACGCCGCCAAGCACCTCGGCCGGCGCAAGGTGTCCTCCGGCCTGCTGATGGCCAACCAGGCCGCGACGGTCGAGTACCGCCCGCTCGGCGTCGTCGGGGTCATCGGCCCGTGGAACTACCCGGTCTTCACGCCGATGGGCTCGATCGCCTACGCCCTGGCCGCGGGCAACGCGGTCGTCTTCAAGCCCTCCGAGCTCACCCCCGGTGTCGGGGAGTGGCTGGCCCGCACCTTCCGCGAGGCCGTCGGGCGCCCCGTGCTCTCCGTGGTCACCGGGTTCGGCGACACCGGGGCCGCGCTCTGCCGCGCCGGCGTCGACAAGGTCGCCTTCACCGGCTCCACCGCCACCGGCAAGCGGGTGATGGCGGCCTGCGCCGAGACGCTCACCCCCGTCGTCATCGAGGCCGGCGGCAAGGACGCCGTCATCGTCGACCACGACGCCGACCTCGACGCCGCCGCCGACGCCACCCTGTGGGGCGCGTGCAGCAACGCCGGCCAGACCTGCACCGGCGTCGAGCGCGTCTACGTGCACGAGAAGGTCTACGACGAGTTCCTCGGCCTGCTGGTCGCGAAGGCCGAGGGGCTGCGGGCCGACGACTCCCTCGACTCGCCCCTCGGGCCGATCACGATGCCGAAGCAGCTCGACGTCATCCGCGCCCACATCGCCGACGCGCTCGACCGCGGCGGCCGGGCCCTCCTCGGCGGCGCGGACGCCGTCGGCGACCGCTACGTGCAGCCGACGATCCTGGTCGACGTGCCCGAGGACTCGCGCGCCGTGTGCGAGGAGACCTTCGGGCCCACCGTCACCGTGGCCCGGGTCGGCACGGTCGAGGAGGCGATCCGGCGCACCAACGCGACGTCGTACGGGCTCGGCTCGACGGTCTTCTCCAAGGCCCGGGGCATGGAGATCGCCGAGCAGATCCGCTCCGGCATGACCGCGGTCAACGGCGTCATCACCTTCGCCGCCGTGCCGTCGCTGCCGTTCGGCGGCGTGGGCGACTCCGGCTTCGGCCGCATCCACGGTCCCGACGGCCTGCGCGAGTTCACCTACGCCAAGGCGATCGCCCGCCAGCGCTTCAAGGCCGCCCTGCCGCTGACGTCGTTCACTCGCACCGAGAAGCACGAGCAGCAGCTGGTGCAGCTGATGACGATGCTGCACGGGCGCGGCACGACGCTGCCGAAGCTGGGCCGCAAGGTCAGGCGCGGCCGGTAGCGTCCCGGTCGGCCGCGCCGGGTGGCATCAGGCCTGCCCGGCCGGCTCCGTGCCCTCCGCCGCCGCGGCCTCGGCGACCTGTCGGCGCACGTCGTCCATGTCGAGGCCCCGGACGCCGGCGATCACCTGGTCGAGGCCGGCCGGCGGGAGGGCGCCGGGCTGGGAGAAGACCAGGATGCCCTCGCGGAAGACCATGAGGGTCGGGATCGAGCGGATGCCGGCGGCCGCCGCCAGCTCCTGCTGCTCCTCGGTGTTGATGGAGCCGAAGGTGATGTCGGCGTGGGCCTCGCTGGCCGCCTCGTAGGTCGGGGCGAACTGCTGGCAGGGGCCGCACCAGCTGGCCCAGAAGTCGACGAAGAGGACGTCGTCGTCCTGCACGTGCGAGGCGAAGTTGTCTCCGGTCAGCTCGATGGTGGCCATGCCAGCACGGTAGCCGGACCCTGGGGGAGCGCGAGAGACTGCCGCCATGAGCGAGGACGTCCTGCACCTGGACCGCACCGTCGACGCCCGGCCCGAGACCGTGTGGGCCGCGTGGACGACGTCCGGGGGGCTCGCGGGCTGGTGGTGGAGCCACTGGCCGGGCACCACCCACGACGTCGACGCCCGGGTCGGCGGTCGCTACCGGATCGAGGCGCGCGAGGCTGGCGTCGGCGTCACGGGGGAGTACCTCGAGCTCGACGCCCCCCGCCGGCTGGTGCAGACGTGGGAGTGGCTCGACGACGGCGTCCCGGGCGTCACCGACCGCGTCGAGGTGACCCTGACCGCCGCCGGCGGCGGGACCCGGGTCGACGTCGTCCACCTCGGGCCGGGGATGGACGCCGACTCGCGCGCCGACTACGCCTCGGGCTGGGCCTTCGTGCTCGACGCCCTGGTCAGGACCCACGGCACCTGAGGGACCCGCGCGCGACGGCCCGGCTCAGCGCAGGGAGTACGTCGCGATGGAGACGCCGACGTAGTGGCTGATGAACGCCAGGATCGTGAAGGTGTGGAAGATCTCGTGGAAGCCGAACCACTCCGGCCACGGGTCGGGCCGCTTGAAGCCGTAGACGACGGCGCCGATCGTGTAGAGCAGCCCGCCGGCCGCGACCAGCACCAGGACCGTGATCCCGACGCCGGTGCTCAGCACGGCGTTGGCGCCGTCGACGAAGCCGGGGATGAAGAACACCGCGGCCCAGCCGAGACCGATGTAGAGCGGGGTGTAGAGCCAGCGCGGCGCGTCGGTCCAGAAGACCCGGAACAGCACCCCGAGGACGGCGCACGACCAGACGGTCGTGAGCAGCACGACCCGTTGGGTGCCCTCCAGCAGCATCAGGGTCAACGGCGTGTAGGTGCCGGCGATGAGCACGAAGATGTTGGCGTGGTCGAAGCGCCGCAGGAACGCCCACACCCGCGGTGACCAGGTGCCGGTGTGGTAGATCGCCGACACCCCGAACAGCAGCAGGGCGCTGAGCGCGAAGACCGCGGACCCGACGCGGGTGGTCGCGGTGGGGGAGAGGACGACCAGCACGATGCCGCCGGCCAGGGCCAGCGGCGTCAGGCACAGGTGGAGCCAGCCGCGCAGCCGCGGCTTCACGGCGGCGAACTTCTCGGCGGCCTTGTCGCCGAGGGACTCCAGGCCGGCGCGCATCGCGTCGTTGGCGTCGTGGAGGGCCCGGTTCATGCTCGAAGGGTAGCCGGGTGCGCCGAGGGGCGCGGCGGTCGCGACGGATGAGATCTGTCACCGGCCCCGGCCGGGGTCGGCGGACGTCACGTCTCGGCGAGGAACCAGACGGTCGTGCCGACGACGTCGACCTCCGAGCCCCACCGCGCGGCCAGGGCGTCGACGAGCTGGAGACCGCGCCCGTGCACCCGCAGCGGCTCCTCGAGGACGGTCGCGCCGGCCTCGTCGCGACCGCTCGTCGGCCGGTGGCCGTGGTGGTTGCCGGCGTCGCGCACCGTCGTGGTGAGGACGCCGTCCTCGAGGGTCACCCGCAGCTCGGACGCCGTCCCGGTGTGGATGACGGCGTTGGTGACGATCTCGGACAGGCAGAGCACGACGGTGTCGATCGTGTCGTCGTCGACGCCCCACTCGCCCAGCCGCCCGCGGACGAAGCGGCGGGCCGCACCGACCGCGCGGGGGTGGCCCTCGACGTCGAGGTCGGCCACCAGGACGCCGTCGGGCACGGGCTCCTCGCTCAGCGCCGCGCCCTCGCGCGGGGAGCGGAGCTGGGCGCGCCTGAGCCGCTCGCCGAGGGCGGTGACGCCGGCGGTGAGCGCGTCGCGGCGCGCCGGCTGGAGGTCCTCGACGCTCTCGAGCTGCAGCAGGACGCCGCCCAGCACCTGGCCGTGCACCACCATCGGCGCGGCCACCACGGCCGCGGTCGGACCGTCGACCTGGCGGGCGATCCAGTCGGGGAACAGCGGGGCGAGGCTCTCGAGGGTGCCCGCGACCCGCTCGCCGGTGCGCACCGTCATGGTCAGCGGCAGGTCGTCGTAGGCGTCGATGTGGCACCACTCGACGGCGACGCCGGTGCGGTCGGACGCGGTGAACCGCAGCCGTCGGCCGCCGCCCTCGGTCAGGGCCAGGCCCGCGCGGTGCACGCCGGGGGCGGCGACGAGGTCGCCCAGCGCGGCCCGCGCGACGACGTCCAGCGGGACGAGGGAGGCACCGACGGTGGGTGCGCCGTCGTCCGCCATGGGGCGAGCCTAGGCCCGCAGGGGCGGTCGCGGGGCCGAACGAGCCGGTGGCCCCGCGACGCGCCGCCGGTGGCGACGACTGGCGCCGGCTACTGGCCGGGGACCTGCGGGCCCTCGGAGGGCTGCACGATGACGAAGCCCTGGCCCTGGAACGAGACCTGCACGGCCTCGCCCGAGCCGCGGCCGATGAGGGCGCCGGCGCTCATCGTCGACTTCAGCGAGGTGTCGAGGTGGGCCGACCAGGCGACGATCGCGTCGGTGTCGGCGAACGTCGGCGCCTCGCCGGCGTTGAGGACCACGGGCTCGCCGTCGGTGACGATCGCGACCCACCCGGTGCCGCGCAGGGTGGTGTTGAACAGTCCGCCGGCCATCATGCTCGCGCCCTTGACCCGCTCGATGTTCCACTGCAGCGAGGCCGAGAAGGCCAGCACGTTCTTGCCGTTGGCCGAGATCCCGGTGTTGGTGAGGTGCAGCAGGTGCACGTGCTTGGCGGTGTCGGCGATGAAGACGTCGCCCTGGCCCTCGACCCGCATGAGCGGCAGGCCCTCGCCGGTCAGCGCCTTCTTGATCACGCGGCCGGCGCCACCGCCCTGGAAGGCGAAGGTGACGTTGCCCTGGTAGGCGACCATCGAGCCCTGCCGGGCCATGAACGGCTCGGTGACCCGCACCCGCAGCATCTTGTTGTTCTGCAGCTGCGGGCCGGAGCCGGCCACCTCGGAGAAGCGGCCGTCGATGAGGTCGCCGGAGATCCCGTTGAACGCCTGCCCGGGCACCCCCTGCTGCCCGCCCTGCTGGCCGCTCTGCTGCCCGCCGTGCTGGCCCCCGTGCTGGCCGCCGTGCTGCTGGGCCGGCTGGCCGGCCTGCTCGGGCTTGGCCTGCCCGGAGGGCGCGGCGTCGAGCGGGGCGGTGGACTGCACGCCGTTGTCGACCACGTGCTCGGTCCACTGGGTGCCGTCCCAGTAGCGCAGCTCGTGTCGACCGGTCGGGTCCGGGTGCCAGTCAGCGTTCATCGTCGTGTCTCCTGTCGTGGGTGCGTCGACCGGGGACATCGTGACACCGCCGTGCCGACCGGACGACCAGCGGACCGGCGTGGGGTGACCTACGATCAGGGCGTGGCGGACTGGAAGCGGGGGATCGGGCGCGTGCTGTACCCGGCTTACGAGGCCCGGGTGCTGCGGCGCCTGCCCGGAAGCCTGCCCCAGCACGTCGGGGTGATGCTTGACGGCAACCGTCGCTGGGCCAGGGCGGTCGGCCGCGACACCTCGCAGGGCCACGAGGCCGGCGCCGCCAACATCGAGCCGCTGCTCGGCTGGTGCGACGAGGTCGGCATCGAGGTCGTCACCCTGTGGCTGCTGAGCACCGACAACCTCAACCGGCCGGCCGCCGAGCTCGAGCCGCTGCTCGCGATCATCGCCGACGCCGTCGACTCCCTCGCCGCCCGGCGCCGCTGGCGGCTGCACCCCGTCGGCGCGCTCGACCTGCTGCCCGACGACGTCGCGCGCCGCCTCAAGGCCGCCGCCGAGGCGACCGCCGACGTCGACGGCATGCTCGTCAACGTCGCCGTCGGCTACGGCGGGCGTCGCGAGATCGCCGACGCCGTCCGCTCGCTGCTGCACGAGCACGCGGCGATGGGCACCTCGCTGGAGGAGCTGGCCCAGATCATCGACGTCGAGCACATCGCCGACCACCTCTACACCAAGGGCCAGCCCGACCCCGACCTCGTCATCCGCACCTCGGGGGAGCAGCGGCTCGGCGGGTTCCTGCTGTGGCAGAGCGCCAAGTCGGAGTTCTACTTCTGCGAGGCCTACTGGCCCGACTTCCGCCGCGTCGACTTCCTGCGCGCCATCCGGGCCTACGCCCAGCGCGAGCGCCGCTTCGGTTCCTGAGGAGCGAGCGCAGCGAGCGTCTCGAAGGGCGGTTCCTGAGGAGCGAGCCCAGCGAGCGTCTCGACGGATGGTTCCCGAGGACTTAACACGCCGTTCACGCCGCGTCCTGGCGTGTCGGCCCGGAACCGCCCCGCGGCGGTCGTAGCGTCGACGTCAACAGCGGGTGGGGAAGCCCGCTGCATCGGGAGGCCCCAGCGTGAGCGATCACGACCACCACAGCGACGGTGCTCGCACCGCCGTGCGAGGACGCCGGCACTCCGGCGCTGGGGCATCTCTCCGGTCCATCCGCTCGAGCTAGGGACCGGGCGAGGAGTGCGCGCGCGGTCCGGATACAGGGGATCACCGTGGCCACTGCCGCAGCTCGCACCGACGCATCGACCGACGAGCAGACCCGCACCTACGTGCTCGACACGAGCGTCCTGCTCGCCGACCCCAGCGCCATCCGCCGCTTCGACGAGCACGAGGTCGTCCTGCCGGTCGTGGTGATCACCGAGCTGGAGGGGAAGCGGCACCACCCCGAGCTCGGCTTCTTCGCCCGCTCGGCCCTCCGCGCGCTCGACGACCTGCGGGTCGTCCACGGCCGGCTCGACGAGCCCGTGCCCGTGGGCGAGCACGGCGGCACGCTCCGCGTCGAGCTCAACCACACCGACCCGACGGCCCTGCCGTCCGGGTTCCGGCTGGGCGACAACGACACCCGCATCCTCGCCGTCGCGTGCAACCTGGCCGGCGAGGGTCGCGACGTGACCCTGGTCTCCAAGGACCTCCCCATGCGGATCAAGGCCTCGGCGGTCGGGCTGGACGCCCAGGAGTACCGCGCCGAGGCGATCTCCGACTCCGACACCGGCTACTCCGGCATGACCGAGCTCGACGTCGAGGCCGCGGCCCTCGACGAGCTCTACGACGACGGCGTCCTCGACCTCGCCGCGGCGCGCGACCTGCCGTGCCACCAGGGCCTGGTGCTGCTCTCCGACCGCGGGACGGCGCTGGGCCGGGTCGGTCCCGACAAGCAGGTCCACCTGGTGCGCGGCGACCGCGAGGCGTTCGGGATCCACGGCCGCAGCGCCGAGCAGCGGGTCGCGCTCGAGCTGCTGCTCGACCCCGAGGTCGGGATCGTCTCCCTCGGGGGGCGCGCCGGCACCGGCAAGTCCGCGATGGCGCTCTGCGCCGGACTGGAGGCCGTCCTGGAGCGCGGCCAGCACCAGAAGGTCGTCGTCTTCCGGCCGCTGTTCGCCGTCGGCGGGCAGGAGCTCGGCTACCTGCCCGGCTCGGAGACCGAGAAGATGTCGCCCTGGGGCCAGGCGGTCTTCGACACCCTCGGCTCGATGGCCTCCAAGGAGGTCGTCGAGGAGGTCCTGGCCCGCGGCATGCTCGAGGTGCTGCCGCTGACCCACATCCGCGGCCGCTCGCTGCACGACTCGTTCGTGATCGTCGACGAGGCGCAGTCGCTGGAGCGCAACGTGCTGCTCACCGTGCTGTCCCGCATCGGCGCCAACTCCAAGGTCGTGCTGACCCACGACGTCGCCCAGCGCGACAACCTGCGCGTCGGGCGGCACGACGGCGTCGTCGCGGTCATCGAGAAGCTCAAGGGCCACCCGCTCTTCGCCCACGTCACGCTGACCCGCTCGGAGCGCTCGCCGATCGCGGCGCTGGTGACCGAGATGCTGGAGAACGTCACGCACTGAGGCCGGGCCCCGGCCGGGCCGGGGCGGGTGGGACCCGTGTGACGCACGGGACCACTCGCCCCGGTGCCCGCAGTCCGGGATCGGTCCACGGACGCGCCGCCGGGTTTGCGCACAGCCACCCCAGGCGGCATGGTGGGTCGAGATCTTTCGTGGTCCAGTGCCGGACCCAGCCGATCGCCCCGCCCCGAGTGGCAACCGACTGTCGTCTATCCCCTGGGTCTGAGCTCTTGTCGAAGCACGTGAAGCACGTCCCGAAGCACCGCGGCGCCCCCGCGCGCCCCGCCGTCACCACCGCGGTCGCCGGTGCGGTCGCGGAGGCGCCCCGCAAGATCGTGGGCACCACGGTGATCCTGTCGTCGCTGGCCGTCGGCGCGACCGGCGTCACGATCGCCGGCGGACTCCTCGCCGGGTCGCCGGGCAGCACCGCCGCAGCGGTCGACCAGGCGAACCCGGTCGGCGCCGTCGACACCGCGGACGAAGCCACCACCGACCCGGCCGACGGCTCCCTCGACAGCGCGGAGCAGACCGCGGCCGACGTCGCCGCGCTGGCCGCCGCCGTCGAGCCGGCCACGCGCACCCCCGTCCTGTCGCGCTCGGCCGACCGTCGTCAGGCCACCGACCCGCTCAAGGAGGCCGCGCTCGCCGCCGAGGCCGCCGGGCCGGCCGAGGCGGGCAGCCAGGATCTCTCCGACGCCGACCCGCGCGACATCGCTCGCGCGCTGCTCGCCGAGTTCGGCTTCTCCTCCGACCAGTTCGGCTGCCTCGACTCGCTCTACACGCGCGAGTCCGGCTGGAACGTCTACGCCGACAACCCGTCGTCCTCGGCCTACGGCATCCCGCAGTCGCTCCCCGGCTCCAAGATGGCCTCCGCCGGCGCCGACTGGGCGACCAACCCCGTCACCCAGATCCGCTGGGGTCTCGGCTACATCGAGGACCGCTACGGCAGCCCCTGCGGTGCCTGGGCCCACAGCGAGTCGCACGGCTGGTACTGAGCCACCGACCCGTCGGGGTCGGTGCGGCAGGGCCGGGGCGTCCGCCTAGGTGCGGGCGACGAGCAGGTAGCGCTCGTCGGTGATCGGCCCGCCCCAGAACACCTCGTCGGGCATCGCGACGACGCGCACGTCGCCCACGTGGGCGCCGACCAGGCGCTCGGACTCCGCCGCGGTCAGGCCACCGCCGGTGTGCCACCGGCCCTCGACCAGCACCAGCCGGCCGCCGGGGCGCAGCAGCGCCGTCCAGCGCGCCAGCGCGGAGGCCGGGTCCGGCAGGGCCCACAGCACGTGCCGGCACAGGACCACGTCGGTCGAGCCCGGCTCGTACGGCGGGTCGGCGGCGTCACCGACGGTGAACGGCACGTCGAGGCCGGCGTCGCCCGCCTTGGCGCGGGCGCGCTCGACCATCCGCGGCGCGAGGTCGACCCCGCGCACGCGGTGACCGGCGTCGGCGAGGAGCAGGGCCAGGGTGCCGGTGCCGCACCCGACGTCGACGACGTCGGCCGGTGCCGCGGGCAGGTGGGCGGCCAGCAGCTGGCGCCACGCCTCCCGGGTGGCCGGGTCGCCGAGCCCGTGGTCGGGCTCGTCGTCGAAGCGCTCGGCCTCGCCGTCCCAGTAGGTCCGGTGGTCGTCGGGCCCGCTCACCGCGCCACGAAGACGGTCACGTGGCCGGCGTACTCGCGCGGACCCTCGAAGGGCGGCAGCGACCACGTGACGTCGTCGGGCCAGGACGCCAGGTAGGCCACGGCGGCGTTGTGGTCGGCGAAGAACGCGCGGGTGCTGAGGTCGTCGCGGGTCACCACGTCGAAGTGCTCGCGCAGGGCGGCCTCCCCGTTCTCGCTCGAGAACTGGGTGTGCAGCGGGGCGCCGCCGGCCTCGCGACGCAGGTCGCCGAGGTGGTCGTCGCCGTTGGTGACCGCGACCAGGATGCCGTCGGGTCGCAGCACGCGGCGCGCCTCGGCGAGCCCCCGGTGCAGGTCGGGCAGGTGGTAGAGCATCCACATCGCCGCGACCGCGTCGAAGGCGTCGTCGGCGAACGGCAGGTCGAGGGCGTCGGCGACCCGGGCCTCGACGCCGCGCGACGCCGTCAGCTCGACCAGGCGGGCCGACTGGTCGACGGCCACGACCTCGGCGTCGGGCAGCGCGTTCGCGAGGCGGCCGGCGAAGGCGCCGGTGCCGCAGCCGATCTCCAGCACCCGCCGGGGAGCGGCCGCGACGACGGCGGCCAGCGCCTCGGTGGCCGGGTCGCGCCCTTCGCGGGTCGGGTGCCAGACGGACTGACGGACCTCGAGGTGCACCTCCGTGCGGTACTGCTCGTGCACGTGGTCGCGATCGGTCATGCTCACGGGTGCGTCATCCCCTCGAGGTCGAGGGCGGCGTCGAGCTCGGCCTCGGTGAGCTCGCCGCGCTCGACGTACCCGAGCGCGAGCACGGTCTCGCGGATCGTGCGGCCCTCGGCGAGCGCCTGCTTGGCGATCGCGGCGGCGGCCTCGTAGCCGAGGTGCTTGTTGAGCGGGGTGACCACCGAGGGCGAGGACTCGGCGTAGCGGCGCATCCGGTCGGCGTCCGCGGTGATGCCGTCGACGCACCGGTGCGCGAGCAGGGTCGTCGACGTCGAGAGCAACCGCACCGACTCGAGCACGTTGCGGGCCATGACCGGCATCGCGACGTTCAGCTCGAAGCTGCCGCTGGCGCCGGCCGCGGTCACGGCGGCGTCGTTGCCGACGACCTGGAAGCAGACCATGAGCGTGGCCTCGGGCAGCACCGGGTTGACCTTGCCGGGCATGATGCTCGACCCCGGCTGGAGGTCGGGGAGGTGGATCTCGGCGAGCCCGGTGGTCGGCCCCGACGACATCCAGCGCAGGTCGTTGCAGATCTTGGTGAGACCGACCGCGACCGTGCGCAGCACGCCGCTGAGCTCGACCAGCGAGTCACGGGTGCCCTGCGCCTCGAAGTGGTTGCGGGCCTCGGTGAAGTCCTGGCCGGTGGCCTGCGACAGCACCTCGATCACGCGGGGCGCGAAGCCGGGCGGGGTGTTGATCCCGGTGCCGACGGCGGTGCCGCCCAGCGGGAGCTCGCGGACGCGGGGGAGGACCGACTCGAGGCGCTCGACGGCGTACCGGAGCGTGGCCGCGTACCCACCGAGCTCCTGGCCGAGCATCACCGGGGTGGCGTCCATCAGGTGCGTGCGACCGGACTTCACCAGGCCGCCGAACTCCTCGGCCTTCGCCTCGAGGGAGCCGGCCAGCGTGCCCAGGGCCGGGACGAGGCTGTCGACGACGGCGAGGGTGACGGCGACGTGGATCGCGGTCGGGAAGGTGTCGTTGCTCGACTGGCTGGCGTTGACGTGGTCGTTGGGGTGCGCCTCGACCCCGGCCCGCGCGGCGAGGGAGGCGATGACCTCGTTGGCGTTCATGTTGCTGCTCGTGCCCGACCCGGTCTGGAACACGTCGATCGGGAACTCGGCGTCGTGCTCGCCGGCCGCCACGGCCCGGGCGGCGGTGGCCACCGCCTCGGCGACCGCGGCGTCGACGACGCCGAGCTCGCCGTTCACGACGGCGGCCGCCGCCTTCACGTGGCCGAGCGCGTGCACGAGGGCCGGCTCGATCGGGGTCCCGCTGATCGGGAAGTTCTGGACGGCGCGCTGCGTCTGGGCGCGCCACAGGGCGGAGGCGGGAACCTCGACCTCACCCATGGAGTCGTGCTCGATCCGGACGGCGTCGGTGGGGGGCTGCTCGTTCACCAGGCCAACCTAACCTCTCGTCCTTGACAGAATCGTAACCGATCAGTTACCAATGAGTCGTGGACCCGTTCTCCGCCGTCGCCGACCCGGTCCGTCGCGAGCTGCTCCGCTCGCTGCTCGCCGGCCCGGCCCGGGTGGTCGACCTCGCGGCGTCCCGCTCGATCAGCCGGCCCGCCGTCAGCCGGCACCTGCGCCTGCTCGTGGAGGCCGGGCTCGCGACGGTCGAGGACCGGGGCCGCGAGCGCCACTACGCGCTGGACCCCGCCGGCCTCGCCCCGCTCCAGGGCCTCCTCGACGACCTCCGCCCACCGCCGCGCCTCGACGAGCGCCTGCTCGACGGGTTCGACGGTCTCGACCTCGAGGTCCGCCGCACGGTCCGCGACCACCGCGCCGAGGCCCCCCACCGATCCCGCACCACCCCCGACCCGCACGAGGAGACCGCATGAGCGCCACCCCCACCGGACGCCGGGAGACCCGGCGCGGACACGACAGCGTCGTCCTGGACCGCACCTTCCGCGCCCCGATCGAGTCGGTGTGGGCGGCGGTCACGGAGTCCGACCGCCTGGCCCGCTGGATCGGCACCTGGACCGGCGACCCGGCCTCCGGCTCGGTGCGGTTCCGCATGAACGCCGAGGGTGACGAGGTGGCCGCGGAGACCTTCACCATCGACGCCTGCGACGCGCCGCGCCACCTGGCCGTCACCTCGTCGTCCGAGGGCGGGGAGCAGTCGTGGGTCCTCACGCTCGACCTCGTCGAGGTCGACGGCACCACGACCCTCACCTTCAGCCAGTCGGTGCCGGACGCGTCGTGGGCCGGCGGCGTCGGCCCGGGCTGGGAGTGGTACCTCGACCGGCTGGTCGCCGCGGAGAGCGGTGGCGACGTCGCCGCCCTCGACTTCGGCGACTACCACCCCGCGATGGAGGAGGACTACCGGGAGATGTTCCGCGACTGACCCACGACACTAGGCTCGCCGCATGTCGCGCTGGCTGGAAGACCTGAGCACCCTCCAGGTGCTGCTCCTCGTGCTCGGCGTGCTGCTCGGCGGCTCCGTCCTCGCGGCCATCGTCGGCGGGGTGCTGGTGCGGCTGGGGATGCGGCGCCCGTGGGCCGTCGACCGCGCCAGCCGGCTCTCGATGCGGGCGCTCGGGCTGATCAAGCGGCCGCTCACGATCGTGGTGCTCGACGAGGTGGCCGCGGTGATCCAGACCGGCCACTACACGAAGAACATCTCCGACGCGCTGCTCGAGAACCACGACGAGATCAAGGCGATGGTGGCCGAGAAGGTCCGCTCCGACCCGAACGCGCGCATCGTCAGCCGGCTCCCGGGCTACGACACCATCGTCTCGGAGGTGTCCGAGACGGTGATGCGGGTGCTCATCGACATGCTGAGCGACCCGCGGATGGACGAGCTCGTCGCCGACCTGCTCCGCAACAACCTCGACCAGATCAAGAGCGCCGTGCGCGAGCGCGCGCACGAGAACGTCGTCGTCGTGCCGGCCGACCCGGTCCCGGCGTCGGCTCCGCGCCCGCGGCCCTGACGCGGGCGCGCGGCCGGTCCCGACCGGCCGGCGTCCGGCTCAGACCACGCCGACGTAGAGCCAGTAGTGCTCGTCGCGCTCCTGGAGCCGGACGTCGTGCCTCTCGCTGCGCGTCGTCGTGAAGACCGAGGCCAGCGAACGCTCCAGGTCCGGTGCCTCGGCGGCCGACCACACCGCGACGGCCCCGCCCGGTCGCAGCATCGCGCGCACGCTCCGCAGGAACGGCGCCTCGTAGAGCACGGCGTTCGCGTCGTGGACGAGGTAGCCGGGGCCGTTGTCGACGTCGAGCAGCAGCAGGTCGTAGGACGCCGGCCGGGCCTCCGCGACCGCGACCGCGATGTCGGCCACGACCACGCTCACCCGCGCGTCGGCCAGCAGGGCCGGGCCGTGGGCGATGGTGCCGTCGCGCATCCAGTCCACGAGCGCCTGCTCGACCTCGACCACCGCGCACGTCTCCACGCGGGAGTCGGCCAGCACCTGGTGCATGGTGAACCCGAGTCCGAGGCCGCCGACGGCCACCGCCCGCGGGTCGTCGACCACCGCGAGCGCGGCGGTGGCGAGCGCCTGCTCGGTCGCGACCTCGCGGGTGTCCATCACGAAGACGCCGTTGGCGCGCAGCTCGAGCGCGGTGGGCGCGCCGGCGTCGTCGGAGCCGGGACGGCGCTCGCGCAGCACCAGCTCCCCGCGCTCGGACTCGGCTCGGGCGATCTCGACGTGCTCCACGGGTGCCTCCACCGGTCGGGGTCGGTCCCAGGGTTCCACCCCGGGTCCGGGTTCGCCCACCGCGGGGTGCGGCCAGGAGGTCCCGGCTTTCCTCACGTGCCGGTCACGCTGCTCTCATCCTGACCTCAGACGGTGTTCCTAGCCTCGTGCAAACGTCAACCACCTGCTCGGAGGACCACTGTGAAGACCCTGTTCGGCATCCGCCCCACCGACGGCGCCCAGGACGTCGGGCTGCTCGTGCTCCGCGTCGCGCTCGGCGTCGTGATGATCGCCCACGGCTGGCAGAAGCTCGACGGTCAGGGCCTCGGCGCCACGGCCGACGGCTTCGAGGCCCTCGGGATCCCGCTGCCCGGTGCGGCGGCCGCCTACGCCACCGGCGTCGAGCTCGTGGGCGGGGTGCTGCTCCTCGTCGGGGCGCTCACGCCGCTGGTGGGCGTCCTCGTCGCCGCCGACATGGCCGGTGCGTTCTGGTACGTGCACCGCGACGCCTTCTTCGCCAACGAGGGCGGCTACGAGCTCGTGATGGTGCTCGGTGCCGCGGGTCTGGCCCTGGCCGCGACCGGTGCCGGTCGGCTCTCCCTCGACCGGCTCGTGCTCGGCCGTACCGGCGCGCCGGCGTCGCAGGCGGCCGGGTCGGAGGTGGCGGCCGGCGTCAGTCGTTGACGATCGCGTCGGCGTGCGCGGCGATCCAGCCCAGGAGCGGCGACATCGCCTCCACCAGGTCGCGGCCGAGGGGGGTCAGGCTGTAGTCGACGCGCGGCGGGATCGTCGCCTGCGCGTCGCGGACGACGAGGCCGTCGGCCACGAACGTCCGCAGGGTCGCGGCCAGCATCTTCTCGCTGATGCCGTCGACGGTGCGGCGCAGCTCGCCCCACCGCAGGGTGCCCTCGGCGAGGGCGGCCAGCACGAGCACGCCCCACTTGCTCGTGACGTGGTCGAGCACCACGCGGGTGGGGCACCCGTCGGTGAACGCCGTGGGTTCGTCGCCCCGGATCTCTCGCAGGCTCAGCACGGCCACCACCTTACCAAAAGGTGGGTACCTGCAACGGGGAAGTATCAGGCGGGAGTGGTCGTTCCTCCCGTGAACCGTCCACGAAAGGAACCTCCATGACTCTCCTCGTCACCGCCGCGTCCGGCCAGCTCGGCCGCCTCGTCCTCGACTCGCTCCTCGACCGCGGCGTCGCCCCGGCCGAGGTCCGGGCCGGTGCCCGCACCCCCGACCGGCTGGCGGCGTACGCCGAGCGCGGCCTCGACGTGGTCGCGCTCGACTACTCCGACCCGGCCTCGGTCGAGGCCGCGCTGGTGGGCGTCGACCGCGTGCTGCTCATCTCCGGCAGCGAGGTCGGCCAGCGGGTGGCGCAGCACACCACCGTCGTCGACGCCGCCCGGGCGGCCGGCGTGGACCTGCTCGTCTACACCAGTGCCCCGCACGCCCGCGAGGCCGACTTCGTCCTCGCGCCCGAACACCGGGCCACCGAGGAGGCGATCGAGGCGGCCGGCGTCCCGGCGACGATCCTGCGCAACAACTGGTACCACGAGAACTACGCCCAGGCGCTCGACACCGTCCGCTCGACCGGCGTGCTCGCGACCAGCGCCGGCGACGGGCTGGTGGCCAGCGCGGCGCGGGCCGACTTCGCCGAGGCCGCGGCCGTCGTCCTCACCACCGACGGGCACGCGGGCCGGGTCTACGAGCTCGGCGGCGACGTCGCCTGGGACCAGCCGACCCTCGCGGCGGCCCTCGGCGAGGTCCTCGGCCGCGAGGTCGCGGTCCAGCAGCTGAGCACCGACGAGCACGTCGCCCTGCTCGAGGGCGTCGGCCTCGACGCCGGCACCGCCGGCTTCGTGGCCGGCATCGACACCGGTATCCGCGACGGCGTCCTGGGTGACGCCGACGGCACGCTGTCGCGCCTCATCGGACGTCCGACCACGCCGCTGGTCGACGGTCTCCGCGCGCTGGTCTGAGTCCTACCGTCGGGGTGGACCGGGGCGATGCCCCGGTCTGCCACGGTGGAGCGATGAACAGCAAGAAGCCCGGGGACGACGACGGCCAGGTCTCGCAGGTCCAGAAGATGGACGCCGACGACGCCGACACCCCCATCGACGACAGCCAGGGCGTGGCCGGCAACCCCGACGCGCCGGCCCCGGACGAGCTCAAGGAAGCCGGGCCGAACGCGAACCCGCACGCCGACGAGGACACCCACTAGGCACGGCCGCCCAGCCGGGTCGGCGCTACGTCGCGACGTCGCGTCGGGCCGGCCCCGGGTCGGTGGACCGACCGGCGTCACTCGGCGCTGCGGACCCGGACTCCCGGCACGCCCAGCGAGCTCAGCGGGACCGTGACGGTGCCCGAGGGGTCGGTGAAGAAGTCGTTGCCCTTGTCGTCGACGACGATGAAGGCGGGGAAGTCCTCGACCTCGATCTTCCAGACCGCCTCCATGCCGAGCTCGGCGTACTCGAGGACCTCCTGGCTGCGGATGCAGTCCTGGGCCAACCGGGCCGCCGGCCCGCCGATCGAGCCGAGGTAGAAGCCGCCGTGGGTGGCGCAGGCCTCGGTGACGACCTTCGACCGGTTGCCCTTGGCGAGCATCACCATCGAGCCGCCGGCGGCCTGGAAGGCCTCCACGTAGGAGTCCATCCGGCCCGCGGTGGTCGGGCCGAACGAGCCGGAGGCCATGCCGGCCGGCGTCTTCGCGGGGCCGGCGTAGTAGACGGGGTGGTCCTTGAGGTAGGCGGGCAGGCCCTCGCCGGCGTCGAGCCGCTCCTGGATCTTGGCGTGGGCGATGTCGCGGGCCACGACGAGCGGACCGGTCAGCGAGAGCCGGGTCTTGACCGGGTGCCGGGACAGCTCGGCGAGGATGTCGGCCATCGGCTGGTGGAGGTCGACCTGGACGACCTCGCCGCCGGCGATGTCGTCGGCGACGCCGGCGTCGGGCATGTACTGCGCCGGGTCGGTCTCGAGCTGCTCGAGGAAGACGCCCTCGGAGGTGATCTTGCCGAGCGCCTGCCGGTCCGCCGAGCACGACACCGCGATGGCGACCGGGCAGGAGGCGCCGTGGCGCGGCAGCCGGACGACGCGGACGTCGTGGCAGAAGTACTTGCCGCCGAACTGCGCGCCGATCCCGAACGACTGGGTCAGCTCGAAGACCTGCTCCTCCAGCTCGAGGTCGCGGAACCCGTGCGCGCTCGCCGAGCCCTCGGTCGGGAGGTTGTCGAGGTAGTGCGCGGAGGCGTACTTGGCGGTCTTGAGGGCGAACTCCGCCGAGGTGCCCCCGATGACGACGGCCAGGTGGTACGGCGGGCAGGCGGCGGTGCCGAGGGAGCGGATCTTCTCGTCGAGGAAGCTCAGCATCCGCTTCGGGTTGAGGATCGCCTTGGTCTCCTGGAACAGGAACGACTTGTTGGCCGAGCCGCCGCCCTTGGCCATGAAGAGGAACTTGTACTCCGGTGCCTTCCCGGGGCCCCCCGGCGTCGAGTAGAGCTCGATCTGGGCCGGCAGGTTCGTGCCGGTGTTCCGCTCCTCGTACGTCGTGAGCGGCGCCAGCTGCGAGTAGCGAAGGTTCAGCCTGGTGTAGGCGTCGTGGACGCCGCGCGAGATGGCCTCCGCGTCGTCGACCCCGGTGAGCACGCCCTCGGACTTCTTGCCCATCACGATCGCGGTGCCGGTGTCCTGGCACATCGGCAGCACGCCGCCGGCGGAGATGTTGACGTTCTTCAGCAGGTCGAGCGCCACGAACCGGTCGTTGCCCGACGACTCGGGGTCGTCGATGATCCGGCGCAGCTGGGCGAGGTGCGCGGGGCGCAGGTAGTGGCTGATGTCGTGCATCGCCTCCGACGTCAGCAGCCGCAGCGCCTCCGGCGCGACCCTGAGGAACGTCTGTCCGTCGACCTCGACGGTCGAGACCCCCTCGGTCGACACGAGCCGGTACGGCGTCTCGTCGGCGCCCGTCGGCAGCAGGTCGGAGTAGAGGAACTCGGCGTCGGTGCTCACGAGCAGCCATCGTAGGTGCCGCCCCGCGGACCCGGACGCCGAGACCCGTGCGCCGTTAGGCTGGCCGGGTGGACGACGCCGACCGCAGCCCCGAGCTGCGCATCTCCGACGACGAGCGGCACGCCGTCGCCGAGCAGCTGCGCCAGGCGGCGGGGGAGGGCCGGATCGACCTCGAGGAGCTCGACGAGCGGCTCGCCGCCGCCTACGGCGCCCGCACCTACGCCGACCTGGTGCCGCTGACGCAGGACCTGCCCTCGACGTCGACCCCGGTGGTGCGGCGGGCGTCGTCGGGCTCCCCGGTGGCCGACCCCGGCCCGCTGCGCGGGATCGCGGTGATGAGCGGTTTCGAGCGCAAGGGTGTGTGGACCGCGCCCGCGTCGATGACCGTGGTCTGCGTGATGGGCGGTGCCACGCTCGACTTCCGCGAGGCGCGCTTCGCCGGGCCCGAGAGCGTGCTGACGATCAGCGCGGTGATGGGCGGCGCCGAGATCGTCGTCGGTCCCGAGGTCGAGGTGATCGTGGAGGGGGTCGGGATCATGGGTGCCTTCGTGGGGCCCTCGGACAAGGTCGGCGCCGAGCTCACCGCGGACTCCCCGGTGCTGCGGGTCAGGGGTTTCGCGTTCTGGAGCGGCATCAGCGTCACCCGCAAGCCACACCGCGACGACCTGCCGCCGGGTCGCGAACCGCACCGCCTGCACTGAGGACGCCGCACGCACGACGCGCCGCACCCGCTCCGGGGAGCGGGTACGGCGCGTCGGTGGGAGCGGGGTCGCTCAGACCGTGTTCAGGGCCCGCGACTCGAGCCGGCCGGCGTTCTCCTTGTCGACGGTGAGGTTCTCACCGGTCTGCGGGTCGAAGAGGTGGATCTTCTTGGTGTTGACCCAGATCTCCGCCTCGTCGCCGGCGGCGACCCGGCTCGTGCCGTCGAGCCCGACGACCAGCTGGGTGCGCAGCGACTCGCCGTCGAGGTCGCGCTCGAGCTGCTGGAGCTGCTCCTGCACCTCCGGCGGGGCCTCGAAGGGCAGGTAGGCGTAGGCCTCGTTGCCGAGCCACTCCACGACGTCGACCTTCGCGCGGAACGTCGAGCCGGTGCGGTCGGTGTCGACCACCGAGGCGTCCTCGAAGTCACCGGGACGGATGCCGGCGATGAGCAGGCCCTTGCCCTGGGCCTTCTCGGCCTTGTCTGCGGGGATCTCGACCGACCCGAACGGCAGCTTCACCGAGGTGCCCTCGACCGTCGCCGGCAGGAAGTTCATCGGGGGGGACCCGATGAAGCCCGCGACGAACAGGTTGCCCGGGTTCTCGTACAGCTCGCGCGGCGTGGCGAGCTGCTGCAGGATGCCGCGCTTGAGGACCGCGACCCGGTCGCCCAGCGTCATCGCCTCGGTCTGGTCGTGGGTGACGTAGACCGTGGTGATGCCCAGCCGCTTCTGCAGCCGCGCGATCTCGCTGCGCATCTGACCGCGGAGCTTGGCGTCGAGGTTCGACAGCGGCTCGTCGAAGAGGAACGCGTCGGCGTCGCGCACGATCGCGCGGCCCATCGCGACCCGCTGGCGCTGACCACCCGACAGGTTGCCGGGCTTGCGCTCCAGGTGCTCGTCGAGCTCCAGCGTCTTCGACGCCGCCCGGACCTTCTCGTCGACCTCGGCGTCGGGCGTCTTGGCCAGGCGCAGCGGGAACGCGATGTTCTCGTAGACCGTCAGGTGGGGGTAGAGCGCGTAGTTCTGGAAGACCATCGAGAGGTTGCGGTCACGCGGCGCGAGGTCGTTGACCCGCTTGTCGCCGATCATCATGTCGCCGGAGGTGATGTCCTCCAGGCCCACGATCATCCGCAGCAGGGTCGACTTGCCGCACCCCGACGGGCCGACGAGGATCATGAACTCCCCGTCCTGGACGTCGATGCTGACGTCGTTCACGGCCGGGAAGCCGTCGCCGTACTTCTTGACGATGTTCTTCATGTCGATAGCAGCCATTGGCTCAACCCTTCACTGCGCCGGAGGTCAGGCCGGCGACGATCTTGCGCTGGAAAATCAGGATGATGACGATGATCGGGATCGTCGAGATGACGGCGCCCGCCGCGAGCAGCGAGGCCGGCCGGTTGAACGGGTCGGCACCGACGAAGAACGAGAGCGACGCCGGGATCGGCCGCGCCGCCTCGGTCGAGGTGAGCGAGATCCCGAAGACGAAGTCGTTCCACGCGAAGAAGAACGTCAGGATCGCCGCGGTGAAGACACCGGGTGCCGCCAGCGGCACGATCACCCGCCGGAACGCCTGCCACGACGTGGCGCCGTCGACCTGGGCCGCCTGCTCCATCTCCCACGGGATCTCGCGGAAGAAGGCCGACAGGGTCCAGATCGCCAGCGGCAGCGTGAAGGACATGTAGGGGATGATCAGGCCGGGCCAGGTGTCGTACAGCCCGATCGCGCGCCACATGTCGAACAGCGGGCCCACCAGCGAGACGACCGGGAACATCGCGATGACCAGCGCCATCGTGAGGACCAGCTTCTTGCCCCGGAACTCCAGGCGCGCGATGGCGTAGGCGGCCAGCGTCGCGATGATGACCGACAGCGTCGTGGCGATCAGGCTGATGCCGATCGAGTTGAGGATCGCCCGGCGGAACTGCTCGTTGTCCCAGACGTCCTGGTAGTTCTGCCAGCCGGCACCCGCGCCGTCGGCGGGGAAGAATCCCGGGCTGCCGTTGGTGATCGCGGTCTGCGACTTGAACGACAGCGAGATGATCCACGCCACGGGCAGCAGGCACCAGGCCAGGATCAGCGCGACCCCGACGACCATTCCGATCTTCTGCTTCATCACTTCTCCTGCCGTGCGTCGGCGAGGTCGACGCGGAAGATCTTGACGATGAGGAACGCGATCACCAGCACCGACAGGAACAGCAGGACCGAGAGGGCCGAGCCGATGCCGATCTGGAACTGCTCGATCGTCTGCCGGTAGGTCAGGAAGCTGATCGACTCGGTGTTCTGCGCCCCCGCCGTCATCACGAAGATGTTGTCGAAGATGCGGTAGGCGTCGAGGGCGCGGAAGAGCACCGCGACCATGATCGCGGCCCGCATGTTCGGGAGGATGACGCGCGTCAGGCGCTGCGTCCACGTGGCACCGTCGACCTTGGCGGCCTCGATCATGTCCTCGGAGACCTGCGCCAGACCGGCGAGGAGGAGCAGCGACATGAACGGGGTGGTCTTCCAGATCTCGGAGACCATGATCGCGACCACCGCGGGCGTCGTCTCGCCGAACCAGTTGAAGTCCGCGGCGAGACCGGGGATCCAGCTGTTCACGAAGCCGTTCTGGTAGCTGAACGCGAACTGCCACGCGAAGCCGGAGACCACGGTGATGATGCCGTAGGGCACCAGGATCGAGGTCCGGATGACGCCGCGGGCGAAGATCACCCGGTGCATCACCATCGCGAAGGCGAAGCCGATGACCAGCTCGAAGGCCACGGTGACCACCATGTACAGCACGGTGATGCCGGTGGTCTTCCACAGCAGCGGGTCGGTCAGCGCGACCGCGTAGTTGCCGAACCAGATGAACTCGCGGTCGTCGGGCGCGGTCAGGGAGTAGTTGAACAGCGACAGGTACAGCGCCCGGAGCATCGGGAACGCGGTCACCACCAGCATCAGCACGATCGCCGGGGCGACCAGCTTCTGGCCGAGGCGGGCCTCGGCGCGCGACCGGTCGCTCTCGACCGGCTTGGCGGCGCGGCGGTCCTTCACGGGGGTGTCGGTCTGGGTCGTCACAGGAGCGCCTTTCCGTCGAGGACGTCCTGCAGGAACTTCGCGGACTCGGCCGGGGTCGAGTCGGGGTCGACCGCCGTCGGGGAGTGCCAGCGGCTCTGCACGGCCTGCGAGATCAGCGCGTAGTAGGCGCTCTTGGGCCGGGCCCCACCCTCGTCGAGGCTGGTCTGCCAGAGCTCGAGCAGCTCCGGCGGGTAGGCCTCCTGCAGCTCGGCGGAGTCGTAGTTGGCGCCGCGGGCCGGCATCAGGCCGGCGTCACGGGCCAGGGCGACCTGCGCCTCGTCGGAGGCGACGCACTGGGCGGCCTCCAGGGCGAACTCGGGGTACTCGGTGAACGCGCCGACGCCGATGTCGATGCCGCCGACCGGCGGGGCCGACGGCTCGCCCTCGACGGTCTGCGGGTAGCGGGCGAAGCCGAGGTCGTCGAACTGGTCCTGGGTGATGTCGCCGGTCTCGATGAGACCCTCGTAGTTCTTGTAGGCGAAGGTCCAGTTGAGCATGAACTCGCCCGGGCCCTCGGCGGGGAACATCTGGCCGAGGCTGGTGCCCTCGTTCGACACCGTCAGGTCGCTCTGGGCGGCGCTGGAGTCGGCGAGCTTCTGGATCACCGCGGCCGCGGCCTTGCCGGCGTCGGAGTCGATGTCGACCTGGGCGTCCTTGCCGGACTCTGTGTCGGAGACGATGTCGCCGCCGGCGCCGAGGATCATCGCGTTGATCCACACGACGTAGGCCTCGTAGCGGTTGGCCTGGACGCCGACGGTGCCGCCGTTGTCGGCGGCGGCGTCGATGACCTGGTCGAAGGTGACCGGCTGGCTCATGTCGAGGCCGGCGGCCTCGGCGAGCGACTTGCGGTACCAGAGGACCTGGGTGTTGGCCCACTGCGGAGCCGCGTAGACCTTGTCCTCCCACATCACGGTGTCGAGCGGGCCGTCGAGGATGCCCTCGGTCACCGCGTCGCCGGCCTCGCCCTCGAACTCCAGCAGCCAGCCCGCGTTCGCGAACTCCGGCACGAAGACCGGGTCGAGGCTCATCAGGTCCGTCGAGGAGTCCTCGGCGGCCAGGCGCCGGGCCAGCTGGGTGCGCTGGTCGGTGGCGCCGGACGGCAGCAGCTGGACCTCGATGTCGTACTCGTCGGTGCTGCACTCGGCGGCGTACTGGGTCAGCACCTCGACGCCGTCCGGGTTCACGTACCAGTTGAGCGTGGGCTTCCCGCTGCTGCCGCACGCGCTCAGCAGGGTCGCGGTCAACACCGTCACCGACCCTGCGGCCGCGGCTCTCCTGAGCCGACTGCGGCGGCGCCGTCTCGCGCCCTCTCCGACCTTCTGCATGTCTGGACACCCTCCCGTTGTGGTCTGCCCCACACCTTGTCCGGATTGCCGGGACGTGTCTAGTCCGTGCCGGGGTGGTGTCCACTTCGCGGCGAACCGGCCTCGCGCGGGGCTCAGGCCCGCGGTTGACCGTGATCGAGCCTGCTGGCGCTGGGGACGCTAGTCCACCGACCCGCGCCGTCGGCGGGCGGGCCTCAGGCGCTGCGGTCGGTCCCGGCGCGGTCGGCGTTGCGGCGGATCGTCTGCGCGAAGGTCTCGAAGAGGGCCGGCGGCATGTCGTGGCCCATCCCGTCGACGAGCAGCAGCTCGGCACCCGGGACGGCGGCCGCGGTGGCCCGCCCCCCGGACACGTGCACCATCCGGTCGGCCAGCCCGTGGACGACGGCCGTCGGCACGGGCAGCGCGCGCAGGCCCGGCGTCCGGTCGGGCTGGGTGACGATGGCGGCCATCTGGCGGGTCATCCCGGCCAGGGTGACGCCGCGGTCGTAGGTCTCGGCCGCCCGCTTCTCGGTGGCCTCCCGGGTGGTGGGGTAGCCGGGGGAGCCGATGAGCTTCCACGTCGCGACGTTCGACTGGATGTAGGCGGCGCGGCCGCTGCCGCGCGCCAGCAGGTTCCTGAACAGCACCGGGTGCTGCCAGCCGACCGTGCGGCGTCCGGTGGTCGACATGATGCTCGTCATCGAGCGCACCCGCGCGGGGTGGGCGATCGCCATCGCCTGGGCGATCATCCCGCCCATCGACACGCCGGCGACGTGCGCCGACTCCAGGCCGAGGTGGTCGAGCAGGCCGAAGACGTCGCCGGCCATGTCGTCGAGGGTGTACGGCGCCCGCACCGGCAGCCCGGCGAAGGCGCGGACCAGCATGGTCCGGGTGACGCGGCCCTTGCCGCGGCTCGACCGGCCGGCGTCGCGGTTGTCGAAGCGGACGACGTGGAAGCCGGCGCGCGCGAGCATCTCGCAGAGCTCGGGGTCCCACCAGGTCATCGGTCCGCCCAGACCCATCACGAGCACCAGCGGCTCGTCGGCGGGGTCGCCGTAGGTCTGGTAGCAGAGCTCGATGTCGGGTGAGACGGGGGCGAAGAGCTCCTCGGAGACGGTCACGGGCGTCGCGCTGGAGGTCATCCCCCCATCAAACCAAACGAGCGTTGGTGCGGTGATCCCCTCCAGGAGGCGAAACCTCCCCGTAACATGCGCCGCGTGACCGACAGCCCGCTCGCCTCCTTCCTGCTGCCCGACGGCTACGCCCGGCCGTCGCTGGCGGCGGTGCTGCAGGAGCGCACCGTGGTCGTCGAGGCCGGCCGGTACGTCGTCCGGGCCCGGCAGGAGCGCCGCGAGCGCCGGTCGCGGCCCTACACCGGCCGCTCGGCCGCGCGCGCGGTCGAGCCGGTCATCCTGGTGCCCGGCTTCACCGCCGGTGACGGCTCGCTGCGGCTGATGGCGCGCACCCTGCGCGAGCGCGGCTACCGCACCTACCGCTCGCAGATCCGGGCCAACGTCGGCTGCACGCTCAACGCCGCCGCTCAGCTCGAGTCCCGCCTCGAGGCGATCGCGCTGCGGCGTGGCACGCGGGTGCAGGTCGTGGGGCACAGCCTCGGCGGGATGATCGCCCGCGGCATCGCTGTCCGCCGCCCCGACCTGGTCTCCGGCATCGTCACCCTGGGCAGCCCGATGCTCGCGCCCGCCGCCCACCACGTGGCGCTGTCGTGGGGCGTGGAGACGCTGGTGCGGCTCAGCCGGGCCGGCGTGCCGGGCCTGATGGCGGAGGAGTGCGTCGCCGGCGTCTGCGCCCGCCAGAGCTTCGACGAGTGCCGCGCCCCGCTCTCGCCCGACGTCACCTTCACCGCGGTCTACTCCCGCCGCGACGGCGTCGTCGACTGGCGCGCCTGCATCGACCCGACCGCCGTCGCCGTCGAGGTCGGCTCCTCCCACCTCGGCATGGCCTTCGACCCCGCCGTCATCGACCACGTCAGCGCGGCCCTGCGCCGTGGCGCCGACGGGGTCGGCGTCCGCGGGCTGCAGATCGCCTGAGCTAATCCGCGCGATCGCGTGGTTTGGGTCGGGTTCTGGGGGGTCGACCGCACCGATCCGCGCGATTGCGCGGTTTGGGTCGGGTTCTGGGGGGTCGACCGCACCGATCCGCGCGATTGCGCGGTTTGGGTCGGGTTCTGGGGGGTCGACCGCACCGATCCGCGCGATCGCGCGGTTTGGGTCGGGATCTGGGGGGTCGACCGCACCGATCCGCGCGATCGCGCGGTTTGGGTCGGGTTCTGGGGGGTCGACCGCACCGATCCGCGCGATCGCGCGGTTTGGGTCGGGAATTGGAGGGCCGACCGGACCAAACCGAGCGATCGCGCGGTTTGGGTAGGTGCACGGGGACGGACCGCACGGACCCCGGGGTCCGGGCCCGTTCCGGCGGAGGGTCGGCTCGAGCTCGGGACCGACGTGGGTTACTGGCCGCCGAAGTCGATGGCCGAGAAGTGCCGGAGCTTCTCGAGGGCGTGGTCGGAGTGGATCGAGCGGATGGTGCCGCTGCGCGAGCGCATGACCAGGGAGTGGGTGCTGACGCCGCCGGAGGTGTAGCGCACGCCCTTGAGCAGCTCGCCGTCGGTGATGCCGGTGGCGACGAAGAAGCAGTCGTCGCCCGAGACCAGCTCGTCGGTCGTGAGGATCGTGTCGGGGCTCAGGTCGTGGCCGGCGTCGAGGGCGCGCTGGCGCTCCTCGTCGTCCTTGGGCCACAACCGGCCCTGGATGACGCCGTCCATGCACTTGAGCGCGCAGGCCGCGATGATCCCCTCGGGGGTGCCGCCGATGCCGAGCAGCAGGTCGATGCCGGTCTCGGGACGTGCCGCCATGATCGCGCCGGCGACATCGCCGTCGGAGATGAACTTGATCATCGCGCCGGTGGCGCGGATGTCGTCGACGAGCTGGCTGTGGCGGGGCCGGTCGAGCAGCACGACGGTGACGTCGGAGGGCCGCTTGCCCTTCGCCCGGGCGACCTGGCGGATGTTCTCCGCGACGGGGTAGCGCAGGTCGACGACGTCGGCGGCCTCGGGGCCGGTGACCAGCTTCTCCATGTAGAACACCGCCGACGGGTCGTACATGGAGCCGCGCGGCGACACCGCGAGCACGGCGACGGCGTTCGTCATGCCCTTGGCGGTGAGGGTGGTGCCGTCGATCGGGTCGACGGCGACGTCGCACTCCGGCCCGGTGCCGTCGCCGACCTCCTCGCCGTTGTAGAGCATGGGGGCGTTGTCCTTCTCGCCCTCGCCGATGACGACGGTGCCGCGCATCCCGATCGTCGAGATCATCACCCGCATCGCGTTCACCGCGACCTCGTCGGCGCCGTCCTTGTCGCCGCGCCCCACCCAGCGGCCGGCGGCCATCGCGGCCGCCTCGGTGACGCGCACCAGCTCGAGCGCGAGGTTGCGGTCGGGCTGCGACGGGTGGACCTCGAAGGGCCGGGGCGCGGAGGCGGGACTCATGGCCGGATCGTATCGGTCCGCCGGGGTCGCGACGGTCAGGCGAGGAGGTGGAGGGTGGTCACCGCGGCCAGGAGCGACACCGGCGTCAGCAGCAGCGCCACGCGGTGGAACTCCGCCAGCGGGGCGTGCTCCCCGGAGGCGTGCAGGGTGCGGCGCCACAGCAGGTTGGCCAGCGAGCCCGACAGCGTCAGCCCCGAGCCGACGTTGAGCCCGATCAGCGCGGCCAGCACCGCGAGGTCCCCGAGCGGGGCGACCAGCGGCACCAGCAGCAGCGTCGCCGACAGGTTGGTCAGCACGTTGGCCAGGGCGGTGGCCAGGAGCGCGACGACGAGCAGGCCGACGAACGACGTCGTGTCCGGGACGACGTCCGCCACCGCCTCACCCAGGAAGCCCTCCGCGATCGCCGCGACCACGACGCCCAGCGCGAGCACCAGCAGGGCGAACTCGGGGTGCGCCGACCGGGCGACGTCCCCGGCGGCGAGCAGGCCCCGCGCGGCGCCCCAGGCCACCAGCACCGCCGCGGCCGCACCGGCGACCCAGGCCGGGTCGACGCCGTACGGCGAGGTCGCGGCGAAGCCGACGAGCATGGCCGCCACGACGAGCGCCGGCACGACCGGGAACGCGACGTCGGGCGTCTCGCCCCCGGTCGCCGGGGCGGCCAGGTCGCGGCGGAACAGCAGCCGCAGGCCGACGTACTCGACCACGAGGACGACGACCAGGACCGGCGCCATCCGGGCCGCGAAGCCGGCGAAGGTGAGGTCGAGCGACGGCAGCGCGAGCAGGTTGGTGAGGTTGGAGACCGGCAGCAGCAGCGAGGCCGAGTTCGCCATCCGCAGGCAGGCGTAGGCACCCGGCCGGGGCAGGACGCCGTCGGCCCGCGCGGCGGCGACGACCACCGGCGTCAGCAGCACGACGGTCGCGTCGAGGCTGAGCACGGCCGTCACCGCGGCGGCGACCAGGAACGCGACGGTGAGCAGCCGGGTCGGGCCGCCGTGCCGCAACAGGCGCGCGGACGCCGCGAACAGGCCGGCCCGGTCGCACACGTGCGCGGTCACCAGGATCGCCACCAGGAACAGCACGACGGGCAGCAGGTCCAGGACGGTGTCGCGGGTCTCCTCGAGGGTGATCAGCCCGCAGACCAGGACGGTCGCGATCGCCGCCAGCGAGACCAGCGCCTCGACGCTGCGCCGGGGGTGGCGGTAGGCGACGACGAGCAGGGCGAGGAGCGCGGCCACGGCGGGCAGGTCGACCAGTGGCACCCCGGCAATCTAGTCCGCCCCACGCCTGGGACGATGGTCGCGTGGTGGACGTCGATGAGTGAGCGGGGCGGTCGCTACGAGCGTTCCTTCGGCGGGCTCGTCGGGGCGATGGTCGTGGCGGTCATCATCGTCCTGGTCCTGGTGGTGGCGCGCGGCCTGCTCAGCAGCGACGTCGACAACACCGACCGGCCGGCCGTCGACTACCTCGAGAACGTCGAGCAGCTGCAGCGCAGCGACATCGGGGTGGTCTACCCCGCCACCCTGCCGAGCGGGTGGAGCGTCACCTCCGTCGACGTAGCCGACATCGAGCGCCCTGGGGCCCTGCCCGCGATCGGCTTCGACCTGCTCACCGACGACGACAAGTACGTCGGCGTCAAGGTCGAGCAGGAGTCGGCCGAGGACCTCCTCGAGGAGTACGTCGACGAGGACCCCGCCGAGACCGACCCGCTGACCGACGCCGGGGGGCCGGGCCTGGCCACCGACTGGGCCGGCTGGGAGGACGACGGCGGCGACCGGGCCTTCACCGCGACCTACGGCGAGGACCGCACCGTGCTGGTGTTCGGGGCCGTGTCGGCCGACGAGCTCGCCGACCTGGTCGGGCGGCTGACCGACGCCACCCTGCCGGGGGTCACCCCCCAGGCTGCTCCTTCGTCATGACCGCCTCGAGGCGCTGACGCGCTCCGTCGAGCCAGTCCTGGCACACGGTGGCCAGCGCCTCGCCGCGCTCCCACAGCGCCAGCGACTCCTCGAGCGTCGTGCCCCCGGTCTCGAGCCGGCGGACGACGTCGACGAGCTCCTCGCGCGCCTCCTCGTAGCTGGGGGTCTGGTCGGTGGCGCTCATGGGGCGGGCTCCTCGCTCGGTGCTGCGGCGGCTGCTGCGGTGGTGGTGGAGGTGACGTCGGCGTGGACGCGGCCGTCGACGACCCGGACGCTGACGGCGTCGCCGCCGGCCAGGCCGGCGACCGAGGTGATCACGTGCCCGTCGGCGTCCTGGAGGACGGCGTAGCCGCGCTCGAGGGTGGCCAGCGGCGACAGCGCGCGGGCCCGGGCCCGCTGGTGGCCGATGTCGTCGGAGGCCCGGTCGAGCGCGTGCCGCAGGGTGCGGCGGGCCCGCTCGCGGAAGGTGGCGAGCTCCTCGGTGCGCCGGTCGACGAGCGTGCGGGGGTCGGCGAGGGCCGGCCGGGAGCGCAGCGCGTCGAGGCCGGCCTGCTCGCGGGCCACGGCGCCGAGCACCAGCGAGCGCAGCCGCTCGCGGGCCGAGGCGACGGCGTGGGCCTCCGCCGCGACGTCGGGGACGACGAGCTTGGCGGCGTCGGTGGGGGTGGCGGCGCGGACGTCGGCGACCAGGTCGAGCAGGGGGTTGTCCTGCTCGTGGCCGATCGCCGAGACGACCGGGGTGCGGGCCTTGGCCACCGCCCGCAGGAGTCCCTCGTCGGAGAAGGGGAGCAGGTCCTCGACCGAGCCACCGCCGCGGGCGATGACGACGACGTCGACGGTCTCGTCGCGGTCGAGCCGGGCCAGCGCCTCCATCACCTCGCCGGCGGCCCGCGGCCCCTGCATGGTCGCGTGCGCGACGGCGAACCCGACCGCCGGCCAGCGTCGCCGGGCGAGGTCGAGGACGTCGCGCTCGGCGGCCGAGCGCGGCGCCGTGACCAGCCCGACCTTGCCGGGCAGGAACGGCAGGGTGCGCTTGAGCGCCGGGTCGAAGAGCCCCTCCGCGGCCAGCAGCTGGCGGCGCCGCTCAATCTGGGCGAGCAGCTCGCCGAGCCCGACCATCCGGATCTCGCGGGCGTGCAGCGAGAGGGTGCCCCGGTTGGCGTAGTAGGACGGCTTGGCGTGCACGAGCACGCTGGCGCCCTCCACGAGCGGGGGGTTCATCGAGTCGAGCAGCGTGCGGGAGCAGGTGACCGGGACCGAGATGTCGGCGACGGAGTCGCGCAGGGTGAGGAAGACCGTCTGCAGGCCGGGCCGCCGGCTCAGCTGCGCGATCTGGCCCTCGACCCACACCGCGCCGAGCCGGTCGATCCAGCCCGAGATCGCGTTCGCGACCTGCCGGACGGGTGCCGGCTGCTCGGGTGAGGTGTCCAGGGCCATGCCGGGGAGGCTACTGGTGCCTCCCGACACCGTCGCCGGCCCACCGGGCCTCCAGCAGGCGCACCGCCTCGGCCAGGGTGAGGCCGAGCCGGCGGGCGGTGGCGGCGAACTCGTCGGCGGCGTCGGCGGCGTCGGCCGGGGCCGCGGGAGCGGCGACGAAGGTGCCCCGCCGGCCCTCGGTGACCACCACGCCGTCGGCCTCCAGCTCGGTGTAGACCCGCTGCACCGTGCGGACGCCGACGCCGAGCTCCTCGGCCAGCCCCCGCACCGTGGGCAGCCGGGTGCCCGCGGGCAGGTCGCCGGAGGCGGCGCGCCCGGCCACCTGGGCGCGCAGCTGCTCGTAGATGGGCGAGGAGGACTGCGGGTCGGGGGGCTGGATGCTCACGGAGTCACCGTACGCACGACCACGGACAACCGCACCGGCTCGACGGGCTGGTAGGAAGTGGGGCATGACCTACGTGCTGGTGGTCGGGGAGTCCCTGGTCGACGTCGTCACCGACGCGGGCGGGACGACGGTCGAGCGGCCCGGCGGGAGCGCGGCCAACGTCGCGGTCGCCCTCGCCCGGCTGGGGCGCCGCGCGCGCTTCGTGACGTCGTACGCCGACGACGAGCGCGGCCGGTCGGTCGCGGCGCACCTCGCGGGCTCGGGCGTCGAGCTGGCCACCGACCCGCACGTGCTCGGGCGCACGTCGAGCGCGGCCGCCACGATCGGGGCCGACGGCTCGGCCAGCTACGTCTTCGACCTCGACTGGCGCTTCGGGCCGGTGGGCGAGGAGACGCCGCGGTTCGTGCACGTCTGCTCGATCGGCGCCGTCCTCGAGCCCGGGGCCGACGACGTCCTCGCGCTGCTCGACCGGCTGGTCGCGGCCGGCGGCGCCGACCGGCCGACGGTCACCTACGACGTCAACGCGCGCCCGGCGATCACCGGCACCGGCCCCGAGGTCGTCGGCCGGGTCGAGGCCGTCGCCCGCCGGGCCGACGTCGTCAAGGCCAGCGACGAGGACCTCGCCGTGCTCTACCCGACGTTCGGCCTCGCCGAGGCGGCCGGCCACCTGCGCTCGCTCGGCCCCCGCGCCGTGGTGGTGACCCGGGGCGAGGGCGGGGCGACCTGGTTCGGCGACGGCGAGCCGCTGTCGGTCGCCGCGACGCCGGTCACGGTCGTCGACACCATCGGCGCCGGCGACACCTTCTCCGCCGGCATCGTCGACGCGCTCTGGGACGGGCTCGACCCGGCGGCCACCCTCGCCCACGCGGCGCGGGCCGCCGCCGTCACCGTCTCGCGCCCCGGTGCGGACCCGCCGACCCGCGCCGAGCTCGGCTGAGCCCACCGCGTCGGCCGGGTCCGCTCACAGCGACTGCGCGCCGATCACCCCGAGCAGCTTCAGCCGCTCCGAGCTCTCGGTGCCCGGCGTGGCGGTGAAGAGCAGCAGCCCCTGGTCCTGGTCGACGTCGTAGAGGGTCTGGCAGAAGACCTCGACCACGCCGACGTCGGGGTGCACGATCCGCTTGTGCTTGGAGTGCGGCCGGGCGACCTCGTGCTCGGCCCACACGGCGCGGAACTCCGGGCTGCGGGCCTCCAGGTCGGCGACGACCTCGGCGGCCAGGGAGCCCGCGCCGTCGCGGGTGACGGCGGCGCGCAGCTCGGCGGTGAAGGCGCGTCCGACGCCGTCCTGGTCCTCCGCGGGGTAGCGGAGCCGGGCCTCCGGCAACGTCCACCAGCGGTGCGCGACGCAGCGCGCGAGGCCCTCGTACGCCGTCTCGTCGCCCAGGAGCGCCACGCACGGCGGCGTCTGCACGAGCGTCTCGCCGGTGCTGCCGACCACCATCGCGGGGACGTCGACGAGCCGGTCGAGGATCCGCATCAGCCCCGCCTCGACGTGGTCACCGCGGCGGAGCCGGCCCGGGGCGACGTAGCCCCCGAGCCGGAACAGGTGGTCGCGCTCGGCCGTCGACAGGCGCAGTCCGCGCGCGAGCGAGGCGAGCATCTGCTCCGACGGCTTCGGCCCGCGCTGCTGCTCGATCCGGCCGTAGTAGTCGGCCGACATGTCGGCGAGGACGGCGACCTCCTCGCGGCGCAGCCCACCGGTGCGGCGGCGCGAGCCGCGGGGGAGGCCGACGTCCTCCGGCTGCAGCGCCTCGCGGCGGGTGCGGAGGAAGTCGGCGAGCTGGGCCCGGTCCATGCCACCCATCCTCTCCTGGTGGGCGGTCCCCGTCAGAGGTTCATCCCGCCGGAGGCCTCGACGCGCTGCCCGGTCACCCAGCCCATGCCGGGTCCGGCCAGGGCGGCGACGGCGGCGCCGACGTCGTCCGGGTCACCGACGTGGCCCATCGCGGTGAGCGCGCCGAGGTGGTCGCGGACGGCCTCGTCGTCGCGCAGGGAGCCGCCGCCGAAGTCGGTGCCCGTGGCGCCGGGCGCGATGGTGTTGACCGCGATCCGGCGGGGGCCGAGCTCCTTGGCCAGGTAGCGGGTGTAGACCTCGACCGCGCCCTTCACCGAGGCGTAGACCGAGTAGCCGAAGTCGCCGGTGAAGCGCGCCAGGCCGGTGGAGGTGTTGATGACCCGGCCGCCGTCGACGAGCATCGGCACGAGCTCCTGGGTGAGCAGGACGACACCGGTGAGGTGCACCGCGACGAGCTCGGCGATCGTGGCCGCGTCGGTGCCGCCGAGCGGCGTCGAGCGGGCGAAGCCGGCGTTGTTGACCAGGACGTCGAACCCCTCGCGCCCCCACGTGGTGCCCAGCGTCTCGCGCAGGGTCGCGGCGAGGGCGGCGAAGGTGTCGGGCTGGGTGGTGTCGAGCGGCAGCGCGACGGCGCGCCGCCCGAGCGCGGCGACCTCGGCGACGACGTCGGCGGCCTGCTCCCGGCCCGCGCGGTAGGTCAGCACGACGTCGGTGCCGCTCGCCGCGAGGGCGAGCACCGCGCTGCGGCCGAGGCCGCGGTTGCCGCCGGTCACGAGCGCGATCCGGCTGGAGGGGGTCTGGTGGGGGTTCTGTGTGGTCATGTCCCGAGCCTGCCGCCCGGCCGGCGTCCGGTGAAGGTCGTGCTCAACCGGGGATCGGCGGTCCCCGGCTACCGGTGACGCCGGGGCGTCAGGGGGCCAGCCAGGTGTGCACCAGCGGGACCACGCTCGCGCCCTCGCCGGAGGCCGAGGCGACCCGCTTCATCGACCCGGCCCGGATGTCGCCGACCGCGAAGACGCCCGGCACGGTGGTGGCCAGGTTGGCCGGCGGCCGGTCGTCGGCCCAGCCCTCGCGCGGCACGTCGCGCCCGGTGAGCACGAAGCCGTGGTCGTCGCGGGCCAGGTCATCCGGGAGCCAGTCGCAGTGCGGCGCGGCGCCCAGCAGCAGGAACAGCGCCTGGGCGTCGCGGCGGGTGACCCGGCCGGTCCCGACGTCGCGGACGTCGAGCCACTCGAGCCGGCCCTCGCCGCCGCCGTCGGCGACCTCGACGCAGGTCTGCACGGTGATCCGGGGGTTGTAGGCGATCTCGCCGACGAGGTAGGACGACATGGTCTCCTCGAGCGAGGCCCGGCGCACCATGATCGTCACCGTCCGCGCGAACTTGGCGAGGTGGATCGCCGCCTGGCCGGCCGAGTTGCCGCCGCCGACCACGACGACGTCGTAGCCCTCAGTCTCGCGGGCCGCCGTCATCGCCGAGCCGTAGTGGACGCCGAGCCCGACGAGGTCCTCGACACCGGGTACGCCGAGCTTGCGGTACGCGACGCCGGTGGCGACCACCACCGAGCGGGCCTGCACGAGGCCGCCGTCGGTGTGCAGCAGGTGGGTGCCGCCGTGCTCGGGGGCCGGCTCGAGCGCGGTGACCTCCCAGCCGGTGAGGAACCGGGCGCCGAACCGGATGGCCTGGTTGCGGGCCCGCTGGGACAGCCGCATCCCGGAGACGCCGCGCGGGAAGCCGAGGTAGTTGCGGATCATCGAGGAGGTGCCGGCCTGGCCGCCGACGGCCTCGGCCTCCAGCACCACCGTGGTGAGGCCCTCGCTGGCGCCGTACACGGCCGCGGCGAGCCCGGCGGGGCCGGCACCGACGATGGCCAGGTCGACCACCTCGTCGACCGTGGTGGTCTCCGGCGTCGCGAACAGGTGCAGCGCGACGTCGCGCACGGTGGCGGGGGTGTGGGTGCCGCGCGTCATCACCCGCAGCAGCGGGAACGACGTCGTCAGGCCGGCCGCCTCGTGCTCGGCGATGGTCTCGCGGCCCTCGTCGGTGTCGGGCGCGAACACCCGGGTCGGCATGCCCATCCGCTCGGTGTACTCGCGGATCGAGGCGGTCAGGGGCAGCCCCGGCGGAGCCACGATGCGCACCGTCTCGACCTCCGGGGCGGCCACCGTGGAGCCCCAGTCGGAGAGCAGCTCGGTGATCGCGCCGTGGAACTCCTCGTCGCGCACGCCGCGCGGCATCAGCAGGTAGGCGTCGTACTTGCCCTTGGCGAGGCCGGGGCGGAGCTCGGCGGCCTGCACCAGGAACCGCTCGTACGGCGCCGCGACCACGCGACGGGCGGTCGGCACCTTCGCGCGCCACTCGCCGAACGCGGCGAGGGGGTGGGCGTCGGGCAGGTCGCCGTCCTGGACGATCAGGGCGACCGAGCCGCCCGCCTCCCGGACGGCGTGGATCTCGGCCAGCGCGCCCGCGCTGGACCCGGCGGTGCGGAGGTCGTAGTCGCGGGCGTAGCGCCCGAACTCGTCGAGCAGGAAGTCGGCGTGCTGGGCCGAGACGATCAGGATCACGGGGTCGGACACGGGAGAAGTATGACGCGTGGGCCGCGAGGAGCGGGGTGCTCAGCCGGTCGGTGCTCCACGCGGAGGTGGACCCGCGGCGGCCCCGGTGGCCGCCGCGGGGTGCCGGCCGGGTGGGTGGTGCGGGAGGTGAGAGGACCGCGGACGCCTCAGCGTGGGATCAGCGTCCGGTCACAACGGCGTGGCCTGCGACAATCACCGGGTGCGCCTGCGGATCGATCTCGCCTACGACGGGACCGACTTCCGTGGCTGGGCGGCCCAGCCCGGGCTGCGGACCGTCCAGGGCGAGCTGACCGCCGCGCTGACCACCGTGCTGCGGGTACCCGGCGACGAACGGCTCGCCGTCGTGTGCGCCGGTCGCACCGACGCCGGCGTCCACGCCCGCGGCCAGGTGGTGCACACCGACCTGCCGCCCGGCGTCGAGCCGCTGCCGGCTCCCGAGCTGGACCGGCTCGCCCGCCGGCTCAACGGCGTCCTGCCCCCCGACGTCCGGGTCCGTCGCGCGCGGGAGGCCGCCCCGGGGTTCGACGCCCGGTTCGGGGCGCTGTGGCGGCGCTACGCCTACCGCGTCGCCGACGCCACCGACCTGCTCGACCCGCTGACCCGTCGCCACGTCCTCGCGTGGCCGCGCGCCCTCGACCTCGACGCGATGAACGCGGCCTGCGCGCTGCTGGTCGGCCAGCACGACTTCGCCTCGTTCTGCAAGCAGCGCGAGGGCGCCACGACGATCCGCACCCTGCTCGACCTGGCGTGGGTGCGCGACGACGCCGGTCTCGCGGTCGCGACCGTGCGGGCCGACGCCTTCTGCCACAGCATGGTGCGCGCGCTCGTCGGCTGCCTGCTGGCCGTCGGCGAGGGACGGCGCCCGGTGGCGTGGGTGGGTGAGGTCCTGGCCGCGACCAGGCGCGAGGGGGCGGCGGCCGTCGTCCACGCGCACGGGCTCACCCTGGAGGAAGTGGCCTACCCGGCCGACGACGACCTCGTCGCCCGGTCCGAGCAGACGAGGGCGAAGCGTGGCTGAGGAGATCGACGAGCAGACCGACGGGCAGACCGACGGGGGCGAGCACTACTTCACCGCCGACCCCGCGGTGCCGTTCAAGCGGGCGGCCGTGGTCGCCGAGGTGTGGGGGAGACGCCTCGAGCTCGCGTCGGGCTCGGGGGTCTTCGCCCGCGGGCGCCTCGACGTCGGGACCGCGATTCTGTTCCGCGAGACCCAGCCGCCGGTGCTGGCGCCGGGCAGCCGGGTGCTCGACCTCGGCTGCGGGTACGGCGTCATCGGGCTCGCGCTCGCCGTGTGCGTGCCCGGCGCCGTCGTGACCGCCGTCGACGTCAACGAGCGGGCCCTGCTCCTGACCCGCGAGAACGCCGCGGCGCTCGGCCTGGCCGACCGGGTCACCGCGGCCACGCCGGACGCCGTCGAGGCGGCCGGGCCGGGCGCGACCTACGACGAGATCTGGTCGAACCCGCCGATCCGGATCGGCAAGGAGGCGCTGCACGCGCTGCTGCTGACCTGGCTGCCCCGGCTGGCCCCCGGCGGCCGGGCGGTGCTGGTGGTCGGCAAGAACCTCGGCGCCGACTCGCTGCAGCGATGGCTCGGCGAGCAGGGCTTCCCCACCACGCGGCTGGCCAGCGCGAAGGGCTTCCGGGTCCTGGAGTCGCGACGGGCCGGCGACTGACCGGCTCGTCGTCGGCGCCGGCGCGTCGTACCGTGTCGGCGTGACCGACCGCAGGGACGTGCACCCGCACCACCTGCTGCGCGCGGTGCTAGCCGACCGGGCGGCGCGCGAGGTCCTCGCCGTGGTCGGGGTCGCGGCCGACGACCTGCTGCTCACCCTCGACGGGCTGTGGCTGGCGGCGTCGGACACGATCGACGTCGAGGAGGTGCAGGCGCGCGGGATCGACGTCGCCACCGTGCTCGCCGTCGTCAACCCGCCCTTCGACGGCGAGCCCGACTGGGGCGGGCGCCGGGTCACCGAGGCCACCCGCGACGTCCTGGTGCGGTCGCTGGCGATGCGGCGGACCGGGGGCAGGCCGGTGACCAGCGGGCACCTGCTGCTCGGGCTCCTGGCCAGCCGCGACCGGCTCGTCGCCGGCACGTTCCGTGCGCACGGCCTGCGGTTGCGCGACGTCCGGCCGGTCGTCGACCGGTTCGGACGCCGCGCCCCCTGAGCAGGCCCGCCCACGAACAGTCCCGCCCACCAGCAGGCACCCAGGACCAGGGCGGTCCGGGCCGGGCTACTCCGGCACGCCGCTCTCGGGCGGGGCGTCCTCGGCCTGCGCGGAGGGGTCCTCCTCGATGGCGGCGTCGCCGATGTCGGTCACGAGCACGGGGGTCTTCGGCTCGCCGACCCCGCCGCGGAGCGCGACCACCCGCATGCCGGAGATGCCGAGGTGGCTGTCGGCGCTGTAGCGGAACGGCGCGAGCTGCGGGCCCTCGGCGTCGCCCAGACCCTCGACGGCCTCCACCAGGCCGTCGCGCGTCAGGTCCTCGCCCGCGGCGGCCAGCGCCTGGACGAACGCGTAGGCCTGGGACATGCCGTAGATCCGGTAGTTGGTGAGCTCGCCGTCGGCGCCGTGCTCGTCCCAGACCTTCTGCCACAGCTGTACCCACGGGTCGTCGGCGGCGTCGACCCCGGCGATGTACTCGGTGGTCATCACGCCGTCGAGCGCGTCGGTGCCGCCCTCGACCGCGCCCTCGGAGAACTGGGCCAGCAGCCCGCCCACGAGGGTCGGGTCGGAGCCGACGTTGCTGTAGACCCACTGCGGCTGGTAGCCCAGGCCGAGCGCCGTCAGCTGGGTGAGCGCCGTGTAGGACGGGGTGTTGAACCCGATCACCACGTCGGCCCCGTCGGCCTGGAGCGCCGTCACCTGGGGCGCCACCTCGGTGTTGCCGGAGGTGTAGCGCTGCACCGAGACGATCTGGTCGTCGAGGAACTGGCGCAGGCCCTTCTCGCCGTCGGTCCCGAAGTCGTCGTCCTGGAGGAAGAGGCCGACCTTGGCGTCGGGCAGGTTCTCGGCGACGTACTGGCCGATGATCTTTCCCTCGCTCTCGTAGTCGGTCTGCCAGCCGAAGGTGTAGGGCTTGGCCTCGACGTCGTCACCCCACTGCAGCGAGCCGGAGGAGACGAAGAGGTCGGGTACCTCCTCCTCGTTGAGGAAGTCCACGACGGTGCGGTGGGTGGGCGTGCCCAGACCGCCGACCATCGCGAAGATCTCCTCGTCGAGCACCAGCTCGTTGGTGACCGCGCCGGTCTTGGAGGGGTCGTAGCCGTCGTCCTTGACGACGTACTCGATGGTGCGGCCGTTGATGCCGCCCGCGGCGTTGACGTAGTCGAAGTAGGCCTGCGCGCCGGTGGGGATCTCGGAGTAGCCGGGCGCCGCGACCCCGGTCAGGGGGAAGTGGGCGCCGATCTTGACGGAGGTGTCGGTGACCCCGACGGTGTCGACCTCCTCGCCGGGCTCGTCACCCTCCTCGCGTCCGCCCGCCCCGCACCCGGCGAGGACGAGCGCGGCGCAGAGGGTGCCGACGGCTGGGACCCAGGTGTGTCTCTTCATGGTGCTCCTTCATCGGTGGTGCGGGTGGGGGTGGCGGACGACGGGGCGGCGGACGACGGGGCGGCGGACGACGGGGCGGCGGACGACGGGCGCGGGCCGGGGGAGGAGCGGCGGCGCAGCCGGTGCGCCAGGCCGAGGAGGGAGCCGACCAGGCCGCGGGGCGCCAGCAGGATCACCAGCACCATGACCAGGCCGTAGACGAGGGGCGACAGCTCGGCGGCCCGGATGTCGCTGAGGCCGAGGTCGCTGCCGGCGTCGGTGACGACCTTGGGCAGGAAGGTCAGCAGCGCGGCCCCCACCAGGGCGCCGGTGAGGCTGCCGAGGCCGCCGAGGACGACGATCGCGAGCAGCGTCAGGCTCAGGGTGAGCGAGAAGGCGCCGGGGCTGACGCCGCGGTTCCACAGGGCGAGCAGCGCCCCGGCGGCGCCCGCGGTGGCCGCGCTCACGGTGAACGCGCTGATCCGGGCCCGGCCGAGGTCGATCCCCGCGAGCTCGGCGGCCACCTCGTCGTCGCGGACGGCGGCCCAGCGCCGTCCGACCCGGCTGCGGGCCAGGTTGGCGAGCAGCACGAAGACGACGATGAGCACCATCCACGCCACGAACGAGACGTACTTGCTCCGGGTGGGGTCGCTGCCGGTGAGGTAGTAGGCGGTGTCGGTGGCCCAGCGCGGGATCTCCGGCACGCTCACGCGGAGCCCCTGGTCGCCGCCGAGCCGGCCGTCGAAGTGCAGCGCGATGCCGGGCACCGCGATCGCCAGGGCCAGGGTGGCGCCGGCGAGGTACGGACCGTGCAGCCGGGCCGCGGCGACGCCGACCACGACGCCGACCACGACGGTCAGCGCGGTGGCGGCCAGGATCACCAGCGGCAGCGGCGTGCCGGCGTCCTGGTCGGGGAGCAGCAGCGCCGTCGTGTAGGCGCCGAAGGCCATCAGGGCGCCGTGCCCGAGCGAGATCTGGCCGTTGAGCCCGGTGAGGACGGTCAGCCCGCCCGCCGCGGTCGCGAGGTAGGCCATCTGGGTGAGCTGGGTGCTGCGGTAGTCGCTGACAGCGGTCAGCACCGCCACCACGACGACCACGGCGACGGCCGCCACGAGGAGGTGCCGCACCAGCGTCTGCTCGCGCACCCGCGCCAGGAGGGCCCGCATCAGACCCTCCTGGCCGGGGTCGTCGAGAAGAGCCCGCCGGGGCGCAGGGTGAGGACCGCGATGAGGATCATCAGCGCCGTCAGCGCGACCAGCTGCGACCCGACGTACCCGCTGACGAAGCTGAGGGCCACGCCGAGCAGCAGCCCCCCGACGACGGCGCCGAGCGGGCTGTCGAGACCGCCGAGCACCGCCGCGACGAAGCCGAAGACGACCACGGAGTCCATGTAGTTGGGGTTCACCAGGTCGCCGCCGGCGATGAGGATCCCCGAGAGCGAGCCGACCACCGAGGCCAGCGCCCAGCCCAGGGTGAGCATCCCGCCGACCCGGACGCCGAGCAGCCGCGCCACCTCGGGCTCGTGCGCGGCCGCCCGCATCCGCAGGCCGAGGTCGGTGAACCGGAACAGCAGCACCAGCAGGCTCATCGTGACCAGCACCGCCACGATCGTGAACATCCCGAACCCGGTGATCGCGTAGGTCGTGCCCCCGATCTCGGTGCCCCGCACGCCGAACGGCGCCGGGAACGAGCGGACGCCGTTGCCGAAGAGCAGTGCGGCGGCGGCGTGCAGCACGATGAACAGCCCCAGGGTGAGGATCACCGCGTTGATCTCGCTCTTGCCCTCGACGGGCCGCACGACGACGCGCTCGATGACGGCGCCGAGCACCAGGCCGCTGACCAGGGCGACGGCGAAGGCCAGCCAGAACGAGGCCCCGCCCTCGATCAGCTCCAGCGCGAGGAGCGTGGTCACCATCGCCATCGGCGCCTGGGCGAAGTTCACCACCCGCGTCGAGCGCCAGATCAGCACCAGCGCCAGCGCGAACGCGGCGTAGACCATCCCGAGCGTGAGCCCCCCGAGAGCGGTGTTGACGAGCTGTTGCACCGGTGCTCCTCCTCAGAATCCCAGATAGGCGTGTCGGAGCTTCTCGTCGCCGGCCAGCCGGTCGGCGACGTCGTCGGCCACCACCCGGCCGAGGTCGAGGACGACGCCGCGGTCGGCGACCGAGAGGGCGCTGCGGGCGTTCTGCTCGACCAGCAGCACCGTCAGCCCCTCCTCGCGCACCAGGTCGCGGAGCAGCCCGAAGATCTGCGTCACGATGCGCGGGGCCAGGCCGAGCGACGGCTCGTCGAGCAGCAGCAGGGCCGGTCGCGCCATCAGCGCCCGGCCGATGACGAGCATCTGCCGCTCGCCGCCCGACAGCGTGCCGGCCGGCTTGCCGCGGCGCTCGCCGAGCGGCCCGAAGAGGCCGTAGACCCGCTCCAGGTCCTCGGGGCGGACCCGCCCGCGCGCCAGCCCGCCGAGGCGCAGGTTCTCCTCGACGGTGAGCTCGACGATGACGCCGCGTCCCTCGGGCACGTGGGACATGCCGAGCGCCGGCATCCGCTCGGCGGCGGTGCGGGTGATGTCGCGGCCGGCCAGCCCGACGGTGCCGGCCCGGGCGCGGTGCAGGCCCGAGACGGTGCGCAGCAGCGTGGTCTTCCCCGCGCCGTTGGCGCCGAGGACCGCGGTGATCCGGCCCTCCTCCGCGCCGAGCGTGACATCGTGCAGCGCGGTGATCGGCCCGTAGCCGGCGGTGAGCCCCGAGACGGCCAGCATCAGTCCACCACCTCGCCGAGGTAGGCGGCGAGCACGGCCGGGTCGTTGCGGACGACGTCGGGTGTGCCGTGCGCGATCACCCGCCCGAAGTCGAGCACCGTGATCTCGTCGCACACCCGCATCACCAGGTCCATGTGGTGCTCGACGAGCATCACCGCCATCCGGTCGGTGAGTCCCCGGATCAGGTCGCCGAGGTCGCCCATCTCGTCCGACGACAGCCCGCTGGCGGGCTCGTCGAGCAGCAGCAGGTCGGGCTCGGCGACCAGCACCCGCGCCAGGGCGACCCGCTTGCGCACGGGGTAGGGCAGGCTCGGCGGGTAGCGGTCCGCGTGCTCGAGGACGTCGAGGGCGGCCAGGGCGTCGCGCGCCCTCCCGCGCAGCCGGCGCTCCTCGCGCGAGGAGCGGGGCAGGCCGGCCAGCGACCCGAGGAAGCCGGTCCGGGCGTGCCGGTCGGCACCGACGACGACGTTGTCGAGCACGGTGAGCCGGTCGAAGAGGCCGAGACCCTGGAGGGTGCGGGCCACGCCGAGCCCGGCCAGGTGGTGGGGCCGGTGGCGCCGCCGCTCGCCGCCGCGCAGCTCGAGCGTGCCCTCGTCGAGCGCGACGAAGCCGCACACCACGTTGAACAGGGTGGTCTTGCCGGCGCCGTTGGGCCCGATGACGCCGTGCACCGTGCGCGGCGCGACTGCCAGGCCCACCTCGGACAGGGCCGTCAGCCCGCCGAACCGCACGGTGGCACCGCGCAGCACGAGCTCCGGCGAGGTCGGGTCCGACGCATCCACGAGCGGCTCTCCAGTGGCTCTCGGCGGTGTGACGCCCACCACCTTGGTGCGCGGAGACCAGTCGCCGCATTGGGCGACGAGCACAGAGGTCGTTGGTGGATGCGTCCGGAATCGGGGCCGGGGCTGGTCAGAGTTGTGCACGGAGTGCGACGGTGCCCGCATGGTCTCCGAGACCGACCCCACCCGCGCGGCCCGGCTGGCGCACGCCTGGTCCCGGCTCGTCGACGGCTCGGACGCCATCGCCGACAGCATCACGCTGACCCTCTTCGAGCGCGACGTCGAGCTGTACGAGCGGATCGGGCCCGAGCTGCGTGCCGACGTCCGCGCCAGCTGCCGCCAGCACATCCGCCGTGGTCTGGAGATCCTCTCCGGCCAGAGCGCGAGCGGCTCGGCGAAGGACCTGTGGCGCGAGACGGGGCGGCGCCGGGCCCGCCAGGGCGTCCCGCTCGAGCTCGTGCTCAACGCCTACACGCTCGGTGCCCGGGTGCTGTGGGAGGCCCTGATCACCCACGAGTCGCGCACCGAGGGGGCGGTGGTCGACGAGGGCATGCTGCTGTCGGCGGCGCGGACGGTCTGGGGCAACCTCGACGTCCAGAACGCGCTGCTCATCGACGCCTACCGCCGCGAGAGCCGCCGGCTGCACCGCCAGGACCTCCAGCGCCAGCACGCGGCCCTCGACGCGCTGCTCGAGGGTCGCGGCGCCGACCCCGCCTACGTCGAGGAGGCGCGGACCGCCCTCGACGTCGGCCCGGACGACGGCCTGGCCTGCGTCACCGTGCTGCCCGGCGGGCAGGACCACGGCGCGGACCTCGACCACACCGACCGGCTCGGCGCGGTCGAGGACCGCCTGGACCGCGCCGGGCTGCGCACCCACTGGCACGTGCGCGACGGCGTCTCGTTCGGCCTGGTCTGCGGCGACCTGCCCGACGAGGCCGGGCTCGTCGCGCTGCTCAGCCCGCGGGCCCCGGCCCGGATCGGCGTGGCCCTCTCCGGCGACGGGCTGGCGGGCTTCGCCACGGCGTACCTGCTGGCGACCCGCGCGGCGCAGACCCTCGACCGGCACGACCGCCGCGCGGTGGCGGTCACCGACCGGCTCCCGGAGGTGCTCCTCGTGGGCAGCCCGCAGGTCGGCCAGCTGCTCGTCGACCAGACCCTCGGCGCCCTGCTGGCGCAGCCCGAGGCCCAGCGCGACTCGCTGCTGCTGACCCTGGCCGCGCTGCTGCGCCACGACGGGTCGCCCACGCACGCCGCGGCCGACCTGTTCTGCCACCGCAACACCGTCATCTACCGGCTCAAGCAGGTCGAGGCGCTCACCGGTCGCTCCCTGGGCGACCCGCGCGACAAGATGCTGCTCGGGCTCGCCCTGGCCGCGCACGGCCACGACGAGTGATCAGACGAACGCGCTGATGCCGGTCTCGTCCCGGCCGATGAGCAGCTTCTGGACCTGGCTGGTGCCCTCGTAGAGGGTCATCACGCGCGCGTCGCGGAGGTACTTCTCCGCGGGGTACTCATCGACGTACCCGGCGCCGCCGTGGATCTGGATGGCCAGGTTGGCGGCACGCACGGCGGCCTCGGAGGCGAACAGCTTCGCCTTGGACGCCGCCACGCCGAACGGCTCGTGCCGGTCGACGAGGTCGGCGCAGCGCCACACCAGCAGGCGCGCGGCGTCGGCGTCGAGGGAGATGTCGGCGATCATGTCCTGCACCAGCTGGAAGCCGGCGATCGGCCGCCCGAACTGCGTCCGGGTCGTCGCGTACCCGACGGAGGTCTCCAGGCAGCCCTGCACGATCCCGACGCAGCCGGCCGCGACCGCGAGCCGTCCCTTGTCGAGGCTCGACATCGCGATCTTGAAGCCCTGGCCCTCCTCGCCGAGCAGCGCCGAGGCCGGCACCCGCACCCGGTCGAGGAAGAGCTCGGCCGTGGCCTGGCCACGCAGCCCGAGCTTGCCCTTGATCTCGCGCGCCTCGAAGCCCGGGGCGTCGGTGGGCACGAGGAAGGCCGAGACGCCGCGCGGACCGCTGCCCGGCTCGCCGGTGCGCGCGAAGACCAGGGCGACGTCGGCCCAGGTGCCGTTGGTGATGAACAGCTTCTGGCCGGTGATCAGGTAGTCGTCGCCGTCGCGCTCGGCGCGGGAGGTGAGGTTGCCGGCGTCCGACCCGGTGCCGGGCTCGGTGAGGCCGAAGCAGCCCAGCTTGGTCGCCGACGCGAGCTGCGGCAGCCACTCCTGCTTCTGCTCCTCGGAGCCGAAGAACAGGATCGACTTGCCGACCAGCCCGCTGCTCACCGAGACGATCCCGCGCAGCGCCGAGTCGGCCCGTCCGAGCTCCTCCATGGCGAGGGCGTAGGTGACGTAGTCGCCGCCCACCCCGCCGTGCTCCTCGGGGATGGTCAGCCCGAAGAACCCGATCTCGGCCATCTTGGGCACGATCGCCAGGTCGACGGCCTCGTCGCGGTCCCACTGCGTGCGGTGCGGCACCGCCTCCCGGTCGAGGAAGTCGCGGGCCAGGTCGCGGAAGGCCTGCTGCTCGTCGCTCAGCGAGAGGTCCATCGTGGCTCCTGTGGTGGGTCGGGTGTGCCGGACGGGGCGGGAGTTTCACCGCTGGGGCGGTGAATCTCCCGCTTGCTGCATGAAACTTCGCGACAGAAGCGGGAGTTTCGTCATGCCGACGCCAGTTTCACCGCTCAAGCGGTGAAACTCCCGCGCCGACGCCGCCATCAGCCGAGCCCGTCGACCTTCGTCTGCAGTCGGCGCATGCCCGCCAGCCACCGGTCGGTGTCGGCGGCGCGGGCGGCGTAGTAGCCACCCACCTCGGGGTGGGGGAGCACGAGGAACCGGTCGTCGTCGAGGGAGTCGACCCACGCGGCGGCGACGGACTCGGGCGCCAGCGCCTCGTCGTGCGACAGCAGGTCCTTGAGCGGGCCGGCCTGGTCGAGCATCGCGGTCTGCACGCCCTGCGGGCAGATCGCCTGCACGGTGACGCCCCGGTCGCCGTAGGTGACCGAGAGCCACTCGGCGAAGCCGACGGCGGCGTGCTTGGTCGTCGAGTACGCCGCCGCGCCGATCATCGTGAGCAGGCCGGCCGCCGAGGCGGTGACCACGAACCGGCCGCCGCGCCCGTCGTCGAGCCACGACGGGACGATCGCCCGCGCGGCGCGGACGTGGCCCATCACGTTGACCTCGAGCATCCGGGCCCACTCGGCGTCCGGCAGCTGGAGGGGGTCGGCCGTGGTGCGGTCGATGCCGGCGTTGGCGCAGTAGACGTCGATCCGGCCGAGCGCGTGGGTCGCGGTGGCGACCAACGCCTCGACGCCGTCGGCGGACGCGGCGTCGCCCGCGACGGCGATCGCCCCGATCTCCGCCGCGGTGCCGGCCAGCTGGTCGGCGTCGACGTCGTTGACCACGACGCGGGCCCCCTCGGCGACCAGGCGGGCGGCCAGCGCGCGACCGATGCCGCCGGCGGCCCCGGTGACGACGACGCCGCGACCCTCGAGCTTCTCGTGGCCCATCAGCGCTGGCCCATCAGTGCTGGCCCTGGAGGGCGATGCCGCCGTCGGCGACGACCGTCTGACCGGTCAGCCAGGACGCCTCGTCGGAGAGCAGGAAGGCCACCAGCGAGCCGATGTCGTCGGGCTCGCCGAGCCGCTTGAGCGGGTAGGCCGCCGACGCCTCCTCCTCGCGGCCGACGTAGAGCGCCTCGGCGAACCTCGTCTTCACCACCGCCGGGGCGACGGCGTTGACCCGGATGCCGGGGCCGAGCTCCTGGGCGAGGGTCTCGGTGAGGCTGACGAGCGCGGCCTTGCTGGCGCCGTACATCGCGATGAACGGCGCCGGACGCACGCCGGAGAGCGACGACACGTTGACCACCGAGCCGCCGTGCGCCTTCATCCAGCCGCGGTGGACCTCCTGGGTCCAGCCGAGGGCGGCGACGACGTTGACGTCCATGATCTTGCGGGCGGCGTCGAGGTCGAGGTCCATCAGCAGGCCGAAGGCCGGGTTGATGCCGGTGTTGTTGACCAGCAGGTCGACGCTGCCGAACGTCGCGATCGCCGCCGCGACCGTCTCGCGCCGGTGCTCGGCGTCGGCGGCGTTGCCCGGGACGCCGAGCGCGTGCTCCGGCCCGCCGAGCGACTCCACGGCCTCGGCCAGCGCCTCGGGCTTGCGGGCGGTGATCACGACCCGCGCTCCCTCCTCGACCAGGCGCCGCGCGACGCCGAGGCCGATGCCCCGGCTCGCGCCGGTGACGATCGCGGTCCGGCCGGCCAGCCCCCTCACGACCGGTCCCTCACGCCGTCGCCGCCCGGTCGAGCGGGTCGATGACGCCGTGGTCGCCGAGCCTCGCGTCGAGGGCGCGCAGGTGGTGACCGGCGTCGCCGAGGAGGTGGTCGAGCGCGGTCAGGTGGGCGGTGAAGGTGCCCACGTTGTACTCCGCGGTCATGGCGATGCCACCGTGCAGCTGGATCGCCTCCTGACCGACGTGCCGGCCGGCCCGGCTGACCTGCAGTCCGGCGCGGGCGGCGGCGTCCGCGACCTGCGCGGGGTCGCCGGCCGCGACGACCATCGTGGCCCAGTCGACCATGCTGTGGGTCAGCTCGACGCTGGTGTACATGTCGGCCGCCCGGAACGTCAGCGCCTGGAAGGTGTTGAGCGTGACGCCGAACTGCTTGCGGCTCTTCAGGTACTCCGTGGTCGCCCGCAGCTGGGTCTGCATCGCGCCGAGCGCCTCGTTGGCGGCCATGATCCGGGTGATGTCCTGCACCGTGGCGATGCTCGTGGTGACGTCGGCCGCCGCCGCGCCGAGCGGCGTCGCGGCCGTGGCGTCGAAGGTGATCCGGGCCGCGCGCCCGCCGTCGAAGGTCGGGTAGCCGGAGCGCTCGACCGAGGCCAGCGCGTCGCCGGTCACGAGGAAGAGCCCGGTGCCGCCGTCGGGGAGGACGGCGCTGACGACCAGCACGTCGGCGCGGGCGCCGTGCAGGACGCCGTCCTTGGTGCCGGTCAGGGCGCCGGAGGCGTCGGCGGTGACGTCGTGCGCCTCGGCGCTCCAGCGGTGGCCGGGCTCGTCGTGGGCGAAGGCCAGCACGCTCTCGCCGCCGGACAGGGCGCCGAGGAGCTCCTGGCGCTGCTCGGGCGTGCCGACCGCGGAGACGAGTCCGCCGGCCAGCACCACCGAGGAGAGGTACGGCTCGGGCGCGAGCACCCGGCCGAGCTCGCGGCACACGATGCCGATCTCGACCGGCCCGGCGCCGACGCCGCCGTCGTCCTCGCTGAAGGGCAGGCCCAGCAGGCCCATCTCGGCCATCTGGGTCCACAGCTTCTCGTCGAAGCCGGGGTCCTCCTTGGTGGCGCGCCGGCGCTGCTCGTAGTCGGCGTAGGCCTTGCCCACCAGGCCGCGCACGGCGTCGCGGAGGGCGGTCTGCTCGTCGTCGTAGGTGAAGTCCATGTCAGCCCTCTCTCAGAGACCCAGGATGTTGCGGCTGATGATCTGGCGCTGGATCTCGTTGGACCCGCCGTAGATCGACGCCTTGCGGAGGTTGAGGTACGTCGGCGTCGAGCGCCGGTACCACTCGAGCGTCGCGTCGCCCTCGCCGCTGGCGAGGGTGGCCGGCCCGCCGAGGTCGACGACCAGCTCGCTGACGGCCTGCTGCAGCTCGGTGCCCTTGAGCTTGAGCACCGAGGACGCCGGGTGCGGCTCGGCGCCGGCGGAGTGCGCGGCGACGCGGAGGGCGGTGAGCTCGAGGGCGAGCAGCTCGTTCTCCAGCTCGACGACGCGGGCGCGCAGCAGCGGGTCGTCGGCGAGGATGCTCGCGCCGAGCTCCTTGGCGCGGGCCAGGACGCGCTTGGTGGCGCCCACCGGTGCGACGCCGACCCGCTCGTTGCCGAGCAGGAACTTGGCCTGCGTCCAGCCGCTGTTGACCTCCCCGACGAGGTTCTCGCCGGGGACCCGGACGTCGGTGAACCAGACCTCGTTGACCTCGTGGCCGCCGTCGATGAGCTCGATCGGCCGGACCTCGACGCCCGGGCTGGTCATGTCGATGAGCAGCATCGAGATGCCGGCCTGCTTCTTCACCTCGGGGTCGGTGCGCACCAGGGTGAAGATCCAGTCGCCGTACTGCCCGAGCGTCGTCCAGGTCTTCTGGCCGTTGACGACCCAGTCGTCACCGTCGAGGACGGCGGTGGTGCGCAGCCCGGCGAGGTCGGAGCCGGCGTCGGGCTCGGAGAAGCCCTGGCTCCACCAGATGTCGAGGTTCGCGGTCTTCGGCAGGAACTTCTCCTTCTGCTCCTGGGTGCCGAACTGCGCGATGACCGGGCCGATCATGCTGGCGTTGAAGGCGAGCGGGACCGGCACGGACGCCGCCTGCATCTCCTCGTGCCAGATGTGGCGCTTGAGCTCGCTCCAGCCGCGGCCGCCCCACTCCTCGGGCCAGTGCGGGACGGCGAGGCCCGCGGCGTTCAGCGCCTGCTGGCTCTCGACGATCTGCTCCCGGGTGAGCTCGCGCCCCTCCTCGACGGTGCGCCGGATCTCCTCCGGGAACGTCGTGGTGAAGAACGTGCGCATCTCCTCCCGGAACGCCTGGTCGTCCTCGGTCAGTGCGAGCTGCATGCGGGGTGCCTCCTGCGACATCGACGGGTGGTGCGCGCGGTCACACCCATCTAACTCGCCAGTAGCAAGACCGCGCCACCGGCCCCGGGCAGCAGACCGCGCCCACCCCGGACGTTGAGCAAGCGAGCCCCGGCGAGCGCCGACGAAACGTGTGCCCACCCCGGACGTTGAGCAAGCGAGCCCCGGCGAGCGCCGACGAAACGTCCGGCCCTGCGCTGCCAACCCGCCCCGTCGTCGGTCCGGCCTCGGCGGGCCAGGGGTTTCGTCACGCGGGCCGCGACCTCGTTCCTCGGTCGCGCCGCTCGCTTAACCTCCGTCGAGCCGACTTCCCTCGCGGGCTCGGGCGGCCAGCTCAGGGCCGGCCGTCGGCGTACATCCGTAGCCGGCTCACGGTGCTGGCGGGGTCGGCGTCGACGTGGCCGTTGACCGCGCGGCTCGCCCAGCCCAGGCGGGCTCCGAGGTCGGCGGCGTCGGCGAGGGCGGCCACCGACGTGCCGAGGGCCGCGGCGAACGGCGCCAGGTAGGTGTCGCGGTAGGGCGCGACGTCCTCGGACCCGGGCTCGTCGTCGACGCCCCACGCGACCACGCCGAGCAGCGTGACGGCGAGGCTGAGGAACGGGTGCGAGACGCAGGCGTCGCCCCAGTCGAGCAGCCGGTGCCGAGCGCCCGGCGCGCCGTCGGGGGCCACGAAGACCTGGCCGTCGTGGAGATCGTCGTGCTGGACGGTCTCCTCGATGCCGTACGACGCCAGCCGGTCGACCATCGGCCCGACCCGGTCCGCGGCGTCGCGCAGGCGGGGCTCGACGACGTCGTCGCCGAGGCGCCCGACCAGGTCGGCGTACCCGGCGGCGAGGTCGTCGAGGCGGTGGTGCGGCATCCCGGTGGCGAGCAGCGCCGGCACGTCGGCCCGGGAGGCGAGCTGCACGCGGGCGTAGCCGTCGAGCGCGTCGTGCCAGCGGACCAGGCTGCGCTCCTCCGCGACGACCTCCCGCAGCCGGCGCCCGGCGTCCGCGGCGAGCAGCCAGCCGCGGTCGAGGTCGGCGGCGAGCAGCGGCGGCACCCGCTCCGGGGACCGCGCGGCGAGGATGGTGTGCACCGCCGCCTCGTGCTGCAGCGCCGGCTCGGTGGCCTTGAACCACAGCGTGCCGCCGTCGGTCGGCACCCGGAGCACGGTGCCCCACGAGCGGACGTGCGGCTGCTCGATCGCGCCGGTGCGGTGCCGGCCCAGCGCGCCGAGCCGCTCGTCGATCCAGCCGTGCGCCGTCGCCAGCCAGTCGGGGTCGGTCCAGGCCGTCTCGCTCACGGGCAGCCAGCCTGGGCGGTCCGGCCCGGGGTCGGCAACCGGGTTGTCGCCGTCGGACGTACACAGAAGCGGCGCGGGCGGCACCCGGACGACGAATGCGTACGTCCGCCGCGTGCGTCGCAACACGAACCGGGCCTCGAGCGTTGAAGATGCGTGACGACGGTCGACCGGGTGCGCGAGGAGGCGGCAGTGGGGGTGCCGGACTTCGACGCGTGGGTCGCCGCGCGCGGCCCGGCCCTGCTCCGGCTGGCCCACACGCTGACCGGCGACGCGGCCGACGCCGAGGACGTCGTCCAGGAGGCGCTGTCGCGCGCCCTCCCGCGGTGGGAGCGGATCCGCCGGGTCGAGGACGTCGACGCCTACCTGCGCCGGATGGTCGTCAACGCCCACACCTCGCGCTGGCGGGCCTGGCGCCGCCGCGTGTCGCCGGTCGAGCGGGTCGCCGACGTCGCCGACCGCGCGGTCCTCGACGAGCCGGGCGTCGAGCACGACGAGCGCCGTCGCATCTGGCTCGCGTGCCGCGCCCTGCCGGAGGACCAGCGCACCGCCGTCGTCCTGCGCTTCTACGAGCAGCTCGAGTACGCCGAGATCGCCGCGCTCACCGGCGTCCGCGAGGGGTCGGTGCGCTCGCGGGTCTCCCGCGGGCTCGCCGTCCTGCGCGCGGAGCTGGGTCCGGCGACCGGGGAGGAGAACCGTGGGTGACTTCGAGGACCGGCTGGCCGACGCCCTCGCCGAGGGCGCCGAGGGGGCACCGCACGCCGGCGGCCTGGCCGCCGCCGCCCGCGCCGTGCGCGGGTCCGGCGCCGTCGCCGGGTGGCGGTCGGTGCGGTCGCGGCGGTGCTCGCCGGCACGGTGCCGGTGGCGGTCGTGGCGTCGCTGCGCGACGACCCGTCGGCCGGCCCCCCGCCCGCGGATCGGACGGCGGAGCCCCTGGTGACCTGCGGCGTCGGCTCCTGGCCGGTGTCGGTCATGGACGGCGGCCTCCCCGAGGTCGCCGCCGACCCCGAGGTGCGTGCGGCCGTCGAGGCGTTGCCCGCGCAGCTCGGCATCGACAGCCCGGACGTGTCGCGGTGGATCGTCCTGGCCGCCGACGACGACGGCGTCACGATCGGGACCGGCGCCTGGTCCGCGGCGAGCGGACCGTCGCGTCGCGCCGAGACGGTCCGGCTCACCCGCGCCGACGACGGCGCCCTGAGGCCCGCGGGCGGCGGCGACTGTCGGCTCGCGGTCGTGACGCCGCCGGGCCGGTGGCAGGTGGACCTCGCGGCGCCGGGTGGCGGCGTCGACCCCACCACCGACCGGCCGGTGGTGCTGGCCACGGAGCGGCAGTGCACCAGCGGGCGCGACCCGCGGCCGTACCTGTCGGACCCGGTGGTCGTCGAGACCGCCGACCGCGTCGTCGTCACCCTCACCTCCCGGGGCGACGACGAGGCCCACACGTGCGAGGGCAACCCGAGCGTCCCGGTCGCCCTCGACCTCGAGCAGCCCCTCGGCGACCGGGAGGTCGTCGACGGCGGCACCTGGCCGCGGACGCCGCTCGAGGTGGCCGACGACGGGGTCGAGGCGCCGTGGCGGACCGTCGAGCACGCCGGCGTCGCGGTCGACGTGCCGGCCGACTGGCGCGAGCTCGACCGCACGACCTGCCCGTCCGACACCGCGGGGTTCGAGGTCGGGCTCCCGCGACCGCAGACCTCGGGCCTCCACCCCTGCGACGCGACGACCGGACTCCGGATCGGGTCCGCCGCTGCGCTCGGCGCCGCCGGCCCCCACCACGACGGTGACGCCGCCGTCGCGGGCCAGGTGGTGCGTCTCCAGGTCACCGACGCCGCGACGACGCGCCGGATCCTGGCCTCGGCACGACCGGCGGGGGAGCCGGCACCGCCCGTGGACGGGTGGCGGACCGCCGACGTGGACGCGACCCTCGTCGCCGACGTGCCGGTCGGCGCCGGCGTCCGGATCGACGTGTCGGCCGGTTACCCCGACTGCGCCGCGGACACGACTCCGGCCCGGCCGGAGGGTGACGGGACCTGGCGGGCCGGCTACTGCGTCGACCGCGTCGTCACCGTCACCGCCCCGACCCAGGCCCTGGCCGACCTCGTCGTCGCCTCGATCCGCCCGACCGACCGGTCCGGGCGACCCGACCCGTGGCGGGTGGCCGTCCTCGGCGACGTCCTCGTCGAGCTGCCCGGCGACTGGGCCTCCCCGCCCGGCTGCTCCGGACTCGCCGCGGCCGCGCCGCAGTGGGGTCCCGCGGACGGCGGGGCCGACTGCCGCGAGGTCCCCGGCGTCTCCGGCCACGCAGCGGGAACGTTCGACGCGGCCGAGGGACCGGGCCTGCGCCCCTGCGACGTCGGCTACTGCGGCTACCGGCGGCTCGGCGACGCGGTGGTCGTCGTCCGCGCGCCCGACGAGGCGACCGCGCAGCGGGTGCTCGACTCGGCCACCCCCACCTGACCCGGGGCGATATCGGGGTGCGCCCGGCGCGCGCCATGACGGACAATGCTCCGTCGTGGGACACGTCGACGTCAGTGGAGTCCGGTTCGAGCTGCCCGACGGGCGGGTGCTGCTCGAGGACGTCTCGTTCCGGGTGGGCGAGGGGGCCAAGGTCGCGCTGGTCGGGGCCAACGGCGCCGGCAAGACCACGCTGCTCAAGATCATCACCGGCGACCTGCAGCCGCACGCCGGCGCGGTCACCCGCACCGGCGGCCTCGGCGTGATGCGCCAGGACGTCAAGCAGGGGCTCTCGGCCGAGCCGACCGTCTCCGAGCTGCTGCTGAGCGTGAGCCCGCCGCGCATCCGCGCCGCCGCCGCGCACGTCGACCGGTGCGAGCTCGCGCTGATGGAGACCGACGACGAGAAGTCCCAGATGCGCTACGCCGAGGCGCTCCACGAGTACGCCGACGCCGGGGGCTACGACCTCGAGGTCACGTGGGACGTCTGCACGATCAAGGCGCTCGGCGTCCCCTACGACCGCGCGAAGTACCGCGAGCTGCGCACGCTGTCCGGGGGCGAGCAGAAGCGCCTGGTGCTGGAGTACCTGCTGGCCGGGCCCGACGAGGTGCTCCTGCTCGACGAGCCCGACAACTACCTCGACGTCCCCGGCAAGGTGTGGCTCGAGTCGAAGATCCGCGCCTCCGACAAGACCATCCTGTTCATCAGCCACGACCGCGAGCTGCTCGACAACACCGCGACCCGGGTCGTCACCGTCGAGCTCGGCCACGCCGGCAACCTGGTGTGGACCCACGTCGGCGGCTTCGCGAGCTACCACGCGGCCCGCAAGGACCGCTTCGAGCGCTTCGAGGAGATGCGCAAGCGGTGGGACGAGGAGCACGCGAAGATCAAGGCGCTGGTGCTGCGGCTGAAGATCAAGTCCGAGTACAACGACGGCATGGCGAGCCAGTACAAGGCCGCCCAGACCCGGCTGCGCAAGTTCGAGGAGGCCGGACCGCCGGTCGAGCAGCCGCGCGAGCAGCAGGTCTCCATGCGGCTCAAGGGTGGACGCACCGGCAAGCGGGCCGTGGTCTGCACCGACCTCGAGCTCACCGGTCTGATGCGCCCCTTCGACCTGGAGGTCTGGTACGGCGAGCGGGTCGCCGTCCTGGGCTCCAACGGGTCCGGCAAGTCGCACTTCCTGCGCCTGCTGGCGATCGGGGGCAGCGACCCGGACGTCGAGCACCAGCCGGTCGGCGACGTCGACATCAAGGCGGTGCCGCACCGCGGGACCGCCAAGCTCGGCGCCCGCGTGCGCCCGGGCTGGTTCGTGCAGACCCACGAGCACCCGGAGCTGGTCGGACGGACCCTCGTGGAGATCCTGCACCGGGGCGAGGGTGGCCGCGTCGACGCCGACGGCCGGATGGCCGGGCGGATGGGGATGGGCCGCGAGCAGGCCAGCCGGGTGCTCGACCGCTACGAGCTCAGCGCGCAGGCCGAGCAGCGGTTCGAGACGCTCAGCGGCGGCCAGCAGGCCCGGTTCCAGATCCTGCTGCTCGAGCTGTCCGGCGCCACCCTCCTGCTGCTCGACGAGCCGACCGACAACCTCGACGTCCAGTCGGCCGAGGCGCTGGAGGAGGGGCTCGACGCCTTCGACGGCACCGTCCTCGCCGTCACCCACGACCGGTGGTTCGCGCGCGGCTTCGACCGGTTCCTGGTCTACGGCTCCGACGGGGAGGTCTACGAGTCCGACGGCCCGGTGTGGGACGAGGGCCGCGTGGAGCGCGCCCGGTGAGCGGGCTCGAGGTCGCGCGGCTCGACCCGTTCGACGACGCGACGTTCGCGCTGTGGCACGCGACCCGCGCCGCGGCCCTCGAGGACGCCGTGGGCGTGGCCGCCGCGCAGGTCTACGACCTCGCCGAGACCCGGGTGCAGTGGCAGGAGCCGTCCGACGGCAAGGAGCGGGTCGGCTACGTCGGGCGGGCCGGCGGCGAGGTCGTCGCCGTCGGGGTCCTCGTGCTGCCGCAGCGCGACAACCTGACCAAGGCCTTCGTCGAGGTCGCCGTCGCGCCGGCCCACCAGCGCCGCGGGCACGGGCGCACGATGCTCGAGCACGTCGAGGCGGCCGCGGTCGCCGCCGGCCGGTCGCTGCTCGACGCCGAGGTGCCCTGGCGCCACGAGCACGGCACCGACGGCACGGGGTCGCGCGACGTCGCCTTCGCCCGGGCGGCGGGTTTCGCGCTCGGGCTCAGCGACGTGCAGCGCTGGCTCGACGTGCCCGCCGACGCCGTCCTGCTCGACGCGCTCGCCGCCGAGGCCGCGCCGCACCACCGCGGCTACGAGCTCCGGTCGTGGGTCGGCGACGTCCCCGACGAGCTGGCCGAGGGCTGGCTGGTCCTCGACGCGAGCCTGGCGACCGAGGCGCCCACCGGCGACATCGAGGTCGAGGACCCCGACGTCGACGTGGCGCTGCTGCGCCAGATCGAGGCCAACGTCGCCCGGCAGGGCCGGACGTCGTTCCACACCGTCGCCCTCGACGCGGCCGGCACCGTGGTCGCCTACTCGATGATCGTCCACGGCCGCTCCACCACGGCCTTCCAGTGGGGCACCCTGGTGCACCGCGACCACCGCGGTCACCGGCTGGGCACGGCGGTGAAGGTCGCCAACCACCGCCTCCTCGAGGCCGAGCGCCCCGACGTCGTCCGCGTCTCCACCTGGAACGCCGAGGTCAACGACCACATGATCGGCGTCAACGACCGGATGGGGTTCCGCCCCGTCTCCCGCATGGGCGAGTTCCAGAAGCGCCTGACCTAGCCGTGGCGCGGTCGCACCGGGCCCCTGGTTCCGTGCAATTGCCGCGAATCGGCCAGCTCGCGGCCGGGAAGTCGAGCCGATCGCGGCAATTGCACGGACGGGGCCAGGTCAGGAGGTGCCGGCGTCGGAGTCGAGGGTCAGGTCGACCGTCTGCTCCTTGCCGTCGCGCAGGTAGGTGATCGTCACCTGGTCGCCGGGGCGGTAGGACCGCACGGTCGCGATGAGCGAGTCGGAGCCGGTGACGGCGGTGTCGTCGACCTTGGTGATGACGTCGCCGTCCTGGAGGCCGGCCTGCCCGGCGGCCGAGCCGTCGCTGATCTGGGAGATCTGCGCGCCGTCGACGACGGCGGCGCCGGCCTGCGAGCCGGGCGTGGCGGCGACGTCCTGCACGGAGACGCCGATCCGGGCGTGGGTGGGCGTCTCGCCGGCCTTCATCTGGTCGATGACCGGGAGCACCTCGTCGATCGGGATCGCGAAGCCGAGGCCGATCGAGCCCGCCTCGCCGCCCGCGGACGCCGTGGACCTGATGGAGGAGTTGATGCCGATGACGTGGCCGGCCAGGTCGACCAGCGGTCCGCCGCTGTTGCCGGGGTTGATCGCGGCGTCGGTCTGGATCGCCGGGTAGACCGTGGCGTTGCCCTGCTCGTCGGAGCCGACGTCGACCGGTCGGTCGAGGGCGCTGACGATGCCCGAGGTGACCGTGGCGTCGAGGCCGTAGGGCGACCCGATCGCGACGACCTGCTCGCCGACGTCGACCTGGCCCGACTCGCCGATCGTCGCGGGGGTGAGCCCGTCGACGTCCTCGGCCTGCACGAGCGCGGTGTCGGTCAGCGGGTCGGTGCCCACGATGGTGGCCCGTGCGTGGCTGCCGTCGGAGAACGACACGGTGATGCTCCCGCCGTCGCCCGCGACCGAGGCGACGTGGTCGTTGGTGAGGATCAGCCCGTCGGAGCTGAGGATGATCCCCGAACCCGAGCCGGACTCGCTCGCCCCGGAGACGTCGAGCTTGACCACCGACGGCAGCACCGCCGCGGCCACCTGCTCGACGCTGCCGTCGGCGGCCGGCTCGTCCGGGCTGCTGACGACCTGGCTGGTGCCGACCGAGGAGGCGTAGCCGCCACCGGTGGCGTCGCCGTCACCGGCGAGGGCGTCGTAGGCCGCCGCGCCACCGAGCCCGGCGCCGCCGCCCACGACGAGGGCGGCCGCCACGACGGCGGCCGCGAAGCCCTTGCGCCCGCGTCCGGGCGGATCCGCCGACGGACGGCCGGGGCTCCCGGGGTGGGCGGGCGCCTGCACCGGCAGGGCCTGGGTGCCGAAGGGGCTGGGGACGGCGTCCGGCCGGTACGGCGGCGGCGGGGGCGGGACGTCGCGGTAGTCGTCGAAACCCGGGTGCTCGGGGCGGGAGGGCGTGTCGTTCATGCTCTCGAGGTTGCTCCGCGCTCCTGTGACTGCGCTGAGACGCTGCTGGGGGAGAGGGAAGAAGCTGTCTCGAATCGGCGCCCGCTTGTGGCGCGGCTCACACCCGCCCCGCCATGATCGCGCCATGAGCGCTCCCGAGCCGCAGTTCGTCGACGACCGCATCGCCCACTGGGCCACCGAGACCCCGGACGCCGAGGCGGTGACCTACCTGTCGCGCACCTTCACCTGGCGCGAGTGGGACGACCGCGTCCGCCGCAACGCCGGCGGCCTGCGGGCCCACGGGATCGGCCGCGGCGACGTCGTCGCGTTCCTCGACAAGAACCACCCGGCCTGCGTGGAGACCTCGCTCGGGGCGGCCTCGCTCGGCGCGGCCAACGCGATCGTCAACTGGCGCTCGGCCGGCGACGAGGTCGACTACGCGCTCAACGACTGCGGCGCCCGGGTGCTGTTCGTCGGCACCGAGCTGATGCCCACCATCGAGAGGATCCGCGACCGGCTGACGAGGGTCGAGCGGATCATCGAGGTGACCCCGGACGGCGTCGACGACGAGTACGAGGCGTGGCTGGCCGGCGCGACCCCGGTGTCGCGCCAGCCCGACGTCACGCCCGAGGACACCTGCCTGGTCATGTACTCCTCCGGCACGACCGGCCGGCCCAAGGGCGTCCTGCTCAGCCACCGCAACATGGTCAGCCACACCCGCAACGCCCACGACGGCTGGCGCTTCGAGCCGGGCGACAAGTGCATGGTGTCGATGCCGCTCTTCCACGTCGGCGGGTCCTCCTACGTCCTGTTCCCGATCAACGACGGCGTCCCGAGCGTGATGACCCGCGACCCCGACGGCGCCTCCCTGGCCGGGGCGATCCTCGCCGGCGCCAACCGGACCTTCCTCGTGCCGGCCGTGCTCGCGCAGGTGCTCCAGTCCGGGCCGGACGCCGTGAAGCTGTTCGGTGCGCTCCGGACCTACACCTACGGGGCCGCCCCGATGCCGCCGCCGCTGCTGCGCGCCGCGATGGAGGCCTGGCCCGACACCGACTTCCTCCAGGTCTACGGGCTGACCGAGGTCGGCGGCGTCGCGACCCAGCTGTCGTCGGAGGACCACCGCACCGCCGTGGCCGACGGGCACCCCGAGCGGCTGGTCTCGGCGGGCCGGCCGATCCCCGGCGTCGAGGTGAAGGTCGTCGACCCCGGCACGCTCGAGGACGTCGCCCCCGGCGAGCACGGCGAGCTGTGGCTGCGCACGCCGCAGGTCTTCCAGGGCTACCTCGGCAAGCCCGAGGAGACCGCCCAGGTCATCACCGAGGACGGCTGGTTCCGCACCGGCGACCTCGGCAGGGTGGACGCCGACGGCTACGTCTTCGTGCAGGACCGGCTCAAGGACATGATCATCAGCGGCGGCGAGAACATCTACTCGCCCGAGGTGGAGCGGGTCCTGGCCGAGCACCCCGCCGTGATGGAGGTCGCGATCATCGGGATCCCCGACGACACCTGGGGTGAGTCGGTCAAGGCGGTCGTGTCGCTCCACGAGGGCGCCAGCGCGACCGAGGCCGAGCTGATCGCCTTCTGCCGCGAGCACCTGGCGGCGTTCAAGTGCCCCCGCTCGGTCGACATCACCGGCCCGCTGCCGCGCAACCCGACCGGCAAGATCCTCAAGCGCGACCTGCGCAAGCCCTACTGGGCCGACCGCGAGCGCCAGGTCAACTGAGGATCCCCGAGAGGGGGAGGCCATGCTTCTCCCATGACCACCGCCCGGCTCGTGCCCGTCACGACCGAGATGGACGGCGAGGAGCTCGACGCCGAGGACGCCTGGCACCTGGCCCGCCAGCACGGGCTGGTCGCGGTGCTGCGGGGCGCCTTCGTCCGGTTCCGCTACGGGGACGGGTTCACCAACAGCCGCGCGCTGGCGCTGCAGACCTGCCTGGGCGTCGTCCCGTTCCTGCTGGCGGTCACCGGCCTGGCCGCCGACGTGGACGACGACCGCTGGGCCCGGGTGATCGCCCGGACCGTGGAGGCGGTCTCGCCCGGCGGCGACGGCGAGGACGCGCTCGCCGGCGCCGTCTCGGGCGGTTCCGAGCGGGCCGGTGAGGTGGCCCTCGTGCTGGGCCTGCTGCTGGCGCTGGTCTCGATGACGACGGCGATGGCCCAGGTCGAGCGCGGCAGCAACCGCATCTACGGCATCCGCCGCGACCGGCCCGCCCCGGCCAAGTACGGCCGTGCCGCGGTGCTGACGGCGGTGCTGGTCCTCCCGGTCGGCCTCGGGTTCTTCCTGCTCGTCGCCGGCGGCGCCTTCGGTGACGCGATGGTCGCGGAGTACGGGTGGTCCGGCACCGCCCACGCCACCTGGCAGGTGCTGCGGTGGCCGGCCGGGCTGGTGCTGCTGGTCACCACGATCGCGATCCTGCTCGACCACGCACCGCGCCGCCGGCAGCCGGCGCTGTCGTGGCTGGCCCTCGGCTCCGGGGTCGCCGTCGCCCTCAGCACGGTCGCGGCCGCGGGTCTCGCGCTGTACGTCAACGTCAGCGGCTCCTTCGGCAGCACCTACGGGCCGCTCGCCGGCATCGTGGCGCTGCTGCTGTGGAGCCTGATGTCGGCGATCTCGTTGTTCCTCGGGGTCGCGGTCTGCGCCCAGCTCGAGGCCCTGCGGGCCCACCAGCCCGACCCGGCCGACCCGGACCCGGGCCGCCCGCACGAGCGGGTCGTCGAGGGCTAGCCAGGGACCGACGCAGGACCGAGCGACCAGGTCGTCCACGGCGAGGTCCGGTCCCCGCACAGCGTGCCGACCAGCAGCGGCGCCACGCCGGGGACCCGGGTGAGGAGCGGGGCGAGCCCGTCGCGCGGCACCGCCAGCGGGGCGAGGTCGCTCTGGAAGACCGGCATCATCAGCCGGGTCGCCCACTGGTACCAGCGCAGGTGCGCGGCGCGGTCGCGGGCGTAGGCGTCGAGGGCGTCGCCGAGCGCGGGCCGGGTGGCCAGGGCGTGGGCCAGCGACCACGCGTCGGCCAGGGCCAGCGACGTGCCGGTGCCGAGCTGCGGGCTCATCGCGTGCGCGCTGTCGCCGACCAGCGCGGCGCCGTGGCGGCCCTCGACCCGCACCGGCGTGCGCACCACGACGTCGCGGTAGGTCGCCGGCATCAGCTCGGTGACCCGGTCGAGGAGGGCGGCGTGCGGGCCGGCGTACGGCGCCGCCGCCGCCCGCCAGGCCGGGAGGCCGGCCGCGAGGACCCGGGCGGTGTCGCGGGTGCGGACCGACCAGAACATCGACGTCCGGCCGCGGCCGGTCGGAAGCACGCCGAGGTAGGCCGAGGTGCCGCCCAGGCACTGGAACAGGGTGTCGGTGGCGCTCTCCCCGGGGTCGTCGACGACCGCCCACAGCGCGCCGTAGGTGTAGGGCTTGTCGCGCGTGGTCACGTTCATGCTCCGGCGCACCGGCGAGCGGACGCCGTCGCAGCCCACCACCAGGTCGAACGCGCCGAGGTCGCCCGCGGCGGTCTCGACGGTCATCCCGGACGCCGTCGGCCGCACCCCGGTGACCGGCACCCCCAGCCGGACGTCGACACCACGCGCCAGCACGGCGTCGTGCAGCACCGAGAACAGCGCCCCGCGGTGGACGCCGAGCGCCGGCGTGGCGCCCGGCAGGGCGTCGTACCCGAGGTCGACGAGGCGGCGTCCGGACGAGGTCACGATGAGCACCCGCTCCACCGGGCGCGAGACGGCGCGCAGCTGCTCCAGCAGGCCGAGCCGGGCCAGCACCTCCTGACCCAGCGCCTGCAGCCAGATGCCCGCCCCGACCGGGCGCGGGTCGGTGGCCTGCTCGACCACGGTGACGTCGTGGCCGGCGTCGGTCAGCAGGCAGGCGAGCGTCGTCCCGCCGGTCCCGAGCCCCACGATCCCGATCCGCATGGCGCCCATCATCGCGGGTCGGGCCGGGGGGCGGGGTTTCCCCGGTCGACCGGGGAAACCTGAACCTGGGGGCCGGGATCCCGGCCGACAAGTTCAGGTCTCGGCCCCCCAGTCGCGCCCGGACGACGTCGGCACGGGTCGGCGACCGTCCCCGCCCCCTGCTTGGCTGGACGACGTGCCGCGCCACTGGATCAACACGATCAGCCACGACCACGTCCTGCTCGGGGTGGAGGGCGGCTTCACCCAGGCCGGTCACGGCACCGACACGCGGCTGCGGCGGCTGGCACGGGGCGACGGGATCGCGTTCTACTCGCCGCGGGAGTCGATCGGGGCCGCCCGGCCGCTGCAGCGGTTCACCGCGCTCGGGGTCGTCGCCGACGACGAGCCGTACCGCGTCGAGGTGGGCCACGACCTCCACCCCTGGCGTCGCCGCGTCGAGTTCGAGCGGGTCGTCGCCGTCCCGGTGCGGCCGCTCCTGCCGGTGCTCGGGTTCGTCGACGACGAGGAGCACTGGGGGCTGCCGTTCCGGCGGGGGCTGTTCGAGGTGCCGGCCGGGGACTTCGCCGCCGTCGCGGGCGCGATGCGCGACGCCGCGTGGGCCGCCGATGAGTCCGCCCGGGTGATCGGGTCACCACCGTCATGAGCACCACCACCCTCGTCCCGGTCGGCGACGTCGAGCTCTGCGTCGAGGCGTTCGGCGACCCGGCCGACCCGCCCGTCGTGCTGCTCGCCGGGGCGGCCGGCTCGATGGACGGCTGGTCGCCCGACTGGTGCACGACGCTGGCCGCCGCCGGTCGCCACGTCGTCCGCTACGACCACCGCGACACCGGCCGCTCGACCACCAGCCCGCCCGGAGCGCCGGACTACGACGGCGGCGTGCTCGACCGCGACGCCGAGGGGCTCCTGGAGGCGCTCGGGCTCGGGCCCGCCCACCTCGTCGGGGTCTCGATGGGCGGCGGCATCGCGCAGTCGGTCGCCCTGCGCCGACCGGACCTGGTCGCCTCGCTGACGCTGGTCGCCACCAGCGCGGTCGGCGGGGTCGACGCGCCCCTGCCCGGCCCGACGCCGTCGGCGGCGGCCTGGTTCGCGGACCCGCCGCCCGACCCCGACTGGACCGACCGCGACGCCGTCGTCGCCTGGTCGCTGGCCGCCGAGCGCGCCTTCTCCGGGGCGCTCGGCGTCGACGTCGACGACGCCCGGGCGGCCGCCGGGGCGACCTTCGACCGCAGCCACGACGTCGCGGCCGCCGGCAACCACTGGCTCGTGCTTGGCCACGACGACAGCGACGACAGCGACGACAGCGACGACAACCGGCCGGCGCCCGACGTCCACCACCTCGCCGTCCCGACCCTCGTCGTCCACGGCAGCCACGACCCGCTCTTCCCGCTCGCCCACGGCGAGGCGCTGGCGGCCGCCGTGCCCGGCGCACGGCTGCTCGTCGTCGAGGGCATGGGCCACCAGGTGCCACCCCGCTCGACCTGGGACGTCGTGCTCCCGGCGATCCACGCCCACACCGCGACCCCCGCCTGACCCGGCCGCCCACCACGGCCCTGCACCACCGCCCACCACCCGGGCGCGTCACCTCCCGTTCACCCGCGTGGGGGAGGGTGGGTCCAGTGAACGACGATCCCGGCGACCCCCTGCTCCGGGGCGCGCACGCACCGCCCCCGCGCACCCTCGTCGAGATCTTCCGGGAGAGCGTCGCGCAGGCCGCGGACGAGCCCGCGGTCGACGCCGGCACCGGCGTCCTCACCTACGCCGAGCTCGAGGAGGCGGCCGACGAGCTGGCCGCCGAGCTCGCCGCCCTCGGCGTCGGCCCCGGCGACAAGGTCGGGGTCCGCGTCTCCTCCGGCACCACCGACCTCTACGTCGCCATCATCGGCATCCTGCTCGCCGGCGCCGCCTACGTGCCGGTCGACGCCGACGACCCCGAGGAGCGCGCCCGGCTCGTGTTCGGCGAGGCCGACGTCGCCGCGGTGGTCGGCAACGACCTGGTCGTCGTCCCGCGTCGCCCGGCCACCGACCCCACCACCGCCCCCACCACCGCCCCCACCACCGACCCCACCACCGCCACCGAGCCCGACCCCGACCGGCCCGACCCCGGCCTGGACGACGACGCGTGGGTCATCTTCACCTCCGGCTCGACGGGCCGGCCCAAGGGCGTCGCGGTGACCCACCGCTCGGCGGCGGCGTTCGTGGACGCCGAGTCGCGGATGTTCTGCCAGGACCGCCCGCTCGGCGTCGGCGACCGGGTGATGGCCGGCCTCTCGGTCGCCTTCGACGCCAGCTGCGAGGAGATGTGGCTGGCCTGGCGCTACGGCGGGTGCCTGGTCCCCGCCCCCCGCGCGCTCGTGCGCAGCGGCATCGACGTCGGGCCGTGGCTGGTCGCCAACCGGGTCACCGTCGTCTCGACCGTGCCCACCCTGGTCGCGCTCTGGCCGGCCGCCGCACTCGCCGACGTCCGGCTCCTCATCATGGGCGGGGAGGCCTGCCCGCCCGAGCTGGCCGCCCGCCTGGTCGCCCCCGGCCGGGAGGTCTGGAACACCTACGGCCCCACCGAGGCGACGGTCGTGGCCTGCGGCACCGAGCTCACGGGGGAGGGGCCGGTGCGCATCGGCCTGCCGCTGGACGGCTGGGACCTGGCCGTCGTCGACGCCGAGGGCCACCGCGTGCCGGAGGGCGCCACCGGCGAGCTGATCATCGGCGGCGTCGGCCTGGCCCGCTACCTCGACCCCGCCAAGGACGCCGAGAAGTACGCCGCCATGCCGACCCTCGGCTGGGACCGCGCCTACCGCAGCGGCGACCTCGTGGTCCACGACCCCGCGGGCCTGCTGTTCGGCGGTCGCGCCGACGACCAGGTCAAGCTCGGCGGCCGCCGGATCGAGCTCGGCGAGATCGACAGCGCCCTGCTCGCGCTGCCCGGCGTCCACGGTGCCGCGGCGGCCGTGCGGAGGTCGGCGGCCGGCAACAGCCTGCTCGTCGGCTACGTGTCGGCCGACGACGCCTTCGACCCCACCGCGGCCCTCGCGCTCCTGCGGCGCGACCTGCCGGCGGCCCTGGTGCCCCGGCTCGCCGTGGTCGACACCCTGCCCACCCGGACGTCGGGCAAGGTCGACCGCGACGCCCTCCCGTGGCCGCTGCCCCGCTCCACCGACCCGACGGCGTCCGGCTTCAGCGCCACCGAGGCCTGGGTCGCGGAGCTCTGGCTCGACATCCTCGGCTCGGGCGCCGAGACGCGCACGGCCGACTTCTTCGACCTCGGCGGCGGCAGCCTGTCCGCCGCCCAGCTCGTCTCGCGGCTGCGGGCGCGCTTCCCCGACGTCGTGGTCGGCGAGCTCTACGAGCACCCCACCCTCGGTGACCTCGCCACGCACCTCGAGGGCATGGCCGCCGCCGGGCCCGCCTCCGACCGCAGCGTGCGCCCGACGCCGCTCAAGACGCAGGCCGGTCAGGTCGTGGCGACGGTGCTGGTGCGCTGCCTGGCCGTGCCGCGCTGGGTTTTCTGGGTCGGTCTGGCCTGCCTGCTGCTCGGCACCCTCGACGGACTCGCCTGGCTGCCCGGCGTCCCGGCCTGGCTGCTGGTCGTGCTCGGCGCGGGCTTCGTCGCCCCACCGGGCCGGATGCTGCTCGCGGCCGGCGCCGCGCGCCTGCTGCTCCGCCCGGTCGAGCCGGGCGACCACCCCCGCGGCGGCAAGGCCCACCTGCGGCTCTGGCTCGCCGGGCACGTCGCCGACGAGCTCGGCGCGGTCGGGCTGGCCTCCGCGCCGTTCATGACCTGGTACGCCCGGCTGCTCGGCGCCCGGGTCGGGCGCGACGTCGACCTGCACTCGGTGCCGCCGATCACCGGTCTGCTCACCCTCGGCCGGGGGTGCTCGATCGAGCCCGAGGTCGACCTGTCGGGCTACTGGGTCGACGGCGACGTCCTGCACCTCGGCGCGGTGCGCGTGGGCGCCCGCGCGCGCGTCGGGGCGCGGTCGATGCTCTGCCCCGGCGCCCACGTCGGCGCGGACGCCGAGGTCGGTCCCGGCTCCGCGGTGTTCGGGCGCGTGCCCGACGGCGGGTTCTGGTCGGGCTCGCCCGCCGAGCGGATCTCCGACGACGCCCGCGGCCCCTGGTCCGACCGGCCCAGCAACAGCCGGTGGTGGGTCGCGGCCTACGGCGCGGTCGCGCTGCTGCTCGCCTCCCTGCCGGTCGTCGCGGTCCTCGCGGGCGCGCTGCCGCCCCTGCTCCTCGCCGACCGTCCGGACGACGCCGCCGGGCTGCTGGGCCTCCTCGCCTGGCTGCCGCTCTCGACCGTCGTCGGCCTGGTCGTCCTGGCGCTCCTCGTGCTGGCGGTGGTCCGCGTGGCGGGCCGGGCCGTCGTCGCCGGCGTCCACCCGGTGCGGAGCCGTGCGGCCCTGGCCGTCTGGACGACGATGCGGGTGCTCGACGAGGCCCGCACCTGGCTCTTCCCGCTCTACTCCTCGACGCTGACGCCGCACTGGCTGCGCGCCCTCGGCGCCCGGATCGGCAGGGACGTCGAGGCGTCCACGGTGCTGATGATCCCCTCGCTCACCCAGGTCAACGACGAGTCGTTCCTCGCCGACGACACCCTCATCGGCGGCTACGAGCTCGGTGGCGGCTGGCTGCGCGCCGAGCGGGTCAAGATCGGCAAGCGCGCCTTCGTGGGAAACTCCGGCATGGCCGCCCCCGGCCGCCGGGTGCCGAAGGCGTCCCTCGTCGCGGTGCTGTCGGCCGCGCCGCGGCGCCGGACGGCGTCCAAGGGGGAGTCCTGGCTCGGCAGCCCGCCGGCCCCGCTGCGCCGGACGGCGGACGCGGCCGTCGACCACCGCACCTTCGACCCCCCGACCCGGCTGCGGGTCTACCGCGCGCTGGTCGAGCTCTGCCGCCTGCTGCCGGCGGTGGTCGGCTCCGGGCTCGCCGCGCTGGTCGCGATCGGCGTCGTCGCCCTGCTCGACGGACCCGGTGTCGTGGCCGCGGCACTGCTCACCGGGCCGCTCCTGGTGGCGGCGGGGCTCGTCGCCGCGCTCGTCGCGGTCGCCGCGAAGTGGGCCCTGGTCGGCCGCCTGCGGCCCGGCAGCCACCCGCTCTGGAGCGGCTTCGTGTGGCGCAACGAGCTCTCCGACACCTTCGTGGAGGTGGTCGCCGCCCCGTGGTTCGCCCGCACGGTGAGCGGCACCCCGATCCTCAACGCGTGGTTCCGCCTGCTCGGCGCGAGGATCGGGCGCGGCGTCTGGTGCGAGACCTACTGGCTGCCCGAGACCGACCTCGTCGAGCTCGGCGACGGGGCGACGGTCAACCAGGGCAGCGTGGTGCAGACCCACCTGTTCCACGACCGGCGACTGGCCACCGACGTCGTCACCCTGGAGCGCGGTGCGACCCTCGGTCCCAACAGCGTGATCCTGCCCGCTGCGACCCTCGGCCGGCACGCTACGGTCGGCCCCGTGTCGTTGGTGATGAGGGGCGAGTCCGTGCCGGACCGGACGACGTGGATCGGCAACCCGATCGGGCCGTGGGACGGCGGGCACCAGCCGCGATGAGGAACCTGCCCACCGCCGACCCCTACCTCCCCGACCACGGCGACCCGAGCTGGAGCGCCGAGCACTACGACCTCGACCTGGCCTACGACCTGGTGCGCAACCACCTGCGCGGCCAGGCCGAGATCCGGGCCCGCGCCACCGCCGACACCGAGCGGGTCGTGCTCGACCTGGCCCACCTCACCGCCACCAAGGTCACCCTCGACGGCGCGACGCCGCGCTTCACCCAGCGCGGCCACCGTCTCGTCGTCACCCCGCGGACGCCGCTGGCCGCCGGGGCGTCGTTCACGCTCCGCGTCACCTACGCCGGCAACCCCCAGCCGCTGGTCGCCAAGCACCTCGGCGACGCCGGGTGGGAGGAGCTCACCGACGGCGTCATCGTGGCCGCCCAGCCGCACGGCGCGCCGACCTGGTTCCCCTGCAACGACCGGCCCGACGACAAGGCCTCCTACCGGATCGCCGTCGCCGCACCGCACGGCTACACCGTCGTCGCCAACGGCACGGAGACCAGCCGGCAGCGCGGCGCGAGCGCCACGACCTGGGTCCACGAGCAGGTCGAGCCGATGGCGACCTACCTGGCGACGGTGCAGATCGGCCGGTACGACGTCCGCCAGCTCGGCACCGACCCGCCGGTGACCGCCGCGGTGCCGGCCGACGCGGGGGAGGGCTTCGAGGCCGCCTTCGGCCGCAACGCCGAGATGCTGGCCACCTTCGCCGAGCTGTTCGGGCCCTACCCGTTCCCGGCGTACGCCGTCGTCGTCACCGACGACGACCTGGAGATCCCGCTGGAGTCGCAGAGCCTGTCGACGTTCGGCCGCAACTTCATGACCGGCGACTGGGACTGCGTGCGGCTGGTCGCCCACGAGCTCGCGCACCAGTGGTTCGGCAACGCCGTCACGCTGCGCCGCTGGCAGGACATCTGGCTGCACGAGGGCTTCGCCTGCTACAGCGAGTGGCTCTGGTCGGAGGCCTCCGGCGGCGACAGCGCCGACGACCTGGCCACCCACCACCACGACCGGCTCTCCCGCCTCGACGAGGACCTGCTGCTCTCCGACCCCGGTCCGGAGCTGATGTTCGACGACCGCGTCTACAAGCGCGGCGCGCTCACCCTGCACGCCCTGCGCCGCACCGTCGGCGACGACGCGTTCTTCGACCTGCTGCGCGGCTGGGTCGCCGACCACGCCGGCGGCAACGTCACCACCGCCGACTTCGAGCGCGAGGCCGCCGAGCGCACCGGCCACGACCTCGACGCCCTCTTCGAGGCCTGGCTGCACCGCACCGACCTCCCCGACCTCCCGTGACCCGCTGACCCGTCGCTGATCAGCGACGGGTCAGCGGGAAAACTGCACTGACCCGTCGCTGATCAGCGACGGGTCAGCGCGGGGTCCGGGCGGTGGGCCCGGGTCCGGTCAGCTCAGGTCAGCTCGGGTCAGTCACGCCCAGCGCTCGGAGGCGGGGGTGAAGGTGAGCTGGCGGTCGCCGGTGTAGATCTGCTTCGGCCGGGCGATCTTCTGCTCCTTGTCCTGGACGAGCTCGAGCCACTGCGCCAGCCAGCCGGGCGTGCGGCCGATGGCGAAGAGGACCGTGAACATCTCGGGCGGGAACTGGAAGGCCTCGTAGATCAGGCCGGAGTAGAAGTCGACGTTCGGGTAGAGCTTGCGGCTGACGAAGTACTCGTCCTCGAGCGCGATCTTCTCGAGCTCGAGGGCGATGTCGAGCAGCGGGTTGGTGCCGGTGACGTCGAAGACGTCCTCGGCGGCCTTCTTGATGATCCGGGCGCGCGGGTCGTAGTTCTTGTAGACCCGGTGGCCGAAGCCCATCAGCCGCTCGTTGCCGTCCTTGACGCCCTGGATGAAGGCGGGGATGTTCTCCTTCGACCCGATCCGCTTGAGCGAGCGCAGCACGGCCTCGTTGGCGCCGCCGTGCAGCGGGCCGTAGAGGGCGCCGACGCCGGCCGCGACCGCGGAGTACGGGTCGACCTGCGAGGAGCCGACCGAGCGGACGGCGTTGGTCGAGCAGTTCTGCTCGTGGTCGGCGTGCAGGATGAAGAGCACGTCGAGGGCCTTGACGAGGCGCTCGTCGGGCTCGTAGCGCTGCTCGCTCATCTTGAACAGCATCGAGAGGAAGTTCGCGGTGTAGCTGAGCTCGTTGTCGGGGTAGACGAACGGCTTGCCCTGCGCGTTGCGGAACGACCAGGCGCCGAGGGTCGGCATCTTCGCGATCATCCGGACGATCTGCATGTGCCGGTTGTCGGCGTCCTTGATGTCGGCGGCCTCGGGGTAGAACGTCGAGAGTGCCCCCACCGACGCCATCAGCATCCCCATCGGGTGCGCGTCGTAGCGGAAGCCCTCCATGAACGTCTTGACGTTCTCGTGGACGAACGTGTGGTAGGTGATCTCGTGCACCCAGGCGTCGTACTCGGCCTTGGTGGGGAGCGCTCCGTGCACCAGCAGGTAGGCCACCTCGAGGAAGCTGGACCCCTCGGCCAGCTGCTCGATGGGGTACCCGCGGTACTCGAGGATGCCCTTGTCGCCGTCGATGTAGGTGACGGCGGAGCGGCAGGAGGCGGTGTTGACGAAGCCTGGGTCGTAGACCGCGAGGCCGGGGGTCTCGTCGTCGGTGCGGATCTTCCCGAGGTCGGCGGCCTTGATGGTGCCGTCGGTGATCGGGACGTCGTACTCCGAGCCGGTGCGGTTGTCGCGGACGGTGAGAGAGTCGGTCACCCCCTCAACTTAGTCCGCTGCCCGGACGCCCGCTCACCCGGCACCGCCTGACGGACGCCGGAGGTGGCGGCGAGGTCCCGAATTGCCGTTCGCCGCGCGGGGACCGTATCTTGGTGGGTCGAGTCTCCTGCCGCGTCCCGACCGCCGTACCCACGGTCGAGATGCAGATCCGGACGAAGAGGAGCCGGACAGAGTTCGTCAGAAGACCCACGCACCCGAGTCGCTCGGGCGCATCCCGCCAGGGCACCCCCTGCCGGACCCCACGAACGAGAATGAGCACCCACATGCGTACCTACGCCCCCAAGCCCGGTGACATCGAGCGCACCTGGCACGTCATCGACGCCCAGGACATCGTCCTGGGCCGCCTCGCGGTCGTGTGCGCCACCCTCCTGCGTGGCAAGCACAAGCCGACCTACGCCCCGAACGTCGACGGCGGCGACTTCGTCATCGTCGTCAACGCCGAGAAGGTGGCCCTGGCCGGCAACAAGGCCACGACCAAGAAGGTCTACCGCCACTCCGGCTTCCCGGGCGGCCTCACCGAGACCGCGATCGGCGACGTCCTGGCCAAGGACGCCCGCAAGGTCATCGAGCGCGCCGTGTGGGGCATGCTCCCCAAGAACAAGCTCAGCCGTCAGCAGCTCACCAAGCTGAAGGTGTACGCCGGCCCCGACCACCCGCACGCCGCTCAGAAGGCCGTGCCCCACGAGATCGTCCAGATCTCCCAGTAACACGACCTTCCACGACGAGCAGAGCAGGTAGAGAACAGATGTCTGAGAACACCACCGAGGTCACCGAGGTCGAGGAGACCTTCGAGACCGACGAGTCCGGCGTTGCCTACACGTCCGAGAGCGCCGCTGGCGCCGACACCCCGGCCCGCCCGGCCACCATCGCCCCGGCCGCCGCGACCGGTCGCCGCAAGGAGGCCGTCGCCCGCGTGCGGATCGTCCCCGGCACCGGCAACTTCCGGATCAACGGCCGCACGATGGACTCCTACTTCCCCAACAAGCTGCACCAGCAGGTGGTCAACGAGCCGTTCGCCGCCCTGCAGCTCGAGGGTCGCTTCGACGTCATCGCCCGCATCCACGGCGGCGGCATCACCGGTCAGGCCGGCGCGCTGCGCCTCGGCATCGCCCGGTGCCTGAACGAGATCGACCTCGAGACCAACCGCGCCACGCTCAAGAAGGCCGGTCTGCTGACCCGCGACTCGCGCGTCATCGAGCGCAAGAAGGCCGGTCTCAAGAAGGCCCGCAAGGCGCCCCAGTTCAGCAAGCGCTGATCGCCGGCCGCGGCGCTGGTCCCCAGCACCGCGGCGGCACCCACATCGGTCGGCGGCCCGCTCCGGGCCGCCGACCGACGTGCTTTTCGACCGCTGTCAGCATGGGAGAACGATCCTGATGACCCGCATCTTCGGAACCGACGGCGTCCGCGGCCTGGCCAACGGGCTCCTGACCGCCGAGCTCGCGCTCGACCTCGGCGTCGCGGCCGCGCGCGTCCTGGTCGACCGCGGCGACTACTCCGGCCCGCGCCCGCTCGCGGTCGTCGGCCGCGACACCCGCATCTCCGGGCAGTTCCTCGAGCACGCGGTCGTCGCCGGGCTGGCCTCGGCCGGCGTCGACGTCCTGCGCCTGCGGGTGCTGCCGACCCCCGGCGTCGCCTACTTCACCGACGCCCTCGGCGCCGACGTCGGCGTCGTCATCAGCGCCTCCCACAACGCGATGCCCGACAACGGCATCAAGTTCCTCGCCCGCGGCGGCGTCAAGCTCGACGACGCCCTCGAGCGCGAGATCGAGGCGCACCTCGGGCAGGAGTGGGACCGCCCCACCGGCGGCGACGTCGGCCGCGTGCGCCCCTACGCGCCCACGGTGGAGGAGTACGCCGCCCACCTGGCCCGCACCCTCGACGGCACCATCGGCCCGCTGCGCGTCGTCCTCGACTGCGCGCACGGCGCGGCCAGCGACGTCGGGCCGCGCGCCTTCGCCGACGCCGGCATCGAGGTCGTCACCATCGGTGCCGAGCCCGACGGGCTCAACATCAACGACGGCTACGGCTCCACCCACCTCGACCGGCTGCAGCGCGCCGTCGTCGACCACGGCGCGCACGCCGGTTTCGCCGTCGACGGCGACGCCGACCGGTGCCTGGCCGTCGACGCCACCGGCGCCGTCGTCGACGGTGACCAGATCCTCGCGATCCTGGCGCTGGCCCTGCGCGACGCCGGCCGGCTGGTCGACGACACCGTGGTCGCGACCGTGATGAGCAACCTCGGCTTCGTCAGGGCGATGACCGACGCGGGCATCGTCGTGCGCCAGACCGGCGTGGGGGACCGCTACGTGCTCGAGGACATGAACGCCGGCGGCTACAACCTCGGCGGCGAGCAGTCCGGCCACGTCATCATGCGCGACCACGCCACCACCGGCGACGGCGTCCTGACCGCCCTGCACGTGCTGCAGCGGATGGTCACCACCGGCCGCTCGCTGCGCGACCTCGCCGCCGTGGTGACCCGCTTCCCGCAGGTGCTGGTCAACGTGCCCGGCGTCGACAAGGCGCGCTGCAGCACCGACGAGGTGCTCGCCGCCGCGGTGGCCGCCGAGGAGGCCGCGCTGGGCGAGGAGGGCCGGGTGCTGCTGCGCCCCTCGGGCACCGAGCCGCTGGTGCGGGTGATGGTCGAGGCCGCCACGCAGGAGCGGGCCGACGACGTCGCCCACCGCCTCGCCGACGTCGTCCGGGAGCGGCTCAGCCTGTCGTAGGCGCGGACCCGTACCTGGCCCCCTGACCCCGGGCCCGGTCGTAGGGTGGGCGCCTATGAGCGGCGACGGGATCCAGGTCCTCGGCTTCCCGGTGACCAGCACGCCGTTCCTGCACGCCTGGTGGCACGTCGCGCTGTGGTCGCGCGAGCACGTCCGCCTCGACACCTTCCCCGCCTGGCCGGACGCCCAGCGGCACTGGACGACGCCCCACCCCGACCGCGAGCAGCACCACCTGCTCGCCCGGCGCGACGGCGAGCCGGTCGGCGCCGCCTCCGTGAGCACCGTCGGCCGCGACAACCCGCACCTGGCGTTCCTGGAGGTCTACTGCCTGCCCGGCAGCCGCCGCCTCGGCGTCGGCACGGCGCTCCTGCGCGAGGCCGAGCACCTGGCCCTCGGGCTGGGCCGCCGCACCCTCCTGGCCGAGACGATCGCGCCGCCGGGACAGGAGAGCCCGGGACTGGCCTTCGCCGGGGCGCACGGCTACCGGCGGGCCGGCCTGGAGGAGAAGAAGAGCGTCGACCTGGCCGCCACCGAGCACCTGTGGGACGACGTCGACGCCGAGGTCGCCGGGCCTTCGGGCGGCCACGACGTGCTCTGGTGGGGCGACACCACGCCCGAGGACCAGGTCGAGCGGGTCTGCGCCCTCTACACGCGCTTCCTCGGGGAGATCCCGCTCGGGGACGTCGACCTCCGACCCGAGACCTGGGACGCCGAGCGGCTCCGCGCCGCCGAGGCCCACCAGGCCGCCGTCGGCCGGCAGCGCCTGCTCGTCGCCGCGCGGGCCCCCGACGGGAGCCTGGTCGGCTACAGCGAGGCCGTCCGCGCGCTCGCCGCCCCGCACCGCTGCGGCATCTCCGGCACCCTGGTGCTGCCCGAGCACCGCGGGCACGCCCTCGGTCTCGCCCTCAAGGTGCGGCTGCACCGCCTCGTGCGCGAGCAGTGGCCCGACTGCGCCACGGTGCTGACCGGCAACGCCGGCGGCAACGCCGCGATGAACGCCGTCAACGACCGGCTCGGCTACGTCGCGGTCGAGGACGGCCACGAGCTCCAGAAGGTGCTCCCGGCACCCCCGTCCGGCTGACCGGGGGGCGGCGCCCAATATCCTCGGCGCCATGTCCCACACCGCTGCCCGGTCCCGCCGAGTCCTCCGAGTCGTCGCCGCGCCGGCGCTCGTGCTGAGCCTCGCCCTCTCCCTCACCGCGTGCGGCGGGGACGACGACGAGGACCAGACGGCGTCCGACACCACGGGCGAGACGTCGGGTGACTGGGCGCCCGCGATCGAGACGAACGAGGAGGGCGACGTCACGGGTCTCGACTTCTCCGGCACCGCCGAGCCCGGCGACGAGCTCGAGGTGCGGGTCGTCGAGGAGGGCGACGGCGCGGAGGTCACCGCCGGCCAGACGATCCAGGCCGACTACTGGGGCCAGGGCTACGGCACCGAGGAGCCCTTCGACGAGAGCTACAGCCGCGAGCCGTTCACCGCGCAGATCGGCGTCGGCCAGCTGATCCAGGGCTGGGACCAGGGCCTGGTGGGCGTGCCGGTCGGCAGCCGCGTGCTGCTCGCCATCCCGCCGGACCTCGGCTACGGCGACCAGGACCAGCCGGGCATCCCCGGCGGCTCGACGCTGTACTTCGTGCTGGACATCCTCAGCGCCGCCTGATGGCCGGGACCGCCCCGGCGGTCGCCGC